>CAYNBD010000012.1:0-20959 GCA_964395755.1 uncultured Gammaproteobacteria bacterium
CAATATTACACAAATATTCACAGCCAATCTTCGCCTCCCTAATAACCGTCTTCATCGTGGCCGCCATGGCCGGCGCCACCACCATCGGCACCAATGTTTCCACTGACGGCAACCTGACGGTTACCGGCAATGCCACCTTTGACACCGATACCCTTTACGTTGACGCGACTAATAACCGGGTGGGGATCGGGACGACGACGCCGCGGGCATTGCTTGGCCTGCAAGGCGCTATCGGCGTTAATTCCAGCCAGCTCTATCTTGCGGCTGACGGCAACGTCGGCATCGGGACGACGAATCCGGAAACCGCCCTGCATATCGCCGGAGACGTTGTTGCCGGCCCTTTGCTTACTTTGGACCGGACGGAAAACAGCCAGGTGGATTACAAGGTAATGATGGGAGTATCTTATTGGCATGGGGGCGATACGGACGATTTTTTTTGGATTGGGTCAAGCACCAGCGCCGTGCTTGCCAGCCTTTTTTTGGATAACGCTTATTTCGGTGTCGGCGACGGTAACCGTCCGGATCAGATAGGCGGCACCTATATTAATCCGGGCGGAAGCATGATTAAATCGCAGTCGGTCGGAGGAATCGCGCGTCTGGTTGCCGAATCGCCGACTACCGCTTATCTGGGGTTGGTGACTAATAACGACCGTTTTTTAATAGAGAAAAATAATTCCGGTTCAGTGTGGTTTCATAGGGGCGGTTTAGGGGGCACGGAAGCAATTATGGCGATGGACCTTGGCACAGGCAACGTCGGCATTGGCACATCCACTCCGGAGGCTAAATTGCAGGTTTACGGCGGGGATACGGCGACTTCAACGGTTGAATTCGGCGGAGCAAGCAATACGGCCGCTAAGGGCGCTTGTTTGAAATTAAGGGATGTGGATAATGGCGGCTGGACTTATTGTTTTGCCCTTGATGGCGACCTTAATTGCTCTACTACTTCATGTGAATAATAATTCTTTTTGATAAAAATAAAACACAAAACCGTAGAAACATTGGAATAAAAAATTGTGGGAACAAAAAACAGTGGGAACGCAAAATCTTGCGTTCCCACAATTTCTATTCCCACTGTTTTGTATCTTTATTTACTTTCCAATTATTATCAGTCTGTTACGGCCGCTAAGGTCTTTTTTTATTTGGATTTTTGCGGCCGGGAGATATTTTTTAATCAGTTTTTTGAACGAAGTTATTTGGCGCGGGTCTATCTCACAAAAAATTGTAATTTGTAATTTGTAATTGGTAATTTGGATTAGCTGTTTGAAAAGCCGGCGATAATATTTCAGGCCGTCTTTATCGGCGGAGAGAGCAATTTTGGGTTCATATTTAATAGTGGGCGAGTTTTTAATTTGCGCGGGAGTGAGATAGGGAAGATTTGCTAAAATTACTAAATTATAATTTCTAATTTCTAAATTTTTGATTAGCGGTTCAAGTAAGTTGCCTTGGTAAAATTTTATTTCGCCGGCGGGCGGATTTACAACATTGTGTTTTTTGGCATTTTTACGAGCCACCGCCAGGGCAGAGCGGGAGATGTCTGTTGCCAGAAATTTGAAATTTGAAATTCGCCCGCCCCGTCGCTCGTGAGCGACAGGGGGTAATTGGTAATTTGGGAATAAATTTTTGATTATTGATATTATAATACAGCCGCTGCCGGCGCCGATGTCGGCGATAATTGTTTTTTTATTCGTTTTGCTACGTAACATGCTACGTAACAAGTTTAACGCTTCGTCCACCATTAGCTCGGTTTCGGGGCGGGGGATAAGGACGTTTTTGTTGACGATGAAGTCCAGGCCGTAGAATTGTTTGTGGCCGGTCAGGTAGGCGATTGGTGTCCCCTTTGTTCTTTTGGCAGTCAGTAATTTGTAATTTGCAATTTGTAATTTGGTCAATTGTTTTTCGGGGTGGGCGAGAAGAAATTCGCGCGGTTTTTTTAGAATATGAGATAATAAAATTTCCGCTTCTAGATGCGGATTGGTAATATTTTTTTTCTTTAATTTTAGCGTATTTTCTTTTAATACTTGACAAATATTCATAAATATGCTATGGTTATTGGTTCTTTTAAAATATATCTTGCCAGCAGTAAATTAGCTATAAACTATATATATTTATGACTAATTTACTGCTGGCAGCCTTTAATAAATCGGTGGAGCAAGAAAGGACGGCCAACCATGCCGGGTAATATATATGGCAGTTATATATTACGGGAGTCTGCAGCGAACAGATTCCTTGGGCGATAACCGCGCTGCTACGAACAGCGCAAAGGAGGATAGAAATGAAGTACAAAATGTTGGAATGGAAGAGGAATGTGGAGATGCCGGGATTTTTTATGGCAACGGTAATGGCGGTGGTAGCGATTGCTATAATTTCCTTATTGCTAACCTTAATAGTAACTACGGTGTTTGATTTTTCGGTTCTGATACATTTCACGTTGTGTTTGTTAATTTTTTGTCTTATCAGTTTTTTCTTTCTTCTGTGGGCATCAAGATCTCTTCGCGTCGCCGCGAAAGAGACGCAAAGGAGATTCAAGGCAATATTCGGCATAGGCTATTATTACCAGCCGTATGATCAAGATAGTACAATGCAGGCGCTGGTGCACAGAGTTTTAAAAGATTTGGCGCTTACGGTTTATAATAGCTCGGCTGATACCATCCCTCCTGCTGAATTGCGTCGCCGGAAGAA
This sequence comes from uncultured Gammaproteobacteria bacterium, assembly GCA_964395755.1. Taxonomy (GTDB): domain Bacteria; phylum Patescibacteriota; class Patescibacteriia; order Patescibacteriales; family CAYMCJ01; genus CAYNBD01. The sequence continues at coordinate 2,680 of CAYNBD010000012.1, forward strand.
GAATTTTAGGCAAGCCCAAGACGTGGCTCGCTTGATGGGCTTTAATGCCTGGCCGAAAATCAAGGATTATGTAAAAGCCCATACCCTTAGCCAGACAGGTGGCGGAAGGGAGGCAGAGAGATGACCAGACAAAGAGTAAGGATAATAACAGTAGGAATTATATTGGTTTGTGTAGTATATTTTTTAATCTCTCAAGCTGAAATTTTTGGCAAACCGCTGGACTCGATAGCTGGGTGGGTAATTGGGAGATATATGCGCCAGCATGCGCCTGATTATAATAAATATCTGGCGGCGATAGAAGAGGGTGATATTTACGAAGCAGAGAAATATGCTCACGATAATAGATTTGATATAACGGATAATGAATATGAGGCGATTGTGGATAATGCTATAAAGTGCCGTCTTAACCGTTATGATTATCCTTATTACCCTTTACCTTCTCTTATTAGGGCTACTTTAGCCGTAAAAAGACTGGGTCGGGAATTCAGCCGGGAGGAAAAAGAAAGACTGGCAAGACTGTTTATCAACGAGGGAATGCATCCCAGAGCAAATAAAGATCCTTACCCGCGGTTTGTGAGAGAGTGTAGGGATTTCGGGGATATCGGCTATCGTGGAGTTCTGAAATTTAACGACGGGGAATTAAGGTTGCTTTATCAGATAGCCTATGTTCGCGGAAATTTCCGATCGGCCATTGTTTCCATTATGGAGCTCAAAGAGCCGACACCGGAAGAATTGGAAAAAATTCCTGCTCTGTACCTCCAGGCTGGTTTATACTGGCGGCTCATGGAAGATGCGGAATCGTTAAAAATTTACCTTTCCCAAGAGCATTACCAAGGTATAATTGATAATGCTTTCAAGGTTATGAAAAAGGGAAAGGACAAGAGCCTTATTATAAGAGAGGCTTCTCGCAAAGGGAAGATTCCTCTCACTAAGGATCAGCAACAATTAGTTTGTGAAAGGTGGGAGGATTGCTGCGGTTATTGTGAATAATTATTGTTAAAGATCAAAGGGATATTGGTTGATGAGATAAACTCATTGATTAATATCCCTTTTTAATTTCCTTGATAATGTCTCCGATATCTCCGTCCATAATCCGGTCAAGCGCGTGCCAGGATTTTTTTAGGCGGTGGTCGGTTAAGCGATCCTGGGGAAAATTATAAGTGCGGATTTTTCCCGAGCGGTCGCCGCTGCCGATCTGCTGCTTGCGGCTGGCGGCTTCGCGGGCCTGTTTTTCTTCCTCCATTTTGGCCAGGAGGCGGGAGCGCATGATTTGCAGGGCTTTTTCCTTGTTCTGGTGCTGGTCTTTCTGGTCCTGGCACTGGACGATCAGGCCGGTGGGCAGGTGGGTAATGCGCACGGCCGAATTGGTGGTATTGACGCTTTGGCCGCCCGGCCCGGAAGAAGCGTAGGTGTCGATGCGCAAATCTTCGTTTTTAATTTCCAGGTCAAGAGGCTCGGCTTCGGGCAGGACCGCGACCGTAACGGCGGAAGTATGCACCCGGCCCTGTTTTTCCGTTTCCGGAATTCTTTGCACCCGGTGGGTACCGGCTTCAAATTTCAAATCACCATAGGCATTTTTGCCCCTGACTTCGAAAATTACTTCCTTGAAGCCGCCGATGCCGATGCGGTGGGAATCCAGGATGTTGATTTTCCAGCCCCGGCCTTCGGCAAAGCGGGCATACATCCGGAAGAGGTCGGCCGCGAACAAAGCGGATTCGTCCCCGCCGGTGCCGGCCCTGATTTCCAGGAGGGCGTTTTTTTTGTCATTGGGATCGGCCGGATGCAGTTCAGCCTCAATCTTATTTTTAAGTTCGGCTGATTGCTCTTCCAAAGAATCCAATTCCGTCCGGGCCATATTTTTCAGTTCACCGTCTCTTTCCTCTTTTATTATTTCCCGGTTTTGCCCGATATTTTTCTCCAGTTTTTCCCACGCCGAAATCAGGCCGATGACTTCTTTCAGTTCGGCATGTTGGCGCGAGATTGCGCTTAACTTTTGCTTGTCTTTCAATATTTCGGGATCAGTGAGCTGTTTTTCCAGATCATTGTATTGTTTTTTGATGTCTTCGTACATAGAGGTTGCAAAGGGTTGAAAATTACATACCTCACCCCCCGGCCCCCTCTCCTAATTAGGAGAGGGGGAGATTATCCGCCAGCTGGCGGATAATCGGGGGAGAGGTTAAAAGAAGTCGTGAAATAAAAACAGTTGTTTTCGCTTGATTGGTATATTGAAATTATACCATTATATTATCCAAACAAAAACAACTATTTTATTTTTTATTCTCGGTTTTTTCCGCTTTGATTACTATTTCTTTCTTGGCTTTGGCTTTGCTTCTGGCCTTGGCCTGGGCGGTTCTTTTGGCTTTTTTGCCTTTTCTAGTTTTGGCCACTTCTTTTTGCGCCGCCACCTTAGCCTGGAATTTCTCTACCCGGCGGGCGGAATCAACCAGTTTTTGTTTGCCGGTATAAAAAGGATGGCAAACCGAACAAAGCTCAACCTTGAGTTCTTCCCGGGTTGAGCCGGTGGTAAAACTATGCCCGCAGGCGCAAGTGACCTTGGCTTGCTTATAATATTTTGGATGGATGTCTTTTTTCATATTCACTGCTTAAACAAAAAATAAAAACGCAATTTAGGCGTTATTATGAGCTTAGCACAAATGAGTAAGATAATCAAGGGTGGCTTAAATTATAATTTAATTTTTGCTATAATTTAAGCATGGAGGGAAATTTTTTCACGAAATCAAAAATTTTTCTTGGCGCTTGCGTTTGTTTCATCGCCGGTATTGTGCTGGCGTCTTGGTTGCCGCCTGAATGGGCGGAACGCGATTTAGCCTGGTTTGTCGGCCTTACCGGCGGCGCGGTGATTTTATTTTTATTTTGGCAAATCAAGAGTTTAAGGATAGCGGCTCTTTGGGGCTTGTTTTTATTTTTGGGGTTGTGGCGCTATGGTTTTAGCCTGCCTCTTAATGCCCCGGATAAAATTTGGCGCTACAACGGCCAAACCGTAAACGTTCAAGGAATAATTTGTAATGAGCCGGATGTCAGGCAGAATAATCAGAAACTGGAAATGTGTGCGGAAAATCTATCCTTCTTTCCGGAGAGAAGGGTGGAAGGAAAAATTTTAATCACCACCAATTTATATCCGGTTTATAATTACGGTGAGCGGCTGGAAATTATTTGCGCCCTGGAGGCGCCGGATAAATTCAGGGGCTTTTCTTATGACCGTTATTTGGCGCGCTATAATATCTATTCGGTTTGTTATTATCCCCGGATTGAGACTGGCGTGTCCGCGGACGCGGTGGAAAAGCCGGCCGGAAACAAGTTGCGGGCGGGGTTGCTGCAATTTAAAAATAAACTGCGGGCCACGATTGCTTACGGCTTGGCGGAGCCGGAAGCCGGTTTGGCCCAGGCAATTTTTTTGGGATACAAAAAAAATATTCCGCCGGCTTTGCGCGCTGATTTTTCCCGAGTCGGCCTTAGCCACATCATTGCCATTTCTGGAATGCATATCAGCATTTTGGCGGCGATGCTGATGGGATTATTTTTGAGCTTGGGATTATCCCGCAAAAAATCTTTTTGGCTCTCCGCCGGCTTATTGTTGTCCTACATTATTTTAATCGGCTGGCCGGCTTCGGCTATGCGCGCCGGGCTGATGGGATTTTTGCTGCTTTGGGCCATGAATTTGGGGCGGTTGAGCAAAAGCGCCAATTCAGTGGTAATGGCCGGAGCGGTTTTGCTTTTAATTAACCCTAAATTATTGCGGGACGATATTGGTTTCCAGCTTTCTTTTTTGGCGGTTTTGGGCATTATTTGGTTTTATCCTTTTTTGGACAGGTGGACGGCCAAAATAAAAAATCCGCCCAAGCTTTTAAAAGCGGGGATTAGTTTGGTTAACATAACCGTTGCCGCCCAGATTTTAACCCTGCCGGTGCTGGCTTATAATTTTTCCCAAGTATCTTTAATCGCGCCGGTCAGCAACCTGCTGGTTTTGTGGGCCCTGCCAATAATGCTGGCAACGATTTTAGGCGGTTTGTTTTTAAGTTTAATTTTATCGGGTGGGGCGTTTTTATTTTTTCTGCCGGCGTATTTTCTGCTAAAATATATTATAGTAGTAGCGGGCTGGCTTAGCCGCTTGCCGGGCGCATACGTTGAGATTGATTATTTATGGTGGGGGTGGGCGGCGGTATATTATGGCGTGGTTTTATGGATATTGTATAAAGCGCATAACGTGGAACGTGTAATGCATAACGTGTAACGCCTTACATTGTCTTCTAATAATCTTAATAATCCCAAATATCTCAAAAATCCTATATCTATTTTATGAAACATTTAAACATAAAAATTCACGGGCAGGTGCAGGGAGTTTTTTTTCGCGATTCCGCCAAACAAGCGGCGGATAAACTGGGAATTAAAGGTTTTGCCAAAAACGAAGCGGACGGCACGGTTTACATTGAAGCCGAGGGAGAAGAAGCCGGACTGGGAAAATTTTTAGAGTGGTGCCGCCGGGTCTCATAGTGGTCCCGCGTGGAAAGCGCGGCCAGCGAAAGAGGCGAGCTTAAGGGTTTTACGGAGTTTGCTGTTAAGTATTGAGGGAGTTAAAGGGGTTGCAAGAGGTTAATTGTTACATTGTTATTTGGGTTGGGGCTTATCTTATAAGATAATAAAATAAAAATCGTCCCGCCTGGCGGGACGATTTTAGATTCACAAAATTTCAAAATTTATTTCAATTTTGTAATTGTTTTTAGGCAGGCGGTACAGATTTTTTTTCTCTGGCCGTCTATTTTTTTGATTTGCAGGTTGATGTTTTGCCTTTTGATCGTTTTGATGTTTGAATGGGAACGTTTTATGCCCCGGGTGGAACCGCGTCCGCATAAATCACATTTTTTAGCCATATTATTAGACGACAGAAAACAGACGACAGACGACAGAGATGTTCGTCGTTATCAATTTGTTTTCCGTTATTTAAGTGTTAAATCATTTTTTACGTTATCATATTTTGCTTGAAATAGCAAGCTGTGTTATAGTTAAGGTAGTAATAAGACAGAGGCCGATGATCCTGTTTTCTGTCGTCTGTTTTCTGTTTTCTAAATAATTATGTCAACTATGTCAACGCAAATAGTCATTTTTGAAATCATAGTTTTAGTTTTTTCCGCCATCATCCATGAATATATGCACGGCTGGATGGCGGACAGGTTAGGGGACCCGACTGCGAAAAATCTGGGCCGGTTGACTTTGAATCCGATTCCGCACATTGATTTGTTCGGTTCCATTATTCTGCCGCTGGTTTTGGTTTTTTCCGGGGCCGGCTTTGTTTTGGGCTGGGCCAAGCCCGTGCCGTTTAACCCCAATAATTTGCGCGACCAGAAATACGGGGCGGCCAAGGTGGCGGCTGCCGGCCCTATGGCTAACTTGATCGTGGCTTTGTTTTTCGGTTTGTTGATTCGGTTTTTGGGCGGCTGGCTGCTCAACATTAATCCGGTTTTGCTTGATTTTTTCGCCATCATCGTATTCATTAATTTACTTTTGCTGGTTTTTAACCTGGTCCCGATTCCGCCCCTGGACGGTTCAAAAGTGCTGATGCCGTTTTTGCCTTACAGTTGGCAGATAAAATATGCCAGCTTGGAAAGATTCGGATTTTTTTTGGTTTTGCTGTTTGTAATTTTCGCTTTTTCGCTGATCGCGCCGATTATTTACTTTTTGTTCAGTTTATTGGTAGGGTAGACGCGAAAAAAACGAAAGCACACGAAAGGAACGAAAAGACACCGTTTAATTTTCTAATTTTCAAATTTAGAATTTACGGAACAATTTACGAATCTAAAAGAATTAAAAAATTTACAAAATAATTTGTTCATTATTTCATTGTTTTGAAAATTTTAAATTCGTAAATTTGAAAATTGATTTGACTGTTTTCTGCCGTCTATTTATTGTAATGTAAGCCAGAAATATACGTTTTATTTGTTATTTCCGGCTTTTTTGCCCTTTTCCTTGACTAATTTTGAGTATTTTGCTAAATTAAAATAGTGATTTTAGTTATACACATCCCGATTGCTCGGGGTTATTTTGTTTATACTAACTAATGGCCACGAATATTAAACGAATGGCCGCAAAATTCGTGACCATTTGTGCTAAATTTGTGGCTATTAGTTTTAACATATGCCGACAGTCAATCAATTGGTCCGCAAGGGGCGGAAAGCCAATAAAAATAAAATTAAAACCGTGGGCCTGCATCTTAATTTAGACAGTCTGCACCGGAAGAGAAAGATTCTCAAGCAAGGCTCGCCTTTTAAGCAGGGCGTGTGTTTAAAGGTGACTACGGCTACGCCTAAGAAACCTAATTCGGCTTTGCGCAAAATCGCGCGCGTCCGTTTGTCTAACGGAATGGAAGTAACGGCTTATATTCCCGGCATGGGCCATAATTTACAGGAACATTCAATCGTGTTGCTTAAAGGCGGCCGGACCAAGGATTTGCCCGGCGTTCGCTATAAAATTATCCGCGGGGTTTATGATACCCAGGGGGTGGAAAACCGAAAACAAAGCCGGAGCCGTTATGGAGCCAAGAGAGAAAAAAAATAAAGATTACGAATTACGAATTTATTACGAATATACAAATATTTTAATTATGAATTTTTTTATAATACAGTGCTACATTCGTATATTCGTAAAAAATTCGTAATTAGTAAATTATTAGTAAACTATGAGAGGTAAACAAGCGCCAAAAAGAAAAATTCAGGGAGACATAAAATATAATGACATTAATATTGCCAAACTTATTAATTATATAATGAGAGAAGGCAAAAGAAGCGTAGCGGAAAAAATCGTTTACGATTCTTTTGATATCATTAAAGCGGAAACCAAACAGGATCCGCGCCATGTTTTTAACAAGGCGATGAAAAGGGTGATGCCCTTGCTGGAAATCAGGGGCCGGAGAATCGGCGGAGCCAATTATCAGATTCCTTACCAGGTGCGGGGCGATCGGCGTTTTACCCTGGGAGTTAGGTGGATTATTGCGGCGGCCAAGGCGCGCAAAGGCAAACCTATGCACGAAAAGTTGGCCCGGGAAATTCTAGACGCCGCCCAAGGCGAGGGCGCGGCAGTGAAAAAGAAAGACGATGTCCATAAAATGGCGGAGGCTAATAAAGCTTTTGCACATTTCGCCCGATAATATAATCCGAATTAGCTTGTCTAACTAATAAAGCCAGCGAATCTATCCGAATGCTCCGAATTAGAATTTAACACCGTGTTCGTAAATTAAAATTCGAAGCATTCGGATAAGTAATTCGGATTAATTAGGATTATATTTTTATTTATGCCCAGAGAATATTCACTGGAAAAAATAAGAAATATCGGCATTGCGGCCCATATTGATGCCGGCAAAACAACCTTTACCGAAAGGGTGCTTTTTTATACCGGCAAAAAACATAAAATCGGCGAAACCCACGACGGGGCGGCCGACATGGACTGGATGGAGCAGGAAAAAGAGCGGGGAATAACGATCACTTCGGCCGCGACCACTTGTTTTTGGAAAGACCATAAAGTGAACATAATTGATACTCCCGGACACGTTGATTTTACGGTGGAAGTTGAGCGCTCCATGCGGGTTTTGGACGGCGCGGTTGCGGTTTTTGACGGTTCAGCCGGGGTGGAGCCCCAGTCGGAAACTGTCTGGCGCCAGGCAGATAAATATAAGGTGCCGCGGCTTTGCTTTGTCAATAAAATGGATAAAATGGGGGCTGATTTCAGTATGAGCTTGTCTTCCATACAAAATAGGCTTAACCCCAAAGCGGTGGCGATGCAGCTTCCAATCGGAGCCGAAGAAGGGCATCGGGGCGTGGTTGATTTATTGCATCAGAAAGCTTATCAATTCAAGGGAGTATACGGCGAGAAAATAGAGGAGATTCCCGTGCCGGAGGAGATGAAGCCGGAGATTAAAAAATACCGGGATGAAATGGTGGAAGCGGTGGCGGGTTGCGACGAGGAAGCAATGGAAAAATATCTGGGAGACCAGGAGGTGACGATTGAGGATTTAAAAAGGGCCATTAGAAAAGGCGTAATCGCCAATGAAGTTTATCCTGTTTTTTGCGGCTCGGCTTTGAAAAATATCGGCGTCCAGCTGGTTTTGGATGCGGTTAACGATTATCTGCCTTCGCCTTTGGACGTGCCTGATATTCAGGGCATGGAGCCGGGCAATGAAGAAAAAAAGATCGTGGTTAAAGCCGATGACAGCGCGCCTTTTGCCGGCCTGGCCTTCAAAATCGCCACCGACCCTTTTGTGGGCAAATTATGCTTTGTCCGCGTTTATAGCGGAGTTTTAAAAGCCGGATCATACATTCTTAATTCTTCCACCGGTAAAAAGGAAAGGATCGGCCGGCTGGTCAGGATGCATGCCAATCACCGGGAGGAAATTAAAGAGGTCTATGCCGGCGACATCGCCGCCATCGTGGGTTTAAAAGATACTGCTACCGGCAATACGCTTTGCGACGCCTCCCGGCCGGTGCTGTTGGAATCGATTATTTTCCCCGAGCCGGTTATTAAGGTGGCGGTTGAACCGAAAACCAAGGCCGACCAGGAAAAAATGGGAGTGGCTTTGTCGAAATTGGCGGAAGAGGACCCGACTTTCCGGGTTGAAACCGATGAGGAAACCAACCAGACCTTAATTTCCGGCATGGGTGAATTGCATCTTGACGTTTTGGTTGACCGGATGAAGCGCGAATTTAAAGTGGAAGCCAATATCGGCCAGCCGCAGGTTTCTTATCGGGAAACGATCAGGCAAACGGCCGAAGCCGAAGGCAAATATATCAAGCAGTCGGGCGGCCGGGGACAATACGGCCATTGCTGGATTAGGGTTGAACCGCTGGCGGAGGGAGGGGGCTACGAGTTTGCGGACGAAGTCAAAGGCGGCATTATTCCCCGAGAATATATTCCAGCGGTGGAAAAAGGCGTGAAAGAAGCTATGGAGCAGGGGATATTGGCCGGTTATCCGATGGTGGACATCAAATCGGCGGTTTACGACGGTTCTTACCACGAAGTTGATTCTTCCGAAGCGGCTTTTAAGATGGCCGGAATATTCGCTTTTAAGGATGCTTGCCGCAAAGCCAATCCGGTTTTGCTTGAGCCGATTATGAAAGTTGAGGTTGTTACTCCGGAGGAATATATGGGTGCGATTGTCGGCGACCTTAATTCCAAACGCGCTCAGATTGACAGCATGGGCGACCGGGTCAATGTCAAAGTCGTTTTGGCCAAGGTACCCTTGGCGGAAATGTTCGGTTATGCCACCACCCTGCGTTCCATGAGCCAGGGGCGGGCCAGTTATACCATGGAATTTTTGCGTTATGACGAAGTACCCAAGAATATCGCGGAAAAGATTATTGGCGAAAACAGTAAGCAGTAAACAGTGAACAGATAGCAGACGACAGAAAACATTCAACATGCAACATGCAACAATTTAGCAATGCAGCAATTTTTTTTATTTTACTTTTCATTTTCATTTTTTTATATCCTAGGCTCTAAGTACCTAATCCGCCAGCCGGCGGACTAATTAACTAATTCCCCCGGTCAGCTCCCCCGCCGCGCTTTGCTTAGCGGGGCGTGGTGCTAGCGGGGCAGGCTAATTCCAGTTTTGTTACTTTCGTGTTTAGCTGTTGACGTTTAGCCATAAATTATATAAAATAAGAGCGTAATTTAATAATAATTTATGCAGGAACAACTACAAAAAGCGATTAATTTGATTCAAAAAACCGGGGACCGGATAATCGTCTTTGATAAAGCAAAGCCGGAAGAGACTTTTGTACTGATGAGTTTGCCCGAGTACGAAAAATTGGTGATTGGGCGGTCGGAAGTGAGAAACTTGACAGAAGATGAGTTACTTGATAAAATAAATCGGGATATAGCTATTTGGAAAAGTGAAAACGACAACGACAACGACAACGATTTTAAAAATGTGATTAATTTTCGTGAGAGCAGAAAGCAGGATGGGGAAGAATCATATTTTGACGATAACATGTATTATTACGACGAAGATTTTTACCGGGCAGATTTGCCGGCTGATGACGAAGACGATAGAGATGATTTTAAGAATAATCAAGTGCCTCGAGGAAATTCCTGGAAGATTCCCAGCAGAATCAAAGCGGGCGCCGACGAAGTCATAGACGACATTGATTTTTAGCATTTTGATTTTAAGTAAAAAATTAAACAATAATTTCAACGGCTGGTTGCCCGTTTAGATATTAATTTTTTAAGGGCTAGAAACTCCAGGGGATGATCTCTCCGGGGGCCGTAAACAATAAATATGGCGGAAAAATTTGAACGCACAAAACCTCATGTTAACGTCGGTACTATCGGCCACGTTGACCATGGAAAAACAACCTTAACCGCGGCCATACTTAAAGTTTTGGCTGCCAAAGGCATGAAGGCTTCGGCCAAGACCGTTGATCAGATTGACGCCGCGCCGGAGGAAAAGGAGCGCGGTATCACGATTGCCACCGCGCACGTTGAGTATGAGACGGAAAAACGTCATTATGCCCACGTGGATTGCCCCGGGCACGCCGATTATGTAAAAAACATGATTACCGGCGCTGCTCAGATGGATGGCGCTATTTTGGTAGTGGCGGCTTCGGACGGACCAATGCCGCAAACCAGAGAACACATCCTGCTTGCCCGGCAGGTGGGTGTACCTTATATTGTCGTCTTTTTAAACAAATGCGACATGGTTGAAGACAAGGAATTAATCGACCTGGTGGAAGAAGAGATCCGGGATTTGCTGAAAAAATATGAATTCCCCGGAGATGAAACTCCGATTATTCGCGGCTCGGCCCTAAAAGCGCTGGAAAACCCGACAGGCGATGATGCCCAGCCGATCTTGGATTTGATGGCTAAACTGGATGAATATATCCCGGAGCCGAAGCGTGACGTAGAAAAGCCTTATTTGATGCCGATTGAGGATATCTTTTCCATTGAAGGGCGCGGCACCGTAGTTACCGGCAGGATTGAAAGGGGCGTTGTCAAAGTTAATGACGAAGTTGAAATAGTCGGCTTAAGGGATACCCAGAAAACCGTAGTGACCGGCGTGGAGATGTTTAATAAATCTTTGGAAGAAGGCCGGGCCGGAGATAACGCCGGCATATTGCTGCGCGGCACCAAGAAAAACGAGGTAGAGCGCGGCCAGGTATTGGCCAAGCCGGGAACAATCACTCCCCATACCGAATTTGAAGCGGAAATTTACGTTTTAAATAAAGAAGAAGGCGGCCGGCATAAGCCGTTCTTCAAGGGTTATAAGCCGCAGTTTTATATCAGAACTACTGATGTAACCGGCGAAGTTGAATTGCCGGCAGGCACCGAGATGGTAATGCCGGGCGATACCACTAACTTAAAGATTAAGTTAATTGCTCCGATTGCCCTGGAAGAAAAACAGAAATTCGCCATCCGCGAAGGCGGACGCACCGTGGGCGCCGGCGTGGTGACCAAAATCATTAAATAAAAATAGATATAAAGACTCCCGTTACAAGCCGGGGGTCTTAAATTTACTTTTATTTTTCAATTTTTGCTGTTAGTTTGCTTATTATGCTTGCACCGTTGAATTTCATAAAGTTAAATTAATTAATAAATTAAAAATAAAAAATACATGCCAGACAAAGAGAAAGTTGATGGCGAAAAAACAGCCGAGAATGAGGGCAACAGCAATGATTTTAAGCAAAAGATTCGCATTAAAATCAAAGCTTTTGACCACAAGATTATCGACCAGTCAACCAGAACGATTATTGAGACGGCCGAACGCAGCGGCGCGCAGATTTTCGGTCCGATTCCCCTCCCGATTGAAAAGAAGAAGTATACCGTTAACCGTTCCACTTTTGTCCACAAAGACGCGCGCGATCAGTATGAAATGAGAATTCACAAACGTTTGGTTGACATCGTTGAACCGTCGGCCAAAACGATTGAGGACCTTACCAATCTTAGTTTGCCGGCCGGAGTTGACGTGGAAATTAAAATGCAATAGAACGCGAATGCGCACAAATTAAAACGAATTTAGCGAATAAAGATATTAATGATTGTTTGGGTAATTCCCGCTTTAATTGCAAAACCAGCGGAGCGGGATAATGCCGGAACGAGATTTAATATTAAATAAGGAAATAAAAAAGGCGAAAATTCAGCGTTAAAACACGAAACTAGACGAAAAAATGAAATAAACGAATGATTTTGTGTTCGCTGGTTTTTAAGAGCCAGCTTTTATTATTTAAATAGACACGAAAATAACGAAAAAATACGAAAAGAACGAAAGAAGAATAATGGTTATAGAATATTTCGTTTTTTTCGTTTTGTTTCGTTTAATTAGTGTTTATATATGAAATTTATTATCGGAAAAAAATTGGATATGACCCAGGTGTGGAGCGGCGATAAAATAGTACCAGTTACCAGAATTCAGGCCGGTCCTTGCCGGGTGGTGCAGATTAAATCTGCGGCCAAAGACGGCTATGAGGCTGTACAGATTGGTTTCGGAGAAAAGAAAGAAAAAAACATTGAAAAGCCGCAACAAGGGCATCTAAAAACAGCGGGCGTGAAATCAAGGTATCTGCGGGAGTTTTGTTTTTCACAAATGGCTGCGAATCAAGAAACGAATGGCCACAAATTGAAAATCGGGGACGCGATTGACGTTAGTACTTTTACGGCGGGAGACAAGGTTAAAGTCAGCGGTATTTCCAAAGGCCGGGGTTTCCAGGGCGTGGTGAAAAGGCATCATTTTCACGGGCAGGATAAAACCCATGGTACCAAGGATCAGCTGCGCATGCCCGGTTCGGTCGGGGCGACCGGTCCGGCCCATATTTTTAAAGGCGTGCGCATGCCCGGCCGGATGGGTGGGGATAAAGTAACGGTGGCTAATTTGGAAATAGTGGAAGTGGATAAGGAAAATAATATATTGTCAATCAAGGGCGCGGTTCCGGGAGCGAGAAACAGTCTGGTCTTGATCCAGGGGCCGGGTGAATTGCAAACAGTTGTCGGAGAAAATAAAGTTGAAGATAATGCAACCGAGAAAACAGAAAACAGTAAACAGACGACAGACGAGAAAGAGATAAAGGGGCAACCAAAAGATTTGGCTTATAAAAAATTACTTAAAAGCAATGAGGGACAAGAAGAGTCGGAATTAGATAAACATAAAATTTTAGAAGAAAATGATTTTGTTAAAGGAAACAAAGATAAATGTTGGTATAAGAATAATTTATTAATTTTTACAGAAGAAGACATAAGTGATAACACTTTAGATAGCATAAAGAAATCAATCAATTTTTATAATAACCAATAGACATTATAATATTTTTCTGTTTTCTGTTGTCTGTTTTCTGTTTACTAATAAATATGCCAATTAAGATAAAAGTTTACAACCAAAAAGCGGAAGCGGTCGGGGAAATGAAATTAACCGACAAGGTTTTCGGCGTGCCGGCGAGCGAACCGCTCCTGCATCAGGCAGTAGTGGCGCAGACGAGCAACCAGCGGCAGGTTTTGGCCCATACCAAAGACAGAAGCGAAGTCAGGGGCGGCGGACGCAAGCCCTGGCGCCAGAAAGGCACAGGTCGGGCCCGGGCCGGTTCCAGCCGTTCTCCGATTTGGATTGGCGGCGGGATTACCTTTGGACCCCTAAAAGAGAGGAATTTCAAAAAGAAAATTAATAAGAAGATGAAGCAGAAAGCCATGCTGATGGTTTTGTCCGACCGGGTTAAGAGCGGAAATTTTTTGGTTTTGGATAAATTTGACATCGGAGAATACAAAACGAAAATTTTGAATAAAATATTGGCGGCTTTGGAAAAATTTTTGTCGGATAATGAAGGCATGGAAAACGCCAAGCGCGAAAGCACGAAGACCGCGGGATCAAAAAACAATAAAGTACGGGAATACAAACGCAGCCTTTTGGTTATTAACGAAGGCCGGGATGAAAAAGTAAAATATTCCGGACGGAATTTGGCCGGAGTGGAGATAATTAATTTGGACAATATTAATATTTTGGATTTGTTAAAATACAGAAATTTGATTTTAACGACCGCGGCCGTCAAGATTTTGGAAAAAAAATATAAATAATTTACGATTTTTGATTTGCGATTTCCGATTGAAATTTTCAATCGGAAATCGACAATCGGAAATCGGAAATCTCACATGGGTTTATTTAGTAAGAAAAAAACCGAAGATAAGGGGAAAAAAGCGGACAAGGCCGTACAGGTTGATAATGGCAAAAAAGAAAAAACCAGCATGAAAGAATTGTATGGAGCCAGGCCGTCTCAACCGCCCCGGGCAAACAGCAGTAAAAACGGGACCGTTAAAACCGCGGAAAAAAAGAGCGAGACGAAAAAATACGGCAATGCTTTCCGGGTTCTGATTAAACCTCTGGTTACGGAAAAAGCCAGCGTGATTGGCGCGCAGAACAAATATGTTTTTGAGGTCAACCCCAGCGCGAATAAAATAGAAATTGCCAAAGCGATTAAAGAAGTGTACGGTATAAAACCGATTAGCATTAATATAATTAAAGCCAAAGGAAAAGACGTGCGTTATGGTCGGACGCAAGGCCGGACAAAGAACTGGAAAAAAGCTATCGTAGCTCTGCCGGCCGGGGAAAGCATTAAAATTTACGAAGGCGTGTAAAGTCGCTAATTTGAATGAATTTAAGCGAATATAGCCAATGAGGGTATTCGCTAAATTAGTTTAAATTGGTTAAAATTCGCGATTATGATAAAGAAAGTAAAACCAACAACTCCGGGAAGACGCCAGGCCCGATTTGATGATTTTTCCGACATTACCGAAAAGAAACCGAAAAAGAAAAAGAAATTGATGGCAATAAAAAAGAGGCGGGGCGGGAGAAATATCCAGGGGAAGATTACGATTAGACATCGGGGCGGCGGCGCCAAGCGATATTTAAGAGTGGTTGATTTTCGGCGGGATAAATTTGATATTCCGGCCAAAGTGTCGTCCATCGAATATGATCCGAATCGCGGGGCACGGATTGCTTTGCTTAATTATATCGACGGTGAAAAAAGATACATCGTGGCCCCGCTGGGTTTAAAGGCGGGAGAGCAAGTGGTCAGTTCAAAAAAGCAGGTAGAAATAAAAGAAGGCAATGCTTTACCGCTGAAATATGTCCCGGCCGGGATAGCGGTTTATAATGTGGAATTGAAGCCGGGCCGGGGAGCCAAGATCGCCCGCGGCGCCGGTAATGCCATTTACGTTATGGGGGTGGAAGGCAAGTTCGCCCAGCTAAAAATGCCTTCCGGCGAAATCAGACTGGTGAAGAAAGAATGCTTAGGCACCATCGGCCAGGTCAGCAATCCGGATAAACGTTTAATAAAATTAGGCAGCGCCGGCCGCAAAAGACGGCTGGGAATCAGGCCGACTGTCAGGGGCACGGCTATGAATCCGGTGGATCATCCTCACGGCGGGGGCGAAGGCAAGCAGTCAATCGGGCTGAAACATCCCAAGACCCCCTGGGGCAAGCCGGCTTTGGGCGTAAAAACCAGAAAACAAGGCAAGGCCAGCGATAAGTTAATAATAAAACGCAGAGGCAAAAAGCGTCGTTAAAATTTAAATAATATGTCAAGAAGTTTAAAAAAGGGTCCATACATTAACCCCAAAATATTGAAAAAAATAAAAGCCTTAAAACCGGGCGATAAGACCATAATTAAAGTCTGGGATCGGGCTTGCACGATTACGCCGGAAATGGTAGGCTTTACCATTGGCGTGCATAACGGTAAAACCCACATTCCGGTTTATATCGTTGAAAACATGGTCGGACACAGATTGGGAGAATTTTCTCCCACTAGGAAATTTGTCAGTCATGGGGGCAGAATGGCCAAAGAGCAGGCCAAAGGCGAAAAATAAGAAAACACAAAAATTTAAAACACTAAAAAAAACGAATTACACGAGAAATACAAACAAGAAGTAGAAGTTGTAAGTTCTTTCGTTTCTTTCGTTCAATTTCGTTAAATTAGTGTATAAATATGGAAATAAAAGCAACCGCAAAACACATAAGAATATCACCCAGAAAAGTGCGTTTGGTGCTTGATGCTATCCGGGGCATGGAAGTTAATCGCGCCCTGGAACAGTTGAAATTTGTCAATAAAAAGGCAACTAAGCCGATAGAAAAATTGATAAAGTCCTGTTTGGCCAGTGCCGAACATAATTACGATTTGGACAAAAATAATTTAAAAATAATTGAAATCAGAGCGGACGAAGGTCCGACTCTGCACCGCTGGATGCCGCGTGCCCATGGCCGGGCCACCCCGGTAAGAAAAAGGACCAGCCATATCAGTTTGACTTTGGCCGAAATTAAGGCCAGCGGCAAAAAATCGTCCAAGAAGCAAAAAATAGAAGCGCCGATTAAGCTTGACGCTAAGCCGAAAGAAGCCGGCAAAGATTCCGAGCGAGGAACCAAAGTCGACACCGAAAAGGCGGCAAAAGCGAAATCACCGGCGGATGAAAAAGAGACGGCTGAATCCAAAGAGATTGTCGACCCGAGGAGAGAAGGTCGGGGCGGCCACACTAAAGTTGAGGGCGGCTCCCGCAAGGGTTTTGCCAGCCGGTTTTTTCGGAGAAAGAGCGGTTAATCACGAATGTGAGCTAATTATAGCGAATATAGCTAATGCATATTCGCTAAATTCGCTCAAATTAGCGATTTAAAATATGGGAAAAAAGATTAATCCGAAAATTTTAAGAATAGGAATTATTAAGACTTGGCCGTCTGCCTGGTTTAAGCGTGGCCAGGGTTATATTAATAATGTTGAGCAGGACGTTAAGGTTAGAAAATTTTTGTTAAAAGAATTGCGTGAAGCCGGAGTGGATCGGGTGGAAATAGGCCGGGGCGTTAATCGGATAAATATTGACGTTTATACGGCCAAGCCCGGCTTGATTATCGGCCGGGGCGGAACCGGAGTTGATGACTTAAAAAGAAAGATTCATGATAATTTTTTGAAAAATTTTCGTTTAGGCGAAATTAACCTTAACATTAACGAGGTTGACCGGCCTAATTTAAGCGCCCAGATCGTAATGCAGTCGATGATAATTGAAATAGAAAGAAGAATCCCTTTCCGCCGGGTAATGAAGCAGGCTATCGCCCGGGTTGAACGGGCCGGGGCTTTGGGCGTCAGGGTGGTGGTCGGCGGCCGTTTAAACGGGGCGGAAATCGCCCGCAGCGAAAAATTAGTGAGCGGCAAGGTTCCTTTACAGACCCTGCGGGCTGACGTTGATTACGCCCGGGGCACGGCCCGCACCACTTATGGGGCCATTGGCATCAAGGTTTGGATTTACAAAGGCGATGTTTTCAAAAAAGAGCAGGAAACCAAAGTGGGCGAAGTCGTGGGCAAGACGCTTGATACACGCAAATAACGAATTGACACGAAAGATACGAATGAAAGATAACGGCTGTA
The DNA here is from genome assembly GCA_964395755.1 of uncultured Gammaproteobacteria bacterium. Classification (GTDB taxonomy): domain Bacteria; phylum Patescibacteriota; class Patescibacteriia; order Patescibacteriales; family CAYMCJ01; genus CAYNBD01. The sequence goes on from CAYNBD010000012.1 coordinate 20,070, forward strand.
AAATATTTCGTTGCTTTCGTTCACTTTCATTAAATTAGTGTTTATATAAATTAGTGTTTATACATATATGTTAATGCCGAAGAAAACCAAATACAGAAAATCGCACAAGGGCAAGCGGGGCGGCCGGGCCAGCCGGTTGACCGAGGTTAGTTTTGGCGGTTTTGGCTTGAAGAGCCTGGAAAATCACTGGGTTACCAGCCGGCAGATTGAAGCTTCCCGGCGGGTCATTACCAAATATACCAAAAAAGGCGGCAAACTCTGGATTAGGATATTTCCGGATAAGCCGGTGACCAAAAAAGGCGGGGAAATCCCGATGGGCAAAGGCAAGGGTGCGGTTGACCATTATGTCGCCGTGGTTAAGCCGGGAATGATTTTGTTTGAAGTTGAAGGCATTCCCGAAGAAACCGCAGTTCAAGCCCTGGGTCTGGCCGCTTATAAATTACCGGTGAAGTGTAGGGTAGTTAAAAAATAACATATTAGCAGTCGATAATTAACAATTAAAAAATTAACTTTTAACCATCAAGGAGAAGGAGGTAGAAAATAAGAGAGAATATTTTTAACATTCATTGTTCGGGTCCAGATTGTGGTTTTACCCACAACAAAATAGTTGGTGACAGGCATTCGGTTGTCGACGCAGATGCATGATAAGACTTGCGGTGTGCCGGTTATTGCGCAGTTTAATCCGGGAGGTGTAATTACTCATTGCTCCACTCTTGCGGGATGAAACGTAAATCCCCGAGCAGGAACGGTATGGGGTGAGTTACCACCATCATTTGCCGCTTGTCATATATGATTGCCAATAAGGATACCATCAATTTAAATAAAACCGGGCGGAGATTTTCTAGCCACCCACTAAATAAACTACGAGTTTAGATAAAGGTTATAAAATT
>CAYNBD010000013.1:0-6233 GCA_964395755.1 uncultured Gammaproteobacteria bacterium
GAAATGGAATCTATCTATTGGTCTCGCATAAAAAATACAACACAAGCCGTAGAGTTCTCATCCGCTGCAGACAATGAGTTAATGTCTCTTCTCCCGGATGTAGATTGCTTATTTGTTAAATTCAATGGAGTGAAAAAGGAAATGATAGACAATGCTCCAAATTTAAAATACATTGGTATTTTCGGAACGGGTTTTGGCAAAATTGATGCTGAATATGCAAAAAGTAAAGGAATGACTGTTTGCAATGTTCCTGGCTATAGCACTGAATCCGTGGCTGAATTTGTCTTCGCTGTTATTCTTGAACATATCAGAGAACTAGAACGAGCCAAAAGACAGGCCCGAGATAATAATTATTCCGAGGCAGGATTTTCAGCCTCAGAAATAAAAGGCAAAATCTTTGGCGTAATCGGTCTTGGTCAAATTGGCCTGCGAACGGCCAAGATTGCTTTAGGATTTGGAGCGGAAGTAAAATATTGGTCTAGAAATAAAAAGGACTGCAGCGAAAAAATTGAATATGCTGATATTGACAACGTAATTTCATCAAGCGATATCCTATCGCTACATTTAGCTTTAAATAATGATACAAAAACCTTTTTGAATTCAGAAAGGATAAATAATATTAAGCAAGGCGCAATCGTTGTAAATACTTCTCCGATGGAATTGATTGATTTAGATGCTCTTGAAAATCGTCTAAAAAATGGCGATATTACTTTTATTCTGGACCATTCGGATGAGATGACAAAAAAAAATTTAGAACGATTTTTTAAATATAATAATTGCATTATTTATCCTCCAATAGGGTATATTTCTAAAGAAGCTGGGATCGCTAAACAAGAAATATTTGTAAATAATATTGAAAATTTTATAGCAGGAAAACCAACAAATAGTATCAATTAGCACCACTAAATAGGACTTTCCGCTAAACCGCAAAAAAAATAAGGTAAGATAAAAATCTTGCCTTTTGTTTTGTGTTCGTTGCCTGCGAATATGACACGTTACGCGTTCCACGTTACGCGTTCCACGTTCCACGTTACGCGATAATCCCCCCGCCTAAAACTTCCTCGCCTTGATAAAAAACCACGCTTTGCCCGGGAGTAACCGCTCGCTGGGCTTTTTTGAACTCTACCTTAAGGGCCCGGCCCTGTTTTTTGATTTCGCAATCCACTGGTTTGTGCCGATACCTGATGACTGCCTGGCATTTTAGGGGCAAGGCCGGCGCCTGGCCCGCTATCCAGTTTACCTGGCTCGCGGTTAAGCTGTCCCGATACAAAGCCGGATCGTCTTTATCCGCAACCACGTACAAAATATTCTTTTTATAATCGCAATGCCAGACATAAAACGGGCCGCGGCCGCCGATTTCTATTCCCCTTCTCTGGCCGATGGTGTAAAGCGGCAGGCCCTGATGGCGGCCAATGGCTTTTTTTTGGCCGCGCAGGATAATCGGTCCCGGCTTTAAGTTCAAATGCTGGCGCAAAAAATCATTGTGTTCTCCGGAAAAAAAACAGACGTCCTGGCTTTCTTCTCGAATATGCGGCAAGTCGGCTTTACGGGCCAATTTTTTAACCTCATCTTTGCGGTAATGTCCCAAAGGAAACAGAATCCAGGCCAGTTGTCTCTGGGTCAGATTGTACAAAAAATAACTTTGGTCCTTGTCTTTGTCTTTTCCCCGGTATAATTTTATAACCGATTTATTTCCAGTCCTGGTTTTTCGGCTGCGGGCGTAATGCCCGGTTGCCAGGTAATCGGCGCCGATTTGGCGGGTTAATTTTAAAAGTTGGCCGAATTTAATTATCCGGTTGCATTTTACGCACGGATTGGGAGTCAGACCAGCGGCGTAACTTTTTACAAAATAGGAAATAACCTCTTCCCGAAATTTTTCTGCCAGATTAAGCGGGTAAAATTTAATCCCCAACTTGGCCGCCGCCTGGCGAGCCGCCTCCTCCACGCTCTCCTGGCCGGCTGTTCCCAAGCGCATAAAAATACCGATTAAATTATAACCCTTCTCTTTCAATAACAATGCGGCCGCAGAAGAATCAACTCCGCCGGACATCGCCACCGCCACCTTTTTTTTATTTGTCTTGTTTATCATTATTTGTAAATTTCCCTAAGCCCTAAGTACCTAAGCCCTAATTAACTAACTTCCCAAATTACGAATTTCCAATTACAGTCACTCTTTTTAAAACCGAACGCAAATAAATCATGGTGGCCAGAACCGCCAGCCAATTGACTATTAAAATTCCCAGCCAAATACCCTTTACTCCCAGATTAAATACACGCGCCATGAGAAAAAACAAAGGCAGAGCAACGATCATCTGCCGGGATAAACCCAGCCAGATGACGTAAAGCGGTTTTTTCAAGCCCTGCAAAGCCGAGGTCATTATGAAAAGCAAGGTATAAGCCCAATAAACAAAAACGGAAATCCGCAGATAACCAACGGCCGCCTTGACCACCGCCGGGTCAGAGGAAAAAATGGCAACCAGCTGGCGGGCCAAAAGCAAGACGATAATCGCGCCCAGGGTGGAAATAAACAAACCGTAAATCATGGTTTTCTTGATTGTTTCTTTAACCCGGTCATGGCGGCCGGCACCGTTGTTCTGACCGACCAGGGTGAGGGTGGCCATGTTAATGCCGATGCTCGGCAATAAAAATATCTGGTCAATACGCGTTCCAATGCCGTAAGCCGCCACTATTTCCTTGCCAAAAAAATTAATAAAATAAGTGATAATAAATACCCCGATCGCAATGGTCATTGAATTAAAGCTGGCGGGAAAACCCTGGTAAGCGATTTCCAAAAAATATTGCCGGCGCGGTTTCAACAAAGGCAAACAAGCACGGCTAAACAGGCCCTTTTTTAAAACTTTATAAAAAATGTAAATACTGACCAGAAACTGAATGAATACCGTCGCCCAGGCCACCCCGGCCAGGCCCAGAGCGGGCAGACCCAGGCCGCCGAACATCAGCCAGGGATCAAGAAGCAAATTAAGAAAGAAACCGACGATTAAGGCGTTGCGAAAAGTCTTGGTGTCTCCCCGGGCGACCAAAGCTGAATTTAAGGTAAAGGTTAAAAGAAAAAAGACCGTGCCATAAAATATGACATTAACATAACTTAACGACATCGCCAAATACTCGTTGTCAGCTCCCATGATTTTAAACAGCCGGGGGGCGGCCAAAAGGCCGACTAATGACAGCAACACCGCCAGGATTATGACAAAAGTAAGCGCCTGGCAAACATAAACCCGGGCCTTACTGACGTTATCTGAACCTAAAGCGTTGGCAATCAAAGCGGTGACGCCGGTGGCCAGGCCGGAACCGAAAGCGATAATGATAAAAAATACCGGAAAAGAAAGCGCCAGAGACGCTATCGCCTGAGTGGAAATCAAACCGCTATAATAAGTATCCACCACGTTGTACATGGTGTTGAAAAAAAAGCCAATGCTGGCCGGCAGTGCTATCGCTTTTATCAATCCCGGAATCGGTTGTGTGGTTATTGCATTTTTATTATTCATAATTACAACAAAAGCCGGTTTTTTAAGCCAGCTTTTGTTTTTATTGCCAATGGCTTAGCTTTTTAATACAGTCCGGGGAACTGCGCTTTTACCTGCTCGGCCTGGTCAGCCGGAATTAATTTCAATAATTCCCCGATAACTATCTTGGCATTGTCGGTTTCGCCCAGCTGCTGGTAAATCAACCCTAAGCTATAGAGGGCGTTGGCATGGTTGGGATTAAGCTGCAGGATGCTTAAGAAAATCTGTTCGGCCATATCCAAATCATCATTGCGGCTGACGGCGCCGCCGACGCCCTGGTTGGCCTCCACGCTTAAATCATTGCCTTCCTCGCCGGTAGTTAATTCCTCGGTGGCGTTTTGGGCCAGATTGGGCTGGGTGACGGCCCGGTTAAAGTACAGCCGGCCCAACTCAAAACGGTAATCCACGTTATTACGGTTTAAAATCACGGCTCTCTGCAACTGGTCAATCGCGCCATCGATATCACCCAGTCTTTCTTCGGCAATGGCTTTACCATAATAAGCGGCATCAAAATTATCTTTTTTGGCAAGCGCTTCATCATACTTTTTAATCGCCTCATTGATATAATATGCCTGCTCGGTTTGATCTTCCTCGGCGTTGGCCCGGGCCATGTTGATCAAAGCCAGGCGCAGATGCGGCAAGGGATTATCGGGCTCCAGTTTGATTAAATCATTATACAAATTCTCGGCCCATTCCAGCGCCCCGCGGGTATAAAAGCTGGCATTTTCGTAAATCAAAGCCAGGGCCTCATTATTGGCGGCTTTATTGGGAGAAATTTCCAGGGCTTTTCTGCCGGTTTCAATCGCCTGGCTCAGGCTGTTCTCAATTACAGTCTGATTTTGGCTGCCGACGGCTTCCTGGTTAGCCTGGGCCATATATTGATTGGCTAATTCCAGATAATAACTATCTTCGTAGGGAAACAAACTAATGGCCTTGTTTAAAGCGGTAATTTTCTGCTCAACTTCAGTGGCTGCCAAAGCCCGCCGGACATAAATATCGGATAAATACATTTTTAAACCCATAGTGAATAAAACTACCACGCCGGCGCTGACGCATAAAAATATGGCGGCCAGGGCCAGGGCGTATTTGGGCGAGGCCCGAAAAGACAATTTAATTACCTTAAACCTCTCCGGATAAAGTACCACGGCCGTTGACACGGTTAAAACAGCAATTAGAAGAGCGAACAATAAGACTGCATTATTCAGGGCAAAGAGACCGGCAAAGACGATAATGATAATATAACTCGAAAATAAGGCCAAAATAATTGAGTGGGTCTCTTTAATACTGGTTTTTATCAGGGTGATAAAACAGATTGACAAAGTTATCAGGATAATAACTAATAAAGCCAGTGTCCCCAAAGAGCCGACCGTAGCAATGGCCTCGAACAAAATGCCGCTGGGACTGTTAAAACGGGTATTCCAAAGGGAAGAGGCATTAAAATCAGCCCCCCGGAACTGGGAAAAATCATAATAAAAAGTTGCCGGCCCGGAGCCGAGTATCGGATTCTTGGCCAAGCTGGCTTTAGCGATATCCCAGGAAATTCCCCGCGACAAACTTACTTCGGCCGGCAAATTCAAATTCATCATATTGAAATTACCCAGTACCAGAAGAATGATTAACAGCAGGAAAGTCGCCAACGGAATAACCAGGTTGCCGCTCTTAATCGGTATAATCTTGGCCAGAAAAAACATTAAAATAATCGCAATACCGGCAATGGCGGCCGGCCAAAAAGTAAATCCGTTTAACAGGGCCAGTATCATTAAAGCGGCCAAACCCACCAGGCCGATTATGCTCTTAATTATCAAATAAGCGATTCTGTTCAGTTTGGGATGCAATTCCCGCAACTGCGCCGCCGCAATCACCAGCAAAGGCAAAACCGCCACCAGGAAAATGGTCAGTCCCGATAAGGAACCCAGGGGGTTAAAACCGGCAGTCCGGGAAAAATCAAGCGGCAAAACAAAAACATTTAACAGCTGCAATAAAGAATAAATAATAATTAAAGAAATGGAAGCGATAAAAGACCAAAACAATATCTTAATTCTCTTAATATTGATATTATTGACCACCAAATAATAAAACAGGGCAAAAGTAATTACCGCGGCCAGACTCTTGGTTAAGGCCCCATAAGAGCCAATCAAACTGTCTTTGGCATTAACGGAAAAAAAGGTGGAAATGATAAAAATGGCCAGCAGGCCCAAAATCGGCCAATCAAGCGGAGTTCTTTTAATACCGAGTTCGCCCTTTACCACCCCTTTTGTTACCCAGGCAACAATTCCAATCAAAACCAAAAAATAAAATAAAATCATTTTTTCAAAACCGACCCCTTGGGAAGCTAAGCCGGTAAAAAACAGGGGGCAAAGAAAAAAGATGGCCGAGATACAACCGATGATAATAATATCCAGGGCCTTGGTAGTGGCCTGTTTATCTTCGGCCGGCTTGCCGCGGCCGACGCTTTGGCCCGCGGGAGAAATGGGTTTTGTCAATTCAGTCATAAATCACAACCAATAAAATCTGCTCGTTTAAAAATTAACTTAACGCGCAAACTTTACCATATTAACTAATAAAATATTTTGTAAAATTTAAATCACCCTAATTTTAAAAGCGAAATTTTAAAAAATCACCCCCTAAATCCGCTTATAAACATAATACCAGAAAAAATAAACCGTGTCTACTCATCTTCGCATAATGCATAACACGCAACACACAACA
>CAYNBD010000013.1:6333-20548 GCA_964395755.1 uncultured Gammaproteobacteria bacterium
GCAACAATAATTCTTTCCCAAAAATCCCAAAAATCTCGCTGCGCCGTCCGCCTCCGACCATCCTGGCTGATCCCAACATTTTATTACCGCATAAATTCCACCAAATATTTTGCAGCCGCTGCGCTCCATCTAAATTTTTCCGCCCGGGCCGGCCCCCGGGCCGCCAGCGTGTTCCTTAAACCATTATCCATGATAATCTGCCGCATGGCCTCGGTGATGCTATTGATATCATCAGCATCAACTAGCAGGGCCGCCTCACCCGCCACCTCTCCCAAACTGGAATTAAAACCGGTAATCACCGGCGTACCGCAGGCCATGGCTTCCAGGGGAGGCAGGCCAAAGCCTTCGTAAAAAGAGGGGTAGCAAAACAAGCTGGCCAAATTGTAAAGACCGGGCTTGTCCCCAGCGGCAACATAACCCAAAAATTTAATATTATTCTTAAATTTCGCTTTTTCCTTTTCCCGGAAAATATCACGGCTTTTCCAGCCCTGACCGCCGGCCAGGACCAGTTCAAAGTCTTGCAGTTCCGTCTGCCGGCGCAATAACCGGTCGTAGGCGCGGATAATACCGACTACGTTTTTGCGCGGCTCCAGCGTTCCCAAATACAAAATAAATTTTTCCGGCAGGCCGTATTTGTCTTTGACCGCCCGGCAGGCCGTATCTTCTCGTCTGATTTGCCGATACTGCTCCCCCACCCCCGGATAAATAATTTCTATCTTATCCTCTTTAACGGCCAATAATTCCATTAAATCATCCTTGGTATTTTCCGAGACCGCGATGATTTTATCAAATCCCTTTGACAATTTCCTCACATTCAACAAATAATGCCAAATATTTTTTTTCAGACTGAAAAATTCCGGATAACGCCAAAAAGAAAGATCATGGATGGTTAAAAAGCTCCGGCAAGCGCCGGACAAGGAGACAAAATTAAGATGCGGCATCCAAAACAGATCAACCCCGCCCAATAACTTATCAACCTGCGGCCGGCGCAGCGTTTTCTCTAATAAATAATTAAAAATTTTATTGGGATAATTAAATTTTAAAACTTGAACATTGGGATAATCAAAAACCGGCATCTGCCCGCTTAAATCCCGGGCAGAATTATAAAAAAGTTTATATTCGTTATTTTTGTCCAGCGCAAAAATCCCCTTGATTAAATTTAAAGTATATTCTGGCACGCCGCTGTATTCGGCGTCCATCAATGTCCTGATATCAATGCCGATTTTCATATTAAATAGTAAACAGTGGACAGAAAACAGTAAACAGACGACAGTTTCTGTATTATGTTAATTATTTGTTGCATGTTTTATGTTGCATGTTACGCGTTATGGGAATTAAATTCTTCCCACTCCATCTCAATATATTCTTTGACGCTCTCTTTAAACCGACTGGCATCAAACTGCCGAGCCTGAGCGCGGATTTCTTCCGGATTATATTTGCCGGCGTCAAAATTTTCTACCGCCCTGATAATCGCCGCCGGGGTCTGCTCGCTGAAAAATTCACCGCTTTTGCCCGCCTGAACGATTTCCAGGGCTCCGCCCCGGTTAAAAGCAAGTATGGGACGGCCAGCAGCCATGGCTTCCACCATGGTAATACCAAAATCTTCTTCCTGGGGATTAAGAAAAGCCTGGCAATGGCTATATAATTCAGCCTTGGTTTTATCGTCCACCCGACCCAAAAATTCAATGTTTTCGTCTTGGCCGGCGATTTTTTGCAAACGCTGCCGGTCAACGCCGTCGCCGAAAATTTTTAATTTCCGGCCCATTTTTTTAAAAGCCTCAATCACGATATCCACCCGTTTATAAGGAGCCAAACGCCCGCCGATCAAAAAATAATCGTCTTGGCGCCTGGAAACAAAAAATTTATCCGTTTCCACCGGCGGATAAATGACAATTGAATCGCGGCGGTAATACTTCTTAATTCTTTTTTGCACGGCCCGGGAATTGGCAATAAATTTATCCACCCGGTCGGCCGCCTGCCGATCCCAAATCCGAACGTAATTTAGGACCAGGGAAATAATCTTTTTAAAATACTTATTATATTTTAACTCATTTATATACTGATGGGTATCGCTCCAAAGATAGCGAGTGGGAGTATGGCAGTAGCAGATATGCAAAGTCTGGGGAGCAGTGATTACCCCCTTGGCAAAAGCGCTGGCATCGGAAATTACCAGGTCAAAATCGGACAAATCAAAAAACTCCACCGCCATGGGCATAAACGGCATATACCATTTATAATGGCTGACCCCGCCGGGTAAACGCTGAATAATTGAAGTTTCCACCCGGCGGCCGCGAAAATATTTATCCGTCATCCGGGGTTCACACAGCAGGGTGTAAATCGGAGCGTCGGGAAACATCCCCGCCAAGACTTTTAAAACCTGTTCCGCTCCCCCATCCTGGGCCAGATGATCGTGAATCAGGGCCACTTTCATTTTTGATTGACGATTGACGATTGACGATTGACGATTGTATAAAAATCGAAAATCGACAATCGAAAATCGGAAATTAAATTATTCCACTTTCCGTCTTCTTAGAATCGCCAACGGCGTTCTTAATAATATGGATAAATCAAATAATAACGACCAATTTTCAATGTAATAAGTATCCAGTTTCACTTCGTCTTCAAACCTTAAATCACTGCGGCCGGAAATCTGGGCCAAACCGGTAAGCCCCGGCTTAATGGTCATCACCTTTTTATGGCGGTGTTCATATTTAGCCACTTCCCGGGCCTGGTGGGGACGCGGCCCGACCAGACTCATATTGCCGATCAAAACGTTAAAAAATTGCGGCAACTCGTCAATGCTCCAGCGCCTGATTAATTTTCCCATCCGCGTCAGGCGCGGATCACGGGCAATCTTATATACCGGTTCCCCGGCTTTGCTGTTTTGTTCGTCAATTAACTTTTTCTCATACTTCAAAGCCTGCTCATCGCCGTATTCCCGGCCGACGCAATACTGAATCTGCATGGACCGAAATTTAAAAAGCTTAAATACGCCGTTCTTACTCACCCTTTCGTTTTTGTAAATTACCGGCCCCCGGGATTCAAGTTTAATCAAAAGGGCGGTCATTATCATCAACGGACTGAAAATGATTATAAAAAAACCCGCGCCGCTGAAATCAAATATCCTTTTGATAATTCTTCCCCAGCCGTCCAGGGGTGTTTTTTTAACCTCCACAACCGGAATCCCGGCGATTTCCACCACTTCGGTTTTTAAAACTTTGGCATCCAGCAAATCGGCCGCGTATTTAAAGGTCAGGTGGTGTTCATCGGCAAAATCATATAAACGCAAAATCTCCGGCTTGGTTAAGTTAGGGTCGCTTTGGATTATTTCGTCCACTTCCCTGTCCTTGATAAACTCAGCCAGTTCTTGGGCCGTTTCCAAATCAAAATCGCGCAACCGCCTGATGACTTTATATCCCGAATCTTTGCGGCTGGAAAATTCATGTACCAGGGCGTCGGTGGTTTTACTGTTGCCAACCATTATCACTTGATGAGCGCCGACACCGAAAATAAAAAGCGCCCTCTGAATCCATCTTACCAGTACCCGGGCAAAACTGATATAAAAAATAGCCAAACCCCAGCCGGCCAAAACAATAAAACGGGAATCAAACAACTCCCGCCTCATAAAAATTAAAACCACTATTAACATCAAGCCGGTGGAACAAGCTAAAATTACGCGGTAAATTTCCGGCACGATCTTTCTCGCCCCCCTGATGCTGTAAAGCCCGGCCAAAGCAAAAATAATCAGCCATAAAAAAGCAACCAATAAAATAGCGTTCAAATAATAAGCAAAGGGCAAATCAAAAATAACCGGCCTGATGTCGGTTAAAAACTTGGCATAACGGATGTAATAAGCCGAAATTCCCGCTAGCACAATCATCGCAAAATCCAGGGGTACCAGCAAAAATGAAAAAAATAATTCACTCTTTTTCATATAAAAGAAAACAGACGACAGAAAACAGAAAACAGCAACTGTCATCTGTTTTCTGTTTTCTAATAAATACCGCTAATATCAGGGCAAGCTATAAGCCGGATTCTGTACCCCGGCATAACCGGGGCAACGGCCATCTATCTAGTCCTGATATTGCTATCAGAATCAAGCGAGCCACTTTTCCCCAACTCCAATTTAAAACTGGGGCCGGGTTTGCTCTTGCTTCAGGCAGGGTTTACCGCGCTCACTCCGTCACCGGAGGGCGAATCAGGAAGCATATATTAAAGGATATCCTGAATTAATATACACACCCTGAAACTTTTCACCTTTGTCCCGTCGCTCTAAAGTGACGGGATTGCATAGTCTCTGTGGCACTTTCCCTGCCCCGGCGTTAAGTCGGGGCGGTCGTTGTTAACGACTGCCATTTTTCGTGAAGTCCGGACTTTCCTCCCCTTCCCGGCTGGGTAAAGGGCGGCCGTTCACTTACCCTGATATTAGCGAAATTTAAAAAACCAAATGTCATCCTAAATATAGTACATAATCATAAAAAAGTCAAGCTTGAAATTTAGTAAATAGACGACAGTAAGAAGTAAGAAGTAAAAAATACAAATTTCCAATTTCCAATTTCAATAAAAAAATCAATGTAAAAATGAAACAATTATTTATACAACCTATACAAAGAAAAATCGGCGGTAACCTGTTCTATTTTTTCAATGTGCAACCCAACCGCGGCCAGCTTTCTGTTGTTCAGGTAATCCATATCCTCGTCCGGAAAAGTGAAATTATAATAATAAACCGGCAAATAACCAGCTAAGCGGGCATAAGTGCTGTTCATATTATCATCATTAAAAAGGCCGACAATCACCTTTCTTTCCGGGAAAAATAACTTATCATGATAACGGGTAATAATTACGGCTCCGGGTTCAGTCAGGTCCAGGACTCTTCGCCATTCCTGCCGGGCCGAAGCGGATTTGGCCAAAGAATAATATAAGCCTTCTTCCGAGCCATAGATTACGAAAGGGATGGAAAAAAAATAAACCAAAGCGATCAATATGATGCGGCTGCCGTTGATTAAAAACTTTTTTCTTGGCCGGGCAACGTAAATTTTCTCAAAAAATTTACTTAAAGCGGGCAAAGAAAATTTAGATGAAATGTGACCGCCGACACTCTTATGGCTCAAATTATTTCTATACCCGGAAAATAGAAGCCTGGTAAAACCGATTAAAAACATACTGGCCAGGGGCAAGACTCCTAAGTAAATCGGCAGCCAATAGCGGGTGTAAGAATTGCCGATAGTAAAACTTGCCGGATCAGGATTGTCGTGAAATTCCCAGCTGCCGTAATAAAACGTTAAAATCAACCCGGCGACAAGCAGGCCGGAAAAATAAGCCCAGTGCTTCCTTTTGCGCCTGCCCAACTGCCGGCAAAACATAAAAAATCCCAAAACCGCCGGCCAAAACAGCCAGGCGAACATATCCACAAAATAATAATAAAACATTTTTAAAGACTGGCGGGCATTAAAGCCGAAATAAAAGATATTATCCCTGATTTTTTTAAGCAGGTCTTGATAATAAGAAAATTTTCCGCTGACGGTTGACTTGAGCAAATCGCCGCCGGCAGAGGTGATATTTGCAATGGAACGATTCATCTCCGGATAACCGCCCCGGCCGGGCGCATCGTATAAAATCTGGTTCCAAAAAAACATCGGCAGTAAAGCCAAAAATAAAAAAGACAAAAAAACCGCCAACCGGACAAAACCGACCTGCTTAAAATTAAAAAGCCAGGCAACCATCAAAGTCGGGGCCAGCCATAATAATTCCGCCGTTCTGGTGGCAATCGCCAAACCGATAAAACCGCCGGCCAAAGCGGCGCAAACCAAAGCGCGCCCATTAAAGGCACACCGGTGCCTGGACTGCTTTTTCTTAGCTGAACGGGCCATCAACAAACCGAAATATAAACCGATAATCAGCAATACCACGAACAGAACGTTGTGAAACATACTGCGGGCAGAATAATAAATATAAACAGGGAAAGAGGCCAATAAAAAAGCCGAAATTAAACCGTTGCGCCGGCCAAAAATATTTTTAATAAAAAGATAAAAAAAGACAATGCCCAGACCGGCCACGGCCGGCGTTAAAAAAGGTAAAATTTTGTCAGAAGTTAAACTGACTATCCGGCCGTAAATCAAAATGATGCCCAAAAAACTGACCGGTTTTAAAACTCCGTGGTCGCTCCGGAAACTGCGGGGATGAATCATGTCCTCGGCCAGCAAATTATATTTTTCGAAAATCGTCATCTCTCCGGTCTGGCCGTAAAGTTTGGAAAAAACGTAATTGGCGGTTTCGTCCGGCGAGGCCCATTTGACAAATCCGTCCGCCTGAGTCAAATAATTATAAGAAGACACGCCGAAAAAAAATGCCAGGGCCAAGCTGGCTATAATTAATCCGCGCCAATAATTTTTTATAAAATTTTTTATTTTTTCATTCATGCCGCTATAATAAACGTAAAGAAATAAAAATAAAAAGTAAAATAATAAAAATAAGGAAAAAATTGTTACATCACTACATCGCTAAATTGTTGCATATTGCATGTTGCATGTTACGTGTTTACTGTTTTCTGTCGTCTTCTTACTTCTTACTTCTTACTTCTTACTGTTGTCTACCACCTAAATCCCGTAAGTTAACAAACTGACAATGGCAAAAGCAATGGCTAAATACAGAACCCCGGAAGCCAGGGGCAAAAGCGTTCCCCAGTCAAAAACAATGGACAGGAGTAAAATCGCCACCCCGGTGACCTGCAATATCATTTTTATTTTCCCCCAAATGTTAGCCTGCATTTTTATCCCCTTTATTTTTCTTATCCAAGCGACTAAAATAATTATAAATTCAATCCCGATAATTATAATCGCCGTCCAGAAATCAATGTAACGCAGAATGATAATAAACACCATGCTGCCGATTAATATTTTATCGGCCAGCGGATCGTAAATTTTACCCCATTCGGTTATCTGGTTTCTGGTCCGGGCCATTGCCCCGTCCAAGGCGTCAGAGAAGGCTACCAGTAAAAAAGCGAATAAACCGACGGAATAATGTTCATAAAACATCAACAGCGCCACGAAAGGAGTGGCGGCTAGCCGAAAAACCGTCAAATAATTGGGTAAAATCCAACGGGGAAATAATTTTAGCACTGTCCCGGCCAATAGCTTATCATGCCAAAAGATTCTATCTGCCGGCTGGAAATTTGAATGTGACATAAAATCTGCTATGATAATAATGCAGTGAGATCATTAGGATGTTTGGGATTATTAAGAAATCCCCCGTTGCATATTACACGTTATGCGTTCCACGTTATGCATTTATGACTATGTTTAAATATCTTCAAAAAAACTTTATCTATGTGCTGATCATCATAACCGCCTTAATGTCTTTTTGGGGTGCCCTAGTTTACCGTCTATATGCCCTTAACAATTTCGGCATCGTCATCAGTCTGATTTTATCCTGCATTACTTTCATTATACTCTTGCTTTATTTAAAATCCAAGACCCCGGGCCAGCTTGATTACGATTTTCAGCCAAAGCAAAAATCGCAACCAAAAAACATCGTCCGCTTCTTACTTCTTACTTCTTACTTCTTACTTCTTACTTCTTCATTATTAATACTTTTCAAATCCCAAACCGCTCAAGCTCTGATTTCGCCTTGGCAAGCGGTTCCGCCCTACTTCTTTCTCTTGTACGGCCTGGCGACAGCAATGTTAATAGCTGTAATTTTGACTAAAGATAAAAAAGACGCAAACACTAAAAACAATTTGGCAATAAAACAATTTGGCAATTTAACAATTTTTTTAATGTTTCTCCACTACTTCCTTACTTTTTCCATTGCTTTAATCGTCTATAAAATCGGTTATGGTTTTGACCCCTTTATCCATCAAGCCACGGTCAGCTTAATCGCCAAAATCGGCGCGGTCACGCCCAAGCCGCTTTATTACCTGGGACAATACAGTCTGGAGACGATTTTACACAAAATCACTGCCCTGTCCATTATCTGGCTGGACAAACTGCTGGTACCATTGCTGGCAGCCTTATTTTTACCGGCCGCCATATTTCGCTTCTTACAAAAATGGTTTAAAGAAACTAAAACTAATTTTCTGGTTATCATAACATTGCTTATTTTGCCCTTTTCCTTGTTTATCGTTACCACCCCGCAAAACCTGGCTTATCTGTTTCTGCTATTGACGATTTTCCTGGGACTTACCTGCGCCAATGCGGCGGAATTAACCGTTGTCTATCTGTTGGCTTTCACCGCGCTCCTTATCCATCCCCTGGCCGGAATTCCCGCCCTGCTTTTTACTCTGGCTATTACCATTTATCACTGCGACGGCCTAAAATTAAAAAAATATTTCTATCTGGCCGTTTATCTGGCGGCCGCCCTGGCCCTGCCCCTGGCTTTTTATTTTGTCAACCGCCACCACGTCATCGCCCAGACCACCTATGAACCGGCCGCCACGACGGCGACAGCATTTTTCAACCTGCCCAGCCAGGAAAATTTCCTGCTTAATTTTATCTATCTCTACGGCTTTAACGTAAAAATCGTTCTCGGCTTGCTAATCTTGGCCGGCTTATGGCTGGCGATAAAATTTCGGAATAAATGCCGGCTGTTTTTTCTCTGCCTGGGAATGTCGGCCTCGCTTTTGCCGGCCTGGTTTCTCACCCGCCGACTGCCCTTTGATTTTCTGATTTCTTATGAACGCAACAATTATACTGACAGAATTCTGGAAACCGCCCTTATTTTCCTGCTGCCTTTTGTCATCATCGCTCTTTATGCCTTCCTGAATAAAATTATCAGACAGACCAAGGCCGTCGCCATTCCCCTGCTTTTATTTTTAATTATTTTAATCACGACTTCCCTCTATCTTTCTTATCCCCGTTTTGACCGTTATTACAACTCCCGCGGTTTTTCAGTTAGCCAAAATGACATTGAGGCCGTCGACTGGATTGAAAATAATACTGACAACGACTATATTGTCCTGGCCGACCAGCAGGTCAGCGCCGCCGCCCTGCGTGAATTCGGCTTCTCACGTTATTACAAATCTCCCCTTTCCAATAATAAATCATCGGAACTAAATTCCGAAGTTTCGGGAATTAGTTCCTCAATCTACTTCTATCCTATCCCCACTTCCGGCCAACTCTACCAATACTATCTGGACATGGTTTATAAAAAACCCGAACGCGCCACCATGGCTAAAGCCATGAACTTTGCCGGCGTTAATGAATCCTATTTCGTTCTCAATAAATACTGGTGGGCGTTTGACAAAATCCTGGCCGAAGCCAAGCTGGAAGCCGATTCCTGGCAGGCATTGGGTGCTGGTGAAATTTATGTCTTCCAATATTTGAAAAAATAAAAATAAAAAGTAAAATAAAAACGAGAAGATAGTAAAAAATGTTATTACATATGTAATAACATTTTTTACTTTCACCACGTAGAGACGCGCCATGGCGCGTCTCTACCAAGAATGTACGTACATTCTTATTTTTCTTTTTATTCTTATTTTACTTATTTCTTAACAAAAAAGACGCGGACAAAGCATATAGCTCAGCCGCGCCATAATTTCTCCTGGGGGTTAGAACCCCGTTCTCGCCTGCGATGAGAGAAATATTCTTTACTGGGAGAAAATTTGATTTCGAAAAATTGTATTATTTTTATATTAACACCTTTAAAAAACCGTGTCAATATAATGCCAACGGAAAACGACCCGCATATCTTCCAGGTATGGAATAAACCTATAGAAGAAACAGCGTTAGTATATTGAAAAATGATAAACTATCCCATATAAGCACTAGGCAAGGGGAGCCTGTGGCGCTATGCCACGCCTAAAAGGTAAATACCTTCTTGCGTGACCACATATTCTAAAAAAATTGTGGGCTAATACCCCTTTTGTTATAGGATCAGTTCTTCATTTTTAAATAACATCCCGCCAACCCTGTCTCCTTACATCAGGAAACGGGCGCTAATATTCCTTTGTACGGCTCAATCCGTTGACACCTTCACCTTAATATATTAATAATAAAATGTCAAATACCTATATAAAAGTCACCTCTTTTGCTATAAAAAAGGAAATTTTTGTATTGTCGCAAAATAATGAAGGCGAGGTTTGCAAACCTCGCCTTCATTATATTCTTATTTTTCATTATATTCTTATTTTTCATTATATTCTTATTTTTCTTATTTTTTATACAACGGATTCATCTCCCTTAACCTCTTTACTATCGGCGGCAAAACCTTAATCACCTGCCTGATTTCAGCCGCGGTATTGCCTTTGCCCAGGCTAAAGCGGATGGAATTGTGGGCCACTTCTTTTTTAATGCCCATGGCCAACAGCACGTGCGAGGCCTGCAGACTGCCGGAAGCGCAGGCCGAACCGGTGGAAACCGCAATCCCGGCCAAATCCAGAGAAATCAGCAAAGCCTCGCCTTCCACCCCTAAAAAGGAAAAATGGGCGTGAGCCGGAGTAGCGTTTTCCCGGTCAGTATTCAAAACAACGTCCGGAACGTTTTTCTTAATTCCATCTACCAACATGTCCCGCAGTTTGGCAATTTTTTTATTATTGCGGTCAACAGTTTTTTTATCCAACAAACTCACGGCCTTGCCCAGCCCCACAATCCCGGGGACGTTCGGGGTGCCGCTGCGGCGGTTATCCTCATGGTGCCCGCCTAATTGCAACGGTTCCAAAGGTACGCCGGCGCGCACGAACAAAACGCCCACGCCCTTGGGCCCGTAAATTTTATGGCCGGAAAAACTTAATAAGTCGCAATGCAAATATTTAATGTTACAATTAAAAAAATTCAGGGCCTGGGTAGCATCGGTATGAAAATAAATCGGCTCCGGCCGGGGTCCGCGATTTTTTGTTCGCCTTTTTTGCCAATCGTTAATTTTCTGGGCATTGATTTTCTTGATAATTTTGCCGATTTCCCGGACCGGCTGGATACTGCCGACTTCACTGTTAACGTACATTACCGACGCCAAAACCGTATTGTCTTTAACGGCTTTTTTAAATTTCCCCAAGTCAACCACGCCGTTGCGTTTGACCGGCAGATAAGTTACTTCCACGCCCTGCTTTTCCAATTCCAGGCACGATTCCAGGACGGCATCATGCTCAATCGAGGAAGTGATAAGATGCGGTTTTTTTATTCCCTGTTTTTGCCGGGCATTGATTATGCCCCTAATGGCCAAATTATCGGATTCGGTCGCGCCGGAAGTAAAAATTATTTCTTCCGTCTCGCAATTTAAGAAATCAGCCGCCTGCCTTCTGGCCTGGTCCACGCCGGCAATCGCGGCCTGGCCGAAAGCATGGATTGAGGACGGGTTACCGAACTTAATTGCAAAATAAGGCATCATCGCCGCCAGAACTTTCCTGTCCGTCGGCGTAGTGGCGCTATGGTCTAAATAAATATTTTTCATACGCATATTAAATTAACCGGCGGGCAGAGAAAAAATCTCCGCCCGCCCAAGGGCTTAACAGCAGCCGCAATCTTTTCCGTTATCTTCAAGTTTATCATCAACCTTCTTCATCGGCTTACCGCAACATTCCGGCGCCTCGTCACCTTTAACCTCAATAACGGCTCCGTAGCCGCATTGGCATTTGTATTTCGCCATATTTTTATTTTAAGCAAAGCAAAGGATCATGATGAAACTTCCACTCTGCTCTAAATTAAAATTAATTATATCTTAGGTACATTTATCACCTGCTTTATTCCCGGCACCTGTTTTTTGATTTCCGCTTCTATCCCCTGCTTTAAGGTCATCTCCGCCAGCGGACAATGAGCGCACATCCCACTTAAACTGACTTCCACCGTGCCGGTTTTTTTATCCCAACTCAAAAATTCCACGTTGCCGCCGTCGGCCTGCAGAGCCGGACGAATTTTAGCAATGGCTTTTTTTATCTTGTCCGCCGTAGTCTTGACGGAGGAAGATTTATTTTCCATATTTTTTTACATTAAAATTAAATAAATGTTCAATGATTAATTTCCTAAGCCCTAAGTACCCAAGCCCCAAGCCCTAAGCACTAAGTACCAATTTCACGTTCCACGTTATGTATTAGGCGTTAGGCGTTCCGCAATCTTCAAATATTTTAAAAGCCCTCCCAGCCTGATTCCGAACATCAACCGGCACAATATCTTCGTCCAGCTCCGCCCGGGAAAACCAACGGCAGTCCGTCAATTCGTTATTTATCTTGATTTCTTCCGGATTAAGCGCCCGAGCGACATAAAAAAAGCTGCAATGCTCGTGGTCGCCAACGTTATGAACGTTAACGTAAAACGGCGTTGCCAATTCCCCGGTTACGTTTCCCGCCGGCGGCATATCGCTCTGATTTAAAATTTCAATTTCCAAATTGGTTTCTTCTTTGGCTTCTCTTTTTATAGTATCGTCCGGGGTTTCATTTTCCTCAATGTGTCCGCCCACGGGCAACCAAAGCCCCAGCTTTTTGTGCCGCACCAATAAAAGCTTATTATCAGAAAATATAAATACGGTAGCCACTAAATCAATTTTCATATATTGTCACTACACGTCATGCGTTATACGTTATGCAATTTATAATTTTCAATCGCTTTATGCAAAGCTTCCACTCCCAGCATGGAGCAATGGATTTTAACCGTTGGCAAACCGCCCAAATCTTTCACAATCTGGTCTTTGGTAACTTTCAGGGCTGCAGACAAGGTTTTGCCTTTAACCAAATCCGTCAACGCCGACGACACGGCAATCGCGGCCGCGCATCCCAAGGTCTCAAATTTTATATCCTTAACAAAGTCCTGCCGTCTGCCGTCTGCCGTCTGCCGTCTATTTATTTTTAAATAAATTTTCATCACGTCCCCGCAAACCGGATTGCCCACGCTCCCGACCGCGTCCGCATTACGAATCACGCCCTGGTTATGGGGATTTTTAAAATGTTGAATGACTTTATCTGAATATGGCATAATTTTAGTTTAGAGTATAAAATTATAAAGTTCATAAATAAAAAACACTTTTTAACTTTTTACTTTATAATCTTTATAACTAATAAATAAATACCGGCGTGCCGATCTCCGCCCACTGGTAAAGAAACTCGGCCGGGCCCACGCCCAGGCGGACGCAACCGTGGGAAACCGGCGTCCCCAGATGATCTGCGCCTTCTTTTACGCCCCCGGGCCACTCCGGCAATTCGTGGATGCCAAAATAGCCATTATGCAAACTTAACCAATAAGGCATCCACAGCCCCCACTGGGCCGACCAGGCCCGGTCGGCTTTGCCGTCAACCTGGAAATGTCCTTTGGGGGTGGGCATGCTGGGCTTGCCGGTGGAAACGGAAAAAGTATCCATCCTCACCCCGCCCAAAAAATAGCTTAATTCCTGCGCCCCGGTATTGATTTCAATCCTTTTGTCCAGCTTCACATACTCCATTGATAAGGGATCATAACCGTTTTTAATCTCCATCCCGTCTAAAAAACCATCGCCATCGCTATCAGGATTGCTTAAATCAGTGTGAAAATTTAATTCCATTCTGTCCGACAAGCCATCCTGGTCATAATCATTGTCTTCCAGCTTCACCGCGGCCAGATTAAGAGGCGAATAACCCTGATTCAGTTCCAGCCAGTCGGAATAACCGTCCGCATCCGTATCCGCCGAATTCGGATCGGTCTTATAAATTCCGATTTCATCCTCATCCGGCACGCCGTCGCGGTCAGAATCAACTAAGCCGTTGGCTAAAACCGGCAGACAGAATAACATAAAAATAATTGGAATTAAATATTTCATATCACAAAAATAATTTCGTGCTTAAATATTTTTCACCCCGGTCTGGAAAAATCGTAACAACGTTGCCGCTCTTTATCTTCCTGGCCACGGCCAAGGCGGCCAACATCGCCGCGCCGCTGCTCATACCGACAAAAATGCCCTCTTCCCTAACAAGCCGGCGCGCCATCGCAAAAGCGTCCTCGGTTTTAATCTTTATTACTCCGTCAAGTTTTTTCTTGTCATAAATCGCCGGCACGATGGCTTCGGACATATTTTTCAGACCCTGAATATAGTGGCCCTTCACCGGCTCGGCGCTGATAATCTTAACTCCGGGCCGATAGCGTTTTAAATAAGCGCCCACGCCCATTAAAGTGCCGGAAGTGCCGATGGCGGCGACGAAACAGTCCACCTTGCCGGCGGTCTGTTTCCATATTTCCCGGGCCGTGGTCTGGTAATGGGCGATTCTATTATATTTATTGGTGAACTGATCCGGCGTCCAATATTTATCCGGATATTTTTC
>CAYNBD010000014.1:0-19911 GCA_964395755.1 uncultured Gammaproteobacteria bacterium
TTATTTATCGCCCTGAATCCGCCTCTGCCGGTGAAAAAAGAAATTACTGATATTATTATTAATTTAGGACAAAAAAACCAGGGCGTCAAATGGGTAAGGCCGGAAGGATTGCACCTGACTCTGCACTTTCTTGGTTATTTAAATGAAGGGCAAAATCAAAACGTCCAAGCCGCTATGGCCGCCTTAGCTGAAAAATTTGAGCAAATGGATTTTATTTTCAAAAAAATCAGTGCTTTTCCCAGTCTGCAAAAGCCAAGGGTAATCTGCTTAAGCGGGGAACAGATAAGCGGCAATTCGGTTTTTGCTTTGCAAAAAGCGCTGGGCAACAAGCTGGCCGGTCTGGGAATTGAGCTTGATCACCGGCCCTGGCAGCCGCACATCACCCTGGGTCGGGTTAAAACAAATTACGATTTCCGGCTCCTGATTTGCGATTTTAACGAAATAAATTTCAGCTTGAATTCTTTTGAGCTGATGGAAGCGATACTAAGGCCGA
Source organism: uncultured Gammaproteobacteria bacterium (assembly GCA_964395755.1). Taxonomy (GTDB): domain Bacteria; phylum Patescibacteriota; class Patescibacteriia; order Patescibacteriales; family CAYMCJ01; genus CAYNBD01. The sequence continues at coordinate 494 of CAYNBD010000014.1, forward strand.
GCGGAGCAATTTACCGGGAAATTATTAGTTTTAAATTAAGATAGAAAAACAATCGGTAAAACAAGAACGATCGGATTTTTTATTCTTATTTTACTTATTTTTCTTATTTCTCTTATTTTTTATACATGATAAACATTTTAGGAGTTAACATATCAAATTTAAACCGGCAAAAAGTTCTGGCAGAAATTGAACGGTTTTTAAGCGGCTCAAAGCCGCGCTACGTCGTCACCCCCAACCCGGAAATAATCCTCACTGCCCAGACAGACGAAGAATTTTTTTACATTTTGAACAAAGCCGATTTGGCCCTGCCCGACGGCGTGGGTTTAAAATTCGCCGGCTGGACCATGAGCGCAAACCTGCAAAGGTTTACCGGCGCGGATTTAGTGAAAGAAATCTTGCGGCTGGCCAAAGAAAAAAAATTAAAAGTAGCGGTTCTAAATTGGAATGGGGGACTGTCAAAAGAAGATGATATCAAAAACACGCTCAAGAAAAATTTCGCCCTTAATAATTATCTGGTTGAAGGCATCGGCCGGAAGAAGAAACAAACGCAACAAGAAATTGAAAATCTGCGAAATTTTTCCCCTGATATCTTATTCGCTACCCTGGGCGCTCCTTACCAGGAAAAATTAATCTATCATATTCTGCCGAAACTGCCGTCCATAAAACTGGCTGTCGGCGTCGGCGGCGCCTTTGATTTTTTAACCGGTACAATAAAACGGGCGCCGCGCTTAATCCGCTTCTTTGGCCTGGAATGGCTCTGGCGGCTCTGGCGCCAGCCCTGGCGTCGGGGAAGAATCTGCCGGGCGGTCATTGTTTTTCCTTACAAATTTTTTAAGTGGCGGTTTATTTATCCCTTTTTGTACCGGCCTAACGTCGCTTGTTTAATGTACAAACAAGAAAAAGCAAAATACCAAATATTCATAGTTGAAAGAAAAGATAATCCGGGGCATTGGCAATTACCCCAGGGCGGCTTGGACGGCCAGGATATTAAAACTGCCGGCGGGCGGGAGTTAAACGAGGAAGCGGGCACCGACAAATTCAAATACGTTGCCGGCTATAAAAATTTACACCGGTATAAATTTTTTCTAAACTCAACCGAGAAATATAATTACAAAGGCCAAAAGCAGGGCTTATTTATCGCCCGATTTTACGGCCAAGACAGTGACATTAAAATTCAATACTGGGAACACCGGAACTGGAAATGGGTCGCGGCCGAAGAATTGGTTCAATCGGTCCACCCCTGCCGGCAAAAAGCAACTAAAATTTATTTAACGTATTTTAATAAAATTATTGCCAAAAAATCTTATGAAGTTTAAATTCAACCCTCCGAGGATAAAAAAATATCTTTACCTAATAAACGACGTCACCAACCTTTTGCTCAAAAAAGAGCGGGTAAAGGCGGAAGAAAATGCCCGGAAACTGCGGACTGCTTTGATTGTCGTCAGTGTTGTTTTATTGCTGTCAATATTACTGAATATTTATCTTTATTTAAGGTAATATGAGCAACAGAGTAGTGACAAAACACTTTAAAATTTTCAATTTACGAATTTTCAATTTTCCCCGGCCTCGCCTAGCGAAGCGGGGCGGGCGAACAATGATTAAATGTTATAATTTATAAATTGAATAATTGGAAATTTATTGAAAATTAAAAATTGATAATTTGTATCTGTCGTCTGTTTTCTGTTTACTGCCATCTAATTATTTAACTAATCAACCGCCCAACTATTCACAAACATTATGTCTAAAGTACGAGTACGTTTCGCTCCCAGTCCGACCGGGTCTCTTCATATCGGCGGCTTGCGCACGGCCCTGTTTAATTATTTAATCGCCCGCAGCTTGAAGGGCGAATTAATCTTACGGATTGAGGACACGGACCAAAAAAGGGAAATCAGGGGAGCGACGGAAAAATTAATAGAAATCTTTCACTGGCTGGGAATAAAATTTGACGAAGGCCCGCATGTTGGCGGCCGCTTCGGCCCCTACCTGCAGTCCGAGAGAATGCATCTTTACGAAAGGAACGTCAATAAATTACTGGCCCGGGGCGAAGCCTACCGCTGTTTCTGTTCACCGGAGCGGCTGAAGAAAATGCGCGCCCGGCAAGAGGCTAAAAAATTACCGCCCCGCTACGACCGGGCCTGCCGCGATTTAAGAAAAGAAGAAGTGGAAAAAATGCTGGCGGACGGACGGCCTTACGTTATCCGGCAGAAAATGCCCATTGAAGGCGAAATCAGGGTATACGACGAGCTAAGGGGGGAAATAAAATTTCGGGCCGAAGATTTAGAAGACCATATTTTAATAAAGTCCGATGACCGCCCGGGCGGTAAAATCGGCTTGCCGACTTACCAGTTCGCTTCCGTGGTGGACGACCATCTGATGAAAATCAGCCACGTCGTCAGAGGAGAGGAGTGGCTGCCGTCTTTTCCGAAAAACATTCTCCTGTACAAATCCTTTGGCTGGCCGACGCCAAAATTTATTCATCTGCCCCTGACTCTGAATAAAGGCGGAGGAAAATTAAGCAAGCGCCAGGGTGACGTGGCGGTAGAGGATTTTCGCGCCGCCGGCTATCTGCCCGCGGCCCTGCTTAATTTTTCCGCCCTCCTGGGCTGGCATCCGGGGGATGAAAAAGAAATTTTTACACTAAAAGAAGCAATTAAAAATTTTAAAATCAAGGATTTAGGCGTCAGTCCGGCAATTTTTGATACGGAAAAACTGGATTATTTGAATGGATATTATATACGACAACTTAAAATAAACCAACTGGTTGAATTATGCAAACCATATTTGGAGAAATACACAGAGCGCGGATATAAGACCGGGTTTATTAAAAAAATTGTGGGCCTGGAGCAAGAACGGCTGAAAAAAATATCAGAGATAGGGGAGTTGACGGAATTTTTCTTTACTGATAAACTGAATTACCACCCCGAATTGCTAATCTGGAAAAAGATGTCAAAAGCGGAGGTGAAAAATAATTTAGAACAGGTTTATGGACAGCTGAAAAAAATTCCGGAAAAAAATTGGACTGATGACAGTTTGGAAGATGCCCTGATAACTTATATCAAAGCTAAAAACGCAAAAGTCGGCACCTTCCTCTGGCCTCTGCGCGCCGCTCTGACCGGCCGCCAGGCCAGTCCCGGACCGTTCGCGGTCGCGGAAATCCTGGGCAAGGGAAAAAGCCTGAAGAGGATAAAAGAAGGAGTTGGAAAATTAAATGCTATAAAAATAAAATAGCCAAACGAAAACAACCAATAACCAAGAAACAATCATCAAACAAATTCAAAATTCAAAACTTTTTGGTTATTTTAATTTTGGTTATTGGTTATTGTTTGGTTATTGTTTCTTGGTTATTGGTTATTCATTCATAATGTTATTTACAATTTAAAAAGGAGGTTTTTAGATGACGGAATATTTAAAGAAAAAGGTAGTAAAATATAGATACGCCATATATATTGGAATTGTAAGCGTCGCCTTGTTTATCATAGGTAAAGCGGGCGATTGTTTTGTCCTGGGCTTCACGGTGGTCGGGATTATGTTGACTATCAGGCCGTTCAGGGTAAAGTACTCAAAAAATGGATTTTTGTTTATTGCCCTGGTCGGAATACTGACTACAATCATATCCGTCCGCTTTGTGCCGGGTTACGTCAGTTTCTTCCTTTTTCTGGGAGCGTTACTGGCCTATCCTCTCTTTTCCCGGGATACACCCCGTCCTTTGCTTCCCGGCCTGAGCAGACAGGGCCACGTTAACTTTATCGTTTATGCGGCCTTTATCTCACCGATAATATTTGGCACCCACCTCGGCTACTCTCTCTTCGTCTCAATATTTGTCTGCTTAATGGTAACTTTCTACTTAATCTTGTTAATCTTGGCAGTGGTAATAATTTGGAACAAAGCAAAAAAATTCGTCCTTGCGTTCTTCGATCCAGCACACCGCCCTTTAAATTTCAAGACGGGGTAATCTGTAAAACTATTAAATTGATGATAATCACCAGGCATCAAGGGGCCAACTATCAAGTTCGGCCTCTTTTATTTTTTTCTTATTTATGCTATAATATAAATAATATGAATATGAAGAGAATAACCAAAATAGTTATTGTAGTTTTTGTTTTGGGCATTATTTTTAATGCCCATTCTTTGGTTTGGAGCCAGACCAATTATGATTATAATGATGAAATTAAAAAAATAAACAGCGAAATTCAGGCCAAAAGGGATCAGATTGAGGACATCCAGGAAAAACAGGAATTTTATTCCCAGACCATCAAACAAAAACAAAACGACCAGGCCAATTTAAACAATCAGATTGCCATTTTGGACAACCGGCTGGCCAAGGCCGCGCTGGACATTGAAAGCGTGGAAACCGAAATCAGCCAGGTCAACCTGGAAATAAAAAAAGTCAACCTGGAAATCCAGGCCAAAACCGAAGAGATTGACCGAGAAAAAGAGCACATCGCCAACATCCTGCGCTTAATGTACAAACAGGACCGGGTTAACTCTTTGGAAATCCTGCTCTTAAACGATTCTTTGGCCGATTTTATCAACCAGATGAAATACCTGGAAGATACCAACGGGGAAGTCGCCAAAAGCCTGGATGAACTAAAGCAATACAAAAAAGAGCTGGAGGAAAATAAGGCGGCTCTGGGCGACAAAAACGAAGAGCTGGTCGGATTAAAAGAGTCTTTGGAACAAAAAAATGTTTCTTTAAAAAATGAAAGCGAGGGCAAGGAATTTTTACTGGCCCAGGTCAAAAATTCGGAAAAAGAATACCAGGTGCTTTTATCGCAGGCCAAGCAGGAACAAGCCGCGGCCGCGGCCGATATTGCCAACCTGGAAAAGACGGTGCGAGAAAAAATTTCCAACTTAAACGGCGGCACCCTGGAATTCAACGATGCCGGCCTGATCTGGCCCGTACCCCAAAACACCATAACTGCTTATTTTCACGATCCGGATTATCCCTTCCGCTATATTTTTGAACATCCGGCGATTGACATCCGGGCCGGGCAGGGGACCGCCATTAAAGCGGCCGCTTCCGGTTATGTTGCCCGGGCCCGAGACGCCGGCATGGGCTATAGCTATATTATGGTCATCCACGGCGACGGCCTGTCCACGGTTTACGGACATGTTTCCAAAATTTACGTTTCCGAGGACGAATATGTAGTCCAGGGCCAAACCATCGGCTTAAGCGGCGGCATGCCCGGAACTCCCGGCGCCGGTCCTTTAACCACCGGCCCGCACCTTCATTTTGAAGTCCGCTTAAACGGCATTCCGGTCAATCCGCTGGAGTATTTACCGTAATTTACAATAACCAATCACCAATCATCAATAATCAAACAATATCCAATATCTAATAATCAAACTTGGCTATTTGAATTATGCAAATATGCGCGCTAAAAAATATCAAAAATTACAAAAACCAAGCAAGGGCTTTACCCTGATTGAACTCTTAGTTGTCATTTCCATCATCGGGCTCTTGTCCACTCTGGCGGTTTACGCCGTTAACGTCGCCCGGGTGAAAGCCAGAGACGCGAAAAGAAAGGCGGATTTGGTTCAGATTCAAAAAGCGATAGAGCTGTTCTACGATGCTTCCGGATCTTATCCCAGGGAAGGATGCAATGAAGACTCCAGTAATGGCTGCGACCATACCGATGACTGGTGGACAGGCGGGGGATTAGCCGCGGATTATAACGGGCATAACATATCGGAGTTTATTGATTTACCGGTTGATCCCCTGAATAACGCTACCTATTACTACCACTATGAACCTCATTGTGAAGCTGGCGGAACCAAACAGGGTTATCAAATTAGAACCAGATTGGAATCTTCGGGAAGTTGGTATACCATTAGGGGCGGCATTCAAGATAGTGATTTTGGTTGTGAAGATAAATGCGACAGCGGGCCTCCTTGCTATTAACCAATCTTTGTTGATATGCAATACAAAAAGATAAATAAGGGCTTTACCCTGATTGAACTCTTAGTTGTCATTTCCATCATCGGGCTTTTGTCCACTCTGGCGGTTTACGCTATTAATGTAGCGCGAGTGAAAACCAGGGATGGCAGACGGATTGCTAATTTAAGACAAATTCAAACCGCTTTGGAATTATATTATGACGATAATGGCTATTACCCCAAGCACGACGGGGGAGCGTCTACTTACGGATACGCGTTCAGTGACTGGGGAAGCCATTGCGGCGGCTGGTGGTGTGATCTGGAAAATTATTTAAATTCATACATCAAGCCCCTGCCGCGCGATCCAGGCGGGGAGACGCAATTAAATTATTATTACTATTACCGCACCCATGGAGACGGGGCAAGTTACGGGTTAGGGACAATCCTGGAAAAGGAAAATGAAGCCTCCTTAAAAGACGGCGGCTGCGTAAACGGGCATTATGAAGTCGGCCCTTCCTTAAGCCGTTGCGGCTGTTCGCCTGATAGCTGGCGCCATCAAGGCACTGATCTTTGCCCCTAAATTAATAAAATATGCGCGCTAAAAAACACCCAAAATCCAAAAAGGGCTTTACCCTGATTGAACTCTTAGTCGTTATCTCCATCATCGGGTTCCTATCCACTTTGGCGGTTTATGCCGTGAATGTCGCCAGAACGAATGCAAAATATGCCAAGGTAAAAAAAGACATTGAAACCATCAGGACGGCGATGAAAATGTATGAAATGGATGTGGGGGAACTGCCCCCCCGCGGAGATTCATGCCCGTCTTGCTCTTATCCCAACGCACAAGCCGCGTGGAATACCGTTATAAATGCCATGCTCAATAACGATGGCGCCGGCTGGAATGGGCCTTATCTGACAACTGCCATTAGCCAAGATCCCTGGGGGCATCATTTCATCTATGATGATAACGCTTGCCGCTCCAATTGCGGTGATAGTCGTCTAAGCACAGCCGGAGCGGATGGACTTAAAGGCACGGGAGACGATTATCAAATCCTGGTTACGGGTTTATCGGAAGTAACCGATTGTTGTTATTAAACAAAACCGCTGATAAAATTAAGGTAAAACAACTTTTACATTAAATTTAATAATATGCTCAATACACAAAAACACGAAGGTTTTACCCTAATTGAACTCTTAGTCGTTATTTCTATCGTCGGCCTCCTGTCCACTTTGGCGGTTTATGCCATTAACGTCGCCCGGGTGAAAGCCAGGGATACGAAAAGAAAGGCGGATTTAGTGCAAATTCAAAAAGCCCTGGAATTGTATTATGACAATCATAATCATTATCCCCAGGAGGCCTGGTGCGATTCCAGTATTGGTTCCTGCGGAGATCCGGGCTGCCCATGTTCCGGCAGTGACTGGGATTACACAAATCCGGCTTACATTGGTCCAAGCTTAAGGAATGATAATATTCTAAAAGATATGCCCAAGGATCCGATCAACAATACTACTTATTATTATGCTTATGAACCGGATTGCAACCAGGAAAGATGTCCCTCACCGTTAGGATGCTGTTATTATTCTATATGGACGAGACTGGAGAGTACGGGGAGTAATTATACCTTAACCGGGGGAAAATATTAAAGTTTTAAAATTAGACAACAGACAGCAGACAACAGACGGCAGGATGTTTAAGTCCTATGCCTAACAAAAATATCCATCATTTTACACATCTGTTCGCCTGGCAAAAAAATCATAAATTAGTTTTAAAAATCTACGAGATTACCAAAAAATTTCCCAAAGAAGAATTGTTTGGCCTTATTAGTCAGATTAGGAGAGCCACCTCATCCATTACTGCTAATATTGCAGAGGGGTATGGCAGATTTCACTCAAAAGACAGAATACGTTTCTACTTACAAGCCAGGGGCTCAAGCGCAGAATTACAAAATCATCTTATTCTGGCTTATGATTTAGGGTATATTACAGAAGATGAGTTCAATGAATCAAAAATTATTGCTTTTGAAGGTTATAAAATTATTTGTGGCTTGATAAATAGCACCTAAGATATTAAGGTTAATTAACTAATTTCCTGTTCCTGCCGTCTGTTGTCTGCTGTCTGTCGTCTCAATAATATGGATCATCAAAAAGAAGTACAGCTTGCCTGCGACCGGGCGATTAAAATTCTGGGCGTAAAAAACATCCGTTTCCGCCCGATGCGCAGAAAAAACAACCATGTTAATACCAGACATGGTTTTATTATCGGCCGGACGAACCTGAAAACCGGCTTGATTACGATTGACATCTACACCCCGAAAAAACGCCAGCCCAAGACCCTGGCTGGCATTTTGCGCGTTTTAGGCCATGAAATAGCCCATTACCAGAAAAAACCCTTTCAGCAGCTTTTTCAGGGCCGCTGGATAAGCCGGCAGCATTATCCCGAATATTACAGACAAGTGCGAAGAAATATTAATAAATTGAAAAAGGATAAAAAATTAAAGGAATATTTTTAGAATTTTTGCCAAAAAAATAGAGGACTCTATGGAGGACTCTATGGAGTACTCTATAGAGTCCTCTAACAAAATAGCCCAATCATATCAGAAATTCTAAATAACAAATCTTAAATCCCAAATAAATTCAAAATTCAAAATTACAATAACCAAAACGTTGGCCATTGGCTTGTTGGCTGGCGTAAAAAGAGGGGACAGGGGGGAGATATAAAAAAGCCTAACTGTTATGGCTGGGCTATTTTTTCAATCCCGCTAAAGCAGGATATGTTTTTTGATTTAGCCCGATTTATCTGGCTTTATATTTTAGCCCGGCCATTTATGGCGGGGCTCTCCTAACGAAAAAAACCTAACCATGAATGGTTAGGCCGGATAAAAAAAGGGAGCCCTGCCGAGAATAAATCCTGGCAGGGCGAAAACTTGGGTATCCAAAGATTCGTCTTGTGCGGGTTGTTACTCCCGCTGAATCTAAGGGGAGGTGTTCCCCTGGCGAGCCATGGTTAAACCATGATGACACCCCGCGCAGGGTTATCCGCGCTGGGGCTACAGCTCTAACCTGGATCTCTCCACGTTCAGAGTTGGTGCCTCAAGCACCGAAAGCCGGTTGGTTTTTGCAGCTTTCATTTTCATGATAGCCACCTCCTTTTGAATTTCCCCCTTGAAAATGAATGGGGGATATTTTTATCATAAACAATTTTTTGCGATTTGTCAAGTTTTAGCTTACATTAAATTAATTTCAGGAATCAAATAGCCTAACCATAAATGGTTAGGCTATTTTTCAAATCCCGCTTAAGCGGGATATATTTTTCCATTCAGCCCGAGGCTGGCAGGGAGGAATAGAGTATTTCAATAATCAATCGCTGGCTGGCGGAAAATAACCACAATTTGATTATTGAATATTGGATATTGTTTGATTATTGATTATTTTGTTTATTGCAGGGGATGAAATTTCTTATGGACTTTTTGGGCGAATTTATCCGAAGCATGGACGTATCTGGTGGTGGTGTCCAGGGATTCATGACCCAATAAAATCTGGATGGCGGCCGGACTGGCCCCGGATTCGGCCAGATAAGTCGCGAAGCCGTGTCTTAAGGAATGGGCGGAAGTAGGGACGTTAATACCTAAAAGTTCGCGGTATTTTTTTATTTTGGCCTGAATATATCTCTTGGATATTTTTTTATTTTTTTCATCCGACGCATTAAGTCCGCTATATGGTATAAACACGAAAGGCGAATCACTATGCCTGATAGATAAATATTCTTTTAGGTATCTAAACGCCCTTGGTGTCAAATAGGAAAATCTTTCCTTCTTTCCTTTGCCGAAAATAAAAATTTTGCCTTCTTTATCTATTTGATCCAATTTTAAATTTACTAACTCCGAAATTCTCATACCGGTAGCAAAAAACATCTCCAGAATAGCCCTATTTCTAATGGCAACTTTTTTATTCCGCTCAAATAGAGTGGGCGACTCGATCAATTTAGTCAATAAATCAAACTCCGCGACTTGCGACTTTTTTTTAACGGCTTTGATCATCTTGATAGCATCCGGGGGTAGGGGAGTAGGATAATCCATTTCTACCAAATATTTAAGATAAGAACGCAGGACTGACAACATTCTATTAATAGAATATGGGGATAATCTTTGTTTTCCTTTAATTTTATTTGCCGTTCTCCTGTCCACGGAGGATAAATAGGCCCTATAATTCAAGATGTCTTTTTTGGTTAATTTGGAAAAATCGATTTTTGCTTCCTTGAGAAAATTTTCAAAGACAACTAAATCTTTTTCATAACTATACAGCGTTTCCTTGGAATAGTTAGTGGCCTTTAAATTTAATAGAAAATTGTCAACTAAAGGAAGTGTTATTTGGCTCATATTTTTTATTTCGGTATATCTTGCCGATGATTATTTATTATTTTAATATGTCTAGCAATCTTTAGAATATGGTTCATAAACTCATCAACCCCCATTGTTCCTTTCGCTCGATTGCAATTTTCACAACAAGGTACGACATTATCAATCGTATATCCAACTTTTTTATCATTATTAATTCTATCTAACCACCCTTTAGTTTCTCCACCACAATAATAACAAGGTTTCTTAAAAAGATTGGCCTTGTAATATTTTAAATCAATTTCAAATACTAAATTTCTTTTTCGTGCCATATCTTTTACGTGTCTTAACACATAAGAGGGGACTTCTTTATGTCTTTTACCAATATTTTCCCTTTCTCTGTAATAATACTCCTCAAATCTTTTTTTATCACACACTTTGCAACGAGCGGTAAAACCATCTTTACTACTCATATCCTTATTCCAAAATTCAAAGGTTAGGGGCTTTAATTTCTTGCATCTTACACATTCTTTTTTAATGACAGAGTTCTCCAGTTTTCCCTCCGCTAACTTCTGCCCATTATTTTTCTGATTCATTAAAGCTTTATTCCGTAATTTTTTATATTGGCAAATTTTACAAATAGAATTAAAACCACCTTTACCGGTCTTATTCTTATACCAAAATTTTGAAACCAATGGTTTGCTTTCTCCACATTCAAGACATTTCTTTGAATTTAAAGGCATATTTTGTACTTATATATTAACTGCACGTAAGGGATATTATGTGCACTTAATATGATGTATCAATTTTAATACGTTGTCAAGTCTAATCTCCCCTATGTGACAATCAGACCCATAATATGTATCTCCGGGAAAAACAACAATAAAATTTTCAGCAGTAGCAAAAAAAATCCGATAACCAGGAAGCAAAACACTATCACCGCCAAGATAAATATAAAAATAAAGATTCTTTCCATATATTTGGATTAAAATTTAAGCTGTTTTAGGTATCTAGGTACCTTTATAATTAAAAATTTTTATTAAATTATTACAGATGTTTTTTATTTTCATAATTATATTATCCGCGAATTTACAAATTTTTTACAAATTATAAATTATAAATTTAATTTTAAAAATATTTTGTTTTTACTTTGTAATTTGTAAATTTGTACCTGCTTGGTATATTCGCGGATCAATCATTATCTATGTTTCCCTGCTATCAAAAATTATTTTATTACTTTTTACCTAATATTAACAAAAATGACTAATATTAGCGATAATATACCTTATCACCGTATCTTAAATCAATATATGATTTTTTGTCAAAATCGTCTTTCAGTCTCTCGTTTTTAATGATAACCAGTTTGCTGACTTGCTTATCAAGCTCCTCATTAATGTTAAAATATATTACCGGCCCCGCCTGAATGGCCATCTTAACCGTATTGATTTCATCGTCAACAATGAATTTCTCCACCGTGAAACCATAGGCTTCGCCGCTAAATTCGTTAAACAAAGCCATAATATAATTTACATAATCAGCGCCGAGGTTAATTTTATTGTCGCTGATGCCGCTTACTCCCCCATCACTTCTTTGATCGTTAATCAGGGGATATATTTTTTGTTTGATATCCAAGGGGCTGACTTCGTCGATGACGTCATTATCAACATCCACGTAATAATATCTGTCCTCTGCCTGCCAGATAAAGGCATAATCCTTCTCCTGGACGCGAATAATCAGTTCGGCGGGCAATTTTTTATCAACGGTCAGGGCGGCAAAAAGATAATTTTTATTCAATGATTTTATCAAACTGTTCTTGCTGAATAGAAACAAATTTTTCTGCGGGATAATGAAAAGGCGCTTCTCCCGGGTTTGCCGCCAGGCTATATCCCCTATCTCCCGGGCCGATGCCCGGTTCGGCCCCTCAACAGTTATTGCTTCAATTGCAAACACGGAAGAAAAAAAGCAAAACCAGATTATGCCCGCCAACAAAACCAGGATTTCCGCCGCTATCAGTTTGGCCCGGCCGGACCAGGAAAGTCTTGGCGCCCTGACCCGGCGGGTTCTCCGGCGGCTGAAAAAAGGATTTTCGTATTTTTTATTGTAATAATTTATTCTTCCGTTCAACCCCCTTCTTTTAAGCATAATGATAATAATGCGAATCTACAAATAGTATGCGAATACTGCAAATACGAACTATGCGAATTTAGAATATTTGTAGATTTGAACACATGCGTAGATTTGAATTATATAAACCTATTTCAAAGTTTAAATTTCTTCTCATTTTTTTATAACAATGAAACAATCTAACAATTTCGTTCTAAATAATCTTCCACAACCAGGCCGGCTAAACTCGCATAGATATGATGCCGCCCAAAACGATTGATATGATAGGATGCGATCTTCTTATTATGCTCCACCTTGAATGTCAAGCCATCACTCCCCTGTTGGACGTCAAGCGCCCGCCAAGCAGCCTGCTTTTGCAAACCGAAAGTTTCGATCTTGGCCCGGGAAAATTTAGCCAATTGTCTTATCCTGATATTATCATAATTCAATATTAAAAGGTCGCTTGCCCCCATCCTGGTTGCCAATTGCTTGTATTCTTTTACTAAGGCGTCCATATCAACGAAGCTTTCCAGGTATCTCTGCGTAATATCGGTAATAAGCGCGATTTTCGGTTTTATAATTGACAATAAATATTTCATGTCTCCCCTGCCAGATACTCCCAATTCCAGGATTAAAAATTTGGGAAAATCTCTCTGAAATATCGCCGCCAGCGCCTTAAAAATTATCGGCAGCCAATCCCGGTAGCAATTATAACCGCTGGACAAATATAATATGGCCAGAGGCAGGCCGATTTCCGTATTAAAACTTTTGGGGTTAGCCCTAAATTTAATCCCCTTGGCCTGCAGTTGCTCCTTGATTTCGTCTTTGGCAAACGTCTTGTTAACGCTGCCGGCAATGGCGATAACGGTCGGCCGATGAACCAGCAAAACCAGCTTAGTAATGTATTTAAGGTAGTATTTGAGCAGTGGTTTTAATATGAATTTCATAGACGAAGTCATGAAGTTATAAAGTTTATAAAGTAGAAGGTTATAAAGTTGCATACTTTTTAAACTTTACAAACTTTACAACTTTATAACTTTAAAAACTTTTTACTTAAAATACTCTTTCATTCTCTCAAAAGCCCGGTTAATATCGGCCTGGCTGCGGCCAAAACTCATGCGCACGTGCCCTTCGCCGTTAGGGCCGAAAGCCGCCCCGGGCACGACCGCCACCTGGATTTTATCCAGTAACTTCAAAGCAAATTCAGTGGAGTCCCCTACTCCCCGTACCCGGGGAAAAACGTAATAAGAACTGTCGGGTTTAACGTAACTAAAAACATGTTTTAAATTATCCAGGCGCGCGCAAATTAAATCGCGCCTTTTTTTATATTCGCTCCGAAATCTTGTTATGTCATTCTCCCCCATCTCCAAAGCGCCCAGGGCCGCATATTGGGAAATTACCGGCGCACAGGTCACCAGGCAGTCATGGACTTTTAATATTTCCCGAATATTGCTCTCGTCACTATGCAGATACCCGACCCGCCAGCCGGTCATGGCATAAGCTTTGGAAAAACTGAAAATTCTGATTACTCTTTTTCTCAACTCCGGTATTTCCGCCAGAGAAAAAATTCTTTGGCCGCCGTAGGTAAAATCCTTATATACCTCGTCACTGATCAAAAACAAATCATGCTTTTGGGCCAACTCGGCCAGGGCCAGCAGCTGTTTTTTATCGTAAATGGTGCCGGTGGGATTGTTGGGATTGCAATAAAATATCGCCTTGGTTTTAGAAGTAATCGCTTTTTCATATTCTGCCAGCGAAAAACTCCAGCCCTCTTTCTCGTTTAGGGGCACGAAAACCGGTTGGCAGCCGGCTAAATAAATAACTTCCCGGTAGCTGGTATAGGTCGGCTCCGGAATTATAATTTCGTCTCCGGGCGAAGTAAGCGCTAAAATAGTGGCTGTAATGGCTTCAATTGAACCGGCGGTGACTATAATCTCCTGCTGCCAGTCATAAAACATGTTTTCCCGCGCCAGGGAAATTTCAATCAGTTCCCGCAATTCCGGCAGTCCCGGGGCGAGCGAATACCGGGCCGCCACCCCCCTCTGTAGGGCTCTTTCCACCCGTCTTTTGATGCAGCCGGGCGTGTCAAAATCGGGAATGCCCTGGGCCAGGGAGATCACATCCGGATATTGGCTGGCCCGCAACTCCATTTGCTTAATTACGGAAAGCTGGAGTTTTTTTATTCTGGAAAACATTGCTTGTGAGTTAATTTTTTAAAGCCCGGTCAATCAATTTATCTAAAAATTTCGAAAATTTCATTCCGGCGGCTTGAGCGGCCTGCGGCACCAGGCTGATTGCAGTCATGCCGGGGATGGTGTTAATTTCGATAAAATATAATTCATTGTCAACCGCGCTCCAGATAAAATCGGCGCGGGCCACGTCCCGGCAGCCAACGGCTTTAAAAATATTTAAAGACAGATTCTGGATTTTACTTTGAGTACCGGCGGGAATTTGGGCCGGACAAATTTCCTGGCTGCCCCCGACTTCGTATTTAGCCCGATAATCAAACCAGTCCGATACCTGCGGGATAATCTCAATCACCGGTAAAGCTTTAATTTCTTTCCCGCGACCTATCACCGCCACGGTTAATTCCCGGCCGGCAATGAATTTTTCCACCATAACGTCGGTATCATAACTAAAAGCTTTGACCAGAGCGCGCGGCAAATCCTTTTTATCTTTAACGATTGACATACCCACGGACGAGCCGGAGGCTACCGGTTTAATTACCAAAGGCAAGCCCATTTTTCTAATCATTTTCTCCCGGTTATATTTTTCGGCTTGGCTTATTATCAATTCCGGCGCTGTTTTCAGACCGGCTGCGGCCGCAATAATTTTAGTTTTGTGTTTATCCATTGCCAAAGCGCTGGCTAAACAGTCGGAAAAAACATAAGGAATTCCGATTATATCCAAAAGCCCCTGCAGGCGTCCATCTTCGCCGCCAGTCCCATGCAAGGCCGGAAAAACCAGGTTGAATTTTTTGCCCAAACCGTCACGCAAAAATTTTTTTAAATCGGTCTTAAGATCATAGCGAAAAATTTCGTATTTATTTTTATCCAAGGCCCGATAAATTTGCTTCCCGGTTTTTAAGGATATTTCCCGCTCATTGGAAATTCCGCCTGCAAGCAAAGCGACTTTTATTTTTTTAGCCATATTGCTTTGTCGCTGCCCCATATCACCGCCAAAATTTTGGCGATATACGATAGCAACAACCTAATAACACCTATGCGCATGCGCCCTATTTGCTGTGCCCAGCCGTAGCCTCGCGCGTAGGTGGGTAGCAGGGCCTGCCTACCGATAGGCAGGCTTGCCGTTAGGCGATGACGCAAATTTTATAAAATATTCTTTTGGTTTTAATTCTTGGGCTAAAACTTCTTTCCAGTCCGGGTTGATTTCCGACACTTTTTCCAGAGCCCCATCGTGCCGGCATAAAGGATCAACTATCCGGGACTTGCAATAAACCCGGACGTCAAAATCAGCCGGATTATTCACCGCCTTGATTCTGTTGTTCATCCGCTCATACAGAAGATTGAGCCTGGCGTCCTGGTTTAAAAATTTATTGATTTTAGCCAAAACCAGCGCATCCGTGGTATAAAGGTCATCATGATTTATGTATTTATTTTCCAGCGCATATTTTAAGTACTCCCCCACTGTTTTAAACATCACCCCGGTTTCCCAATTGGAAAAATAATCCTTGTTAAGCCGAAAAAAATTATCAGCGAATTTCTGCGCGCTGGCGTAATCTTTAAAAAACCAGCGGTTGTTTTCCGCCGTCAGATTATCCAGAAAAAAATCAGTTAATTTTCTGTCCCCTACCCCATAGGTAAGCGTCTCCCGCAGAGCGTAATCAATCCGGTCAGCGCATAAAGCCGGCAGGTCATTTTCTTTCAGGGGAAAATTTTCCTCTCTCAAAATATATTCGCTGTCATAACCATGTTTTTTCAGTATTGGCGGGATGGATGAATGGCGAACAAAATCTTTAAATATATTATCCTGGTAATCATGCTCCTTTTCCGAACCTTCTTTTAGGGCATAATCAATGCAGTGGGAAAAAACCGAATGGGAAACGTCGTGAATCAAACCGGCGATCTGCTCTTTCAGATTAGCACCATATTTTTGAAGCAGAATCATCACCCCGACGGAATGCTCAAAACGGTTATGCGCCGTGCCGGGAAAATAAGGTTTAAAATAACCGGCCTGCTCAACGCCCTTAAGACGTTCCAACTCGGGACTGTGTATTAATTCCAAAAGGACAGAATCGGAAATTTCCACCCGGCCGTATACCCGGTCTGTATAAAACATAATTAACTCAATTTTCAATTTCGAATTTTAAATTTTGAATTAATTTTTAATTTGTAATTTTTAAACATTTAAAATTAATCATTCAATCAAAATTCAAAATTAAAAATTAGAAATTATTTTATTACTTTCTTGCCCCCCGGCATATACTTCCTCAAAACTTTAGGCACGATGATGGAGCCGTCTTTCTTTTGATAATTTTCCAGGATGGAAATTAAAATCCGGGCGCTGGGCAGGGCGGTATTGTTCAACATGTAAACAAACTTTTTTTCGCCCTGCTTATCTTTATACCTGACGTTTAAACGCCGAGCCTGCCAGTCCAGAAAATTTGAAGCCGAGCCGGTTTCGCCGTAGGCGTTGCGGCTGGGGATCCAGGCCTCCAGGTCATATTGCTTGTATTTTCCCGCTCCCAGGTCGCCGGTGCACATCTGAATCTGGCGGTAAGGCAGGCCCAGGTCCTGGTGCAGTTCCCGGGAAATGGCGATTACTTCTTCGTGGATTTTATCGGCCATCTTTACGTCCGCCGGCATAATTGCCACCTGCTCCACTTTCATAAACTCATGCACGCGGTAAATGCCCTTCGTATCTTTGCCGTAACTGCCGATTTCGCTGCGGTAGCACTGGGAAAAACCGCAAATTTTTAACGGCAATTGCTTTTCCTCCAGGATCTCATCGGCATAATAAGCCAGAAGCGAAGGTTCGGCCGTGCCGACCAGAAACTTATCCTCCTTCTGCACCGTGCCGTCAGCCAATTTTTCCTCGTTGGCGATTTTATAAATCTCATCGGTGGCCGGATTATATTTTTTACCGGCAAAATAGCCGCTGCCGAAAAGGGCGAACTCGCGAATTAAAGTCGGCGGCAGCATGGGCGTAAAACCCTTACTAATCAATTTTTCCAGGGCATACATCATCAGGGCCAGCTGCAAACCGGCGGCTGCATTTTTGACGTAATAACCGCGATAACCGGCCACTTTAACCCCGCGCTCAAAATCAATCAAATCCAGCGCCTTGGCCAGCTCCAGATAACTCTTGGGCGAAAAAGAAAACTTGGTCGGTTTGCCCCATTTGCGTATTTCTATATTATCATTTTCATCTCTGCCCACCGGCGTATCCGGCGAAGGAATGGTCGGCACTTTAACCATCAGTTCCAAATAACCCTCATCAATTTTCTGATATTCGGTCTCCCGCCTGCCAATCTCATCTTTGATTTTCTTGCCGGCTTTAATCTGCTCGGCGCCGGGCTTGCCTTTTTTCCCAGCCTGGGCCAGCTCGTTGCGCCGGGCCCGCAACTCGTCAATTTTCCCCTGAATTTCCCGCCGCTCCTCATCCAATTTAAGCAGTCTGTCAATATCAACGTCAATTTTTTTATTTCGGGCCGCCTTTTTAATTTCCTTAAAATTTTCTCTTATAAATTTTATATCTAACATAAATTTAGTCAGTAATTAAATTTCAATTTGTTCCGCCAGCCGGCGGATGTAATTCGTAATTGATAATTCGTAATTGATAATTGACATTCTACTCTTTCCAGGGAATATTCCCGTTTTTAAACTCCGCTTTCATTTCCCGTTTTAAAATATCAATCACCGCCTTAAGGGGCGGGAAATCTATTTTGGTTTCATTAAGGTATTTAATCATAAAGTCCGGCTGGGCAAAGGTTTTATAGCCGGCTTCAAGCAGATGGGCAACCGCCTCCAGCTTATTTAGAGCCCGGACAAATCTGGCTTCCGGGGTTTTGCTCTCCTCATATTCATTCCAGAGCTCATAGAGGGTATCCCCCTCGCGCGGGGGTAAAACTTTTTGTAGCTGGCGCATGGCGATTCTCTCGTTCCGGGCTTTCTTGGCCAGGAGGTTGCGGTTTTTCACCAAAACGGTAATAGCAATGTCGTCATTGATTGATTCCGGCAAATCATGCACCAAGGCGATTTCCACGGCCCGGCCGACGTTAATTTTTAAATCCAGCTCCCGGGCAAATAAAATCACCATTAAAGCCATCCGCCAGGAATGCTCGGCGGTTGATTCCCACAGGTCCCTATGATGCTCTTTATAGCGAAAAATTTTTTTTAGCTTAGCTGATTCATGGATAAAATCAATGATTTTTTCCAGATTGGCTTTTTTATTTATCATGCAATTTTATCTAAATCATTATTAATAACCAGCGGCTGCATGGCCTTGATTTCATCGGTGTAAGTCATCTCCGGAATATCATTCAGTAAATAAATCTTTTTGCCCGAAACGTAAGCAAAGCCGATTTCCAAAAAAGTGTTGCCGCCGATGTAATTCTTAATCCCGTCTTTGCTAAAATTACATACTAAGATCGCTTCCCCGCTCTTGATCAAATCATGCCAGCTTTTGATAAAATTATATTTCCTCTTGGCTTGGCTGTGGTCAGCATTGATCGCGGCAATCAACTCCGGGTCCGTACCGTCAGCAATCATGAACATTTTTTCGTGCATCAGGGGCTGGTGGCCTAACGCTTCCAGCTGCCGATAAATCTCGACTAACCGGGGAGCAAAACGTACGCTCCCGCAAATGGTTATGGTCATAAATATTTAGAAAACAGTTACATGTTATGAGTTATGCGTTACGCGACTTCGGCCGCATTAACGGAAAAATCTGGCATTCGCGCGCCGGCTTATTCATCAAAGTGCTGAACACCCGCTCGCTCATGCCAAAACCGCAGGTCGGGGGCATACCGTATTCCAGGGCCTCAACAAAATCAGCATCATACATCTGGGCTTCCTCATCCCCGGCAGCGCGCAGTTTCTGCTGTTCCCTGAATCTTTGTTTCTGGTCTACCGGGTCGTTAAG
>CAYNBD010000015.1:0-18054 GCA_964395755.1 uncultured Gammaproteobacteria bacterium
TTATTCCGAAGACATTAATTGCAATTCACTCCATCGCCTTGAAGTCATCGAAAAATATAAATATTCATTAATCACTTTAATTTTATGCAATCAAAAAATTATTCTTTCGTAATTATTGCATTAATAATCATATGTGCAATTGTAATAGTTGGATGTTCTAAAAATAAGGCACAAGAAGGACCGTGTGATTCTGAAAAAGGATTTCTTGAAGCCGTTGAAAGTAATAATTATGATTATTGTATGAACATCCAAGAAACCTATTGCCAAGATTATTGTAGATTTACAATTGCACGATCTTCAGATGATGCAAATAATTGCGAAAAAATCGAAGACAATGAACATAAAGATTTGTGTTATAGCAATCTTGCAACAAGTTTAAAAGATTTATCTTTGTGCGATAAAATGAGCACAAACACAATACACATGAAATCTACATGTGAACACTTATATTATGAAAAATATGGTTACCCTACTAAATAAGGCGATGGAGTGAACTTCTTCGGCTTCGCCTCGGCCACGCTGCGCTCTCGCCTATCGGCTCGGGGCAATTAACAGGAATTTAACGGAAACTCTGCTGCACTTCGGTTTCCCGATGAACATGCCAATGAACATACCATGGTATGTTCATTGGTAAAACGTATTCTGTCCAGCCACAGTCTTGGCGTGAGCAATAAACAATATATGGAGAAAAAAATCATCGCGCGGATTTTTCTGAAATATAATCTGGAAAAAGCCACAAGCGTTCAAAAAATTAAAATCGGCTTCACTAACGAAGTTTATTCGGTAAACGATAAATTCATCCTTAAGGTTTGCGCGGACAAGAATAACGAGAAAAATTTTGCCCGGGAGAAATTTTTTTATGATTTTTTCCGGGGAAAAATTCCCGTTCCGAAAATCAGGGTCTATGACAATTCCAAAAAAATTTATCACCGGTTGTTTATGATTTATCCCCTTATCCAGGGGGACAACCTGTATGCGCGGTGGCACCGCTTAAGCAACCCGGAACGAAAAAACATCATCAGGCAATTGGTCAGAATCTTAAAAATAATAAACCAAGCGCCCTGCGCTAAATTCATCAAAAAATTCAGGTTAAACCCAAAGGTTAACTGGCGCGACCAGATAATCAGGCAAATAAATAATTCGTTGGTAAAAATCAAAAAACGCAAACTGCTCTCCTCCGCCCTGATAAAAACGATCAAAGATTTCGCGGACGGCAACCATCATGTCCTGGCCGAACAAAAAATCGCTTTGGTTTACTGGGACGCGCATTTTGATAACATCATCATCCGGAATAAACGGATTGTCGGGATTCTTGATTTCGAAAGAACGGTCTTGTCTTCCCTTGATTTTGTTTTGGACGTTGTCAAAAGAATGACGGAATATCCGAAAAAGTACATGGCCGCGGCCCAGGAAAAATTCGCCCGGAAAAAAGATTATGCCCGGCTCCCGGACTGGTTTAAGGAATTTTATCCCGGCTTATTCAAGTTTAAAAATTTAGACCGGCGGCTGGCTTTATACGCGCTGGCGCATGACCTGGATACTTTATTGGACTGGCCAAAAAGCCGGGAAGTTAAGCACATGATCGCCAAAACGGTCCATTATCACGGCCGGGGTGTTTAAAATTTATCGTTTCCACAACTAAAAAGGCGAGCTACCGGAGCTCGCCTTTTTTATAGTTGATTTTACTTTCCCGTTTTCTTGCGCCAAATCTCATCCAAGAGTTTATACCATCTCTGACAGGTATTTTCCAGAAAATAATAATGAAAAACGTAAAAAATCGCGGGGATGAAAAACAGTAAAAATAAAACGTAGAAAACATAGTTCTCGCCCCCTAAAACAGCCAGGCCGAAAGTCAGAAGCGAGGCCAGGGCGAAAAATAAAGTTACCAGCAAGTGGACCAGTCTTTCCCGCTGCAGGCGGCCAAGCTGGTCTTTCTGGAATTCATAAAGCTCGTCCCAGTCAATCCCCTGACCCGATTTTAAAGCAGCAGCCATGAATTTTTCATTTTTTTTGATGAATTCTTTCATATATTTCTTCAATAAATTTATCTTTTTCGAATTCCTTCACCTTTTCCCGGCCGCGCTCCCGCACCGCTAATTTACCGGATTTTATTTCCCGATCTCCGATTACCAGAATATAAGGCGACCTTTCTTCAATCGCTTTTCTGATTTTATTGCCGACTGTTTCGTCGCCCGTTTCCACCTCAACCCTAATGCCGCTATCCGCCATCTCCCGGCCCAATTGTTGGCAATATTTAATATGCTTCTCTCCCACTGAAACTATTTTCACCTGCACCGGTGACAGCCAAAGCGGGAAAGCGCCGGCAAAATGCTCGATTAAGAGGACCAAAAACCTTTCGTAAGAACCGAGGATGGCGCGGTGCACCATTACCGGCGTGGCGTCCCGGCCGTCTTTGTCGGTGTAAACCAAACCGAAGCGCTTGGGCGTGGCAAAATCGAGCTGGACGGTCGGAATCTGGATCTCCCGGCCGCTGGCGTCCTTAAACATAAAATCCAACTTCGGCCCGTAGAGGGCGGCCTCGCCCTCGCGTTTCTTCGCCCCCAGCTTCATTTCCCGGGCCACTTCCGCCAGTATTTTCTCGCATTTGTCCCAGTCCGCGGGCTCGCCGATGTATTTTTCCGGATGAGCGTAATCCCGCACCGACAGCGATACCCAATGGTCGTTCCACATCCCCAGGGCGCTGTAAAAATCACGGATGATCTTAATTAAAATTTTTATTTCCTCTTTCACCTGGTCCAGGGTGCAGAAAGTATGGCCGTCTTCCACGGTAATGGCGATGACGCGCGCCAAACCGCTAATTTCGCCCGGCTTTTCGTCCCGATACTGCTTTTCCGATTCCATATAGCGCAGGGGCAAATCGCGGTAAGAACGGGGCCGGGAAGCGTAAATCTGGGTCTGGTGCGGACATTGCACCGGTTTTAAAACGTAATCCTGCTTGTGGTGGGATTTAACTTTGAATAATTCATCGGCAAATTTCTGGGCATGGCCGGAGGTTTTAAATAAATCAATTTTGGCCAAATGGGGCGTCATCACTTTTTGAAAGCCGTAGCGGGCGCAAACAGTTTCAATGTGCTTTTTTAACTCGTCAATGATGATGGTGCCTTTGGGCGTAAACATGGGCAGGCCCGGCCCGACCAGGTTGGAAAAGCAAAATAAATCCAGCTCCCGGCCCAGCTTGCGGTGATCCCGTTTTTCCGCTTCCGCCATCATGTTAAGATAATTATCCAATTCTTTTTTGGAGGTAAAGGCCACGCCGTAAATCCGGGTCAGCATTTCATTTTTCTCGTCGCCTTTCCAGTAAGCGCCGGCGATTCTGGTTAACTTAAATGCCTCGGGGTCTATCTCTTTGGTTGACTTGACGTGAGGGCCTTTACATAAATTTTCAAACCAGTCGGACCGATAAAAACTTACCTTCTTTTCACCGGCCTTCTTCAAATCCTTAATCATTTCGGTTTTATAATGATCATGCTTGTAAAATTTCAAAGCTTCGGCAAAACTCACGTCATGCTGTTCAAATTTAATGTTTTTCTTGATCATTTTTTTTATCTCTTTTTCCAGTCGGGGCAGGATGTCTGGGGTCAGGGGTGCGGGTAGCAAACCATAATCCTGGTAAAAACCGTTTTCAATCGGCGGGCCAAAACCCAAACCGACGCCGGGATAAATCTTTTCAACCGCCATGCTCATTAAATGGCATATTGAATGCCTAATGGCTTCTAATTTTTCTTCTTTAGTCATATGATTTTACATTATTAACTAAATTGTTGTAAACAAATATAACACTAATACACGAATGAACACGAATGATGCAAATTATTCGCGTCATCCGCGTTATATATTTAAAAAACTCCGCCTCAATCCCGAAAAAATCGAGACTGGGACGGAGTTTCTTCTCCGCGGTTCCACCCAGCTTGCCCGCCGCAGTCTTGACGGAGTCGGACTTCCCCGCTCCGTCAAAACTTCAACCGACCACTTAAATTTATTTTATCCGCCGGCTTAGTTCCGAAGTGCCCGGAATGTTATGTAATAATTTACGTAATATATTACGTAACACCGTGGCTGGTAACCACGGCAATCGCCGCTGATAAAACTCTTTAAATTTTATAATTCAAATCGCAAATCGCAAATCGTCAATCGCAAATCCCCCTCTCCTATCTCTTGATCTCAACACTAATCCGATCCACCAGATTCGGCACCTTGCTGATAAAAGCCGGGGAAAAATCAAGTTCATAACCGGCAATCTCCTTAAAACTGTTTAAATATTCTTCCAGTTGGTCCCGGGTTAAACCCACCAGCTTGGCTGGATCAACAATTTGCGCGTCCGGGCTCAAAATCGTCCGGCCCTCAAAATCGGCCTTAACCGTGGCCACGCCGGTATCAATATTATAGCCGCCCAAAGTGTAAGTGATGGCGCCTTGGTCAAAATCCATCAATTCCTTGTCGTCCGGAATGTCGGCGGAAATTTTTTCCCGGGCCAAATCACTGATTTGCTCATCCGGAAAAGCGACAATCGTTACCATGGTCTTGACATTCACGGAAAAACTATCTTTTTCCTCGCCGGGTTGGCCGTCGATCGCGGTATCCACGGTATTCTCGTCAATGCTGTAAATAACCTGGTCATAATCCTTATAATCGTTGCCAATCTCTTTTTCCGCCCGCGCCAGCAAATCCTTTTTTAAACTCTTAACGGCGTTGTCTATGTCTGATTGTTCAACGTATTTTTTGGTCTGCTCCTGATAGACGAATTTCTCCTTGCTCTCGCCGTAAATCTTGTCCTGCAGTCCGGCCCACAATCCGGGAATGGTAAACGTGGTCGGCCCAATCGCCATGTCCGCGCCCGGTTCATCGGCGTATATTGCCGCCTCCACCGAACCGCCGGCCGGGACGTTGACCGTTTCCTTGATTCTGAACAATTTATTGTCCGGGCTCAAAAGCCGGGTGGTGGCCACCAGCGGCTGATTCTTATTGTAATGGTTTACAATCGTAACTTTGCCGCTTACTTCTTCCCCGATGACCTCGGCTCCGCTGCTCGGAAAAACCTTATCTTCCTTAATCTCAACGTTCCTGACGATTCCAGCCACGGCTTCCGCCGGGATCGCTCCGGTTTTAACCTTGTCTTTATCATAAACGTTAACCGTAAAATTGTCGCTGACTCTTTCCTGGCTCGGGATTAGAACAATGGTTAATTTAACGAAAGAAAAATAACAGACGACCGCTAACAGCAAAATGGTCAATAAAATAAAGCTCAGGGCGATTCTTCGGTATAAATTTATTGACCGGGGTCCGGATTTTCTCTCCGCCGCCGGGGGCTGGCTGCTCCTGTCCCGCAGCATTTCAATTTTTTCCCTTAAAAAACCGGGGGGAGAAACTTTCTTGGCCGCCTTCGGCTCCGGTTTTTTGATTTTTCTTCTTTCCGCTCCGTCTATGCTGGGAGCATTAACCCGGCGCGGCGCGGAGGAATTAGAAGTTGATTTTTTAGTCGGAGGCATAAATGATTAATCTTAATGAAATAAAGGTTATTCGGTCTAAAAATATAAAATTATTATGGTAATAGGTATGGTAATAGGCAAAATTTTATTAATTTATTGGTTTATTAATTTATTGAATCAAATAATTATAATAAATCAATAAATAGCGCGGCGATAATAAATTAATAAATTCTACTTTTGTTCCCATTTCCGTTTCTGAACTTTGATTTTGCCATCTTAAATCCTTGCCAAATATTCTAGTATCACTATACCAAACTTCTTATTTTTTGTCCACAATTTTGATGCAATCGCCAAAACGGCTATTGATCGCCCGGGCCAGATTCTCGTTGTTGCTAATCCGAAAATCGGTTTCAATAACATTCCCCGTTTCCTCCCGGCCGGCCTTAAAATAAACTTTGCTTTTACCCGGATACTGAAGCAAAAGTTTTTTTAGATTGTCCAGCTGTTGCTTGTCCAGGTCTTTATTAAAAATCAAGGCCAAAGGGGCGGATTCAATTGGCCGGGCATATCCGGATAAAGCCATCGCCTTTCCGCCGTTGCCGTTATTATGGTAATTATTGAAATTATTGGCCCTGGCCGCATTATTGGCCGTTTTTTTAAAATCAGCGATTGAATCCGCGATTGAATCCAAAACCAGCTCGGTCGCCTGGTTGGCCAATAATTTTATCTCCTGGTCTTTATCCGAGAGCCGACCCTGGCAGATTATCGCCTTGCCCTCCTGCCAGATGGCGGGCGCGGCTTTCAAAAGCCGGGGGAAAACCAAAATCTCAATGCTGCTGACGGCGTCTTCAATTTTCACGAAGCACATTGATTCGTTGGCGCGGGTCATTATTTTCTTAACGCCGGTGATAACGCCCGCCACGTTGATGATTTCCTCCAGGCCATGCGGGGATAATTCCGCCAAAGGCACAATCAGTTTATCCACGTATTCGCGGTAATCGTTAAAAGGATGCTCGGTAATGTAAAGACCCAAAAGTTCTTTTTCCCAAGATAATTTTTGGCGGTTTTCCGCCGGGGAATTTTCCGTTAATTTTATCCCCTCGGCCATATTCAGGCCGGGCGCATCGGCAAACAAACTGCTCTGGCCGCCTCTTTTGGCCTGGCTGGCTTCTTTGTTAAAATTAAGGAGGGCGCTGATATTGGCCAGCAAGCGTCCCCGTTCGCCGAACTGATCCAGCCCGCCGCTCTTAATCAGGCTTTCCAGCGACTTTTTGTTTAAATCCTTATCGGTCACCCTGCCTAAAAAATCAAAAATATCCTTATAGGGGCCGTTGGCTTTTCTTTCTTTGATAATCAGGTTGGCGATATTCTCGCCCACGTTTTTAATCGCTTTCAGCCCGAAACGGATGGTCTTGACTTTTTCTTGCACGCTTACCGCCCGGTTGTCTTTGGTGCCGGAAGTAACGACCGTAAAAGAATCAAAAGACTCGTTGATGTCCGGCGGCAAAACCTCAATCCCCATGTGCCGGCACTCTTCAATCTCAATGGCGACGCGCTCAATGTTCTGCTGGTCGGAAGTTAAAAGCGCGGCCATAAATTCGGTCGGCCAATGCGCTTTCAGATAAGCGGTCTGATAACCAATTAAAGCGTAGCAGGCGGCATGGCTGCGGTTGAAGCCATAACCGGCGAATGGTTCAATGAAAGAAAAAATCTTTTCGGCCAATTCCTGGGCAACGCCGTTTTTGACGCAGCCGTCAATGAATTTTTCTTTTTGCTCGGCTAAAAGCTTAATGATTTTTTTACCGACCGCTTTTCTTAAAACGTCGGCTTCGCCCATGGAAAAACCGGCTAAATCGCGGGCAATCTGCATGACCTGCTCCTGATAAATCGCCACCCCGTAAGTTTTGGCCAGAATCGGCTCTAGCTTGGGATGCAGATAAACCACTTGTTTGCGGCCGCTTTTGCCGGCGATGTAATCGGGCAGCCACTCCATCGGCCCGGGCCGGTAAAGGGCTACCATGGCGATGATGTCTTCAAATTCAGTGGGCTTAAGTTCGCGCAAATAGCGCTTCATGCCTGAACTTTCAAACTGGAACACGCCGGTTGTTTCCCCGGCCTGGAATAACTCATAGGCCTGTTTGTCATCCAGGGGGATGTTATCAATGTTGATGTCAACGCCGCGGGTGTTCCTGATGATATTGATGGCCGATTCAATAATGGTCAGGTTCTTCAAGCCCAAAAAATCCATTTTTAAAAGCCCGAGGTCTTCAATCGGATGCAGGGAATACTGCGAGACAATACTCCGGTCCGAAGAAGAAGCGTACTGCAGGGGGACATAATCGGTCAAGGGCTCATTGGTGATTAAAACCCCGCAGGCATGGGTAGAAGCATGGCGGGCCACGCCTTCCAGGCGGCGGGCGTAATCAATGATTTTTTTGGCACCCTCCTCCTGGCGGTAAATATCCTTAAATTCATCAACGTTCTTCAAGGCCTCATCCAGGGAGGAAAACAGCGGAATCATTTTTGCCAGCCGGTCGCAATAGTCATAGGGATAACCGAGCACCCGGCCGACGTCCCGAACCGCCGCCCGCGCCGCCATGGTGCCGAAAGTGATAATCTGGGCGACATGATCCTGGCCGTACCGGCTTTCCACGTAGCGGATGACTTCATCCCGCCCGGTATCGGCAAAATCCATGTCAATGTCAGGCATGGAAATCCGATCCGGATTAAGAAACCTTTCAAAAAAAAGATCGTATTTCAGGGGGTCCAGGTTGGTAATGTTTAAAATATAGGCGACGAACGACCCGGCCGCACTGCCCCGGCCCGGGCCGACGACAATCCCCTGCCCTTTGGCCCAGTTAACGAAATCCGCCACAATCAAAAAATAGGAAGAAAATCCCATCTTGGAAACTATGCTTAATTCATAATCAAGCCGCTTTCTGACTTTTTCCTCCACCTGCTCGTAAGTGCGGCCGTATCTTTTTTTAAGGCCGTCTTGGCATAATTTTTTTAAATAAGAATCGCCGTCGTAGCCCGCCGGCACGGCGAAAAACGGCAGATGAATGTCTCCCAATTTAATTTCCACCTCGCATTTTTCCGCAATGGCCACCGTATTGGCGATCGCTTCCGGCACCTGGGGAAAGGCCTCCTTCATCGCCCGCATGCTTTTTAAAGAAAAATCGGCGCCGGTCATGTTAAGCCTGTCTTTATCCTCCCTCTTCTTTTTGTTCTGCAGACACAGCAGGATGTCCTGGGCTTCATCGTCTTCCGGTTTTAAATAATGGGTATCATTGGTGGCCACCAGGGGAACGTTCAGCTCGCGGGAAAATTCAATCAGGCTTTGGTTGACCCTTTCCAGGTCCGCCAACTCAAAATGAGGCATGATTTCCAGATAAAAATTTCCCGGGCCGAACAAATCGTTATACTGCCTGATTCTCTCTTTGGCTTTATCCGGCTTGCCGGCCAAAATCAGCCGGGGAATCTCTCCGGCCAGACAGGCGGTACAGGCGATTAAACCGCCGTGGTATTTCTCCAGCACTTCCCAATCAATGCGCGGCTTATAATAAAAACCTTCCAGGTGAGCGATGGTGGTCAGCTTGATTAAATTCTTATAACCCTGGTTATTTTTGGCCAGCAGCAAAAGATGATAGCTCTTTTCGTCCCGGCTAGTGACCTTGTCATGGCGCGACCCGGGGGCCAAATAAGCTTCCATGCCGATAATCGGCTTAATACCGGCTTTTTTGCACTGCTGATAAAATTCAATCACCCCGTACATGACGCCGTGATCGGTGATGGCCAAAGCGGTTTGCCCGTCTTCCCGAGCGGCTGCGACCAGTTCGTCAATTTTAGTCAAACCGTCAAGCAGGGAATAATGAGTGTGATTATGGAGATGGACAAATTTCATATATTTGGGTAAACAGTAAATAGACGACAATAAACAGAAAACAAAACATTTATTCACAATCAGTCACGGTCTGTCATCTGTTTACTGTTTACTAATACTAATATAATACATTAACCCCGGCTTGGCAAACTAACGAAATTTGTAAAACCATAACAAAAAACCGCCTTGCGGATATCCGCAAAAACGGTTTTTTGCTTTTACTTACCCTGTTTTATATAGCCCGTCTCAAAAATAGCTAGATTTAATTTTCCGCTGCTTCCAAATCCAGCCGGTCGCAAAAGCCGTCGCCGTTTTTGTCCTGTAGCCTGCGTTCTTTCATAAACCCGCCCATTTTGGCGCCCGGCCCAAAACCGATTCCCAGCTCTTCTTTGATCTGCCTGGCCTCTTCATACTTGCCCGCCTGCATCAAATTATAAGCTTCCACCAGTTTGGGAAAATTTTCCTCGGTTATTTTTTCCGCCCCGGGCCGATCGCCTATCAATTCTTTCCAGGCCGCATAATCGTTATTTTCCAAGGCCTGATTTAAGGCCTCGCTATTTTTTTTCATGGCCGCGATTTTTTCTGAATCAAAATTAACCCCCCGGCCTCCGCCCCAGCCTTTAAAGCCGGCGGCGGCGTAAGAACTGACAGCGATGCCTACCACCGCTGTCACGGCCACCAAAACGGCCGCCCAAATGATAGTTTTTGAATTTTTCATAATTTGTTGATTATTAAATATTTAACAAATATTTAACGTTAACCACTGCCCCCTCTGTTAAATTAATACGCTCATAAATTATTTTTCTTTCAGGCGGCCGGCAGACTGTTTTAGGGTTGCGGCAACGGCAATGGACTGAAATGCGTCCTGAGGCCGGGCATAAAATTAAATTCGGGCAAAGGCCTGATGAAAGGACCGATAATTTCAGCCCTAAATTCCATTTCTCCCACAATATCACCGACTATCTTCAGGCTATTGCCCGGAGCGATCATTACCGGACCGAAAATATCGGCTTCCCGACCAAAAACATACCATTGCTGGCCGCCAAAATCCCTTAGGTAAAAATCATTCGGAGCGTTGATGGCCGTCACTACGCCGGCCAGCAGTCCCCGCTCCGGCTGCCGCCAAATTTTCTGCCGTTGATTTAAAAACTGGCGGTACAACGGCAATTTATCGCCCAAAACATCGTCCACGGCCCGCCCCAGGCCCAGCTGGTAAAATAAAGATCCCAAAATAACGCTTATGAAAATAACAGCCACGACTAGCGTCGACAATTGATAGCGATAGCCTGTTCGCGTGTGCTTAAAATTATAATAAATTACAAAAATGAAAATTCCTAAAAAGACCAGCCAAAAATAAGGCAGGGTAACAAAAATAAATCCGGCCAAACTGTCGTTTATATATTTGTAAACATCCCAGTCATTATTTTTAAACATATGAATAATGACCGCCGTCGCCAGGCCGCCGATCAGTAAAGCCATGAACCCGGCCAGCCAAATAACGTAATTTTTCAACAAAAATTCCCACCTGGGCTTAGGCTTGATTTTGTCCTTTTTAATCATTTTTAATACTTTCTCGCTTAAATTATTCTGCATAATTTTATAATTCGCAATTTGGGATTAGTAATTTGGGAATTATTGATCGTAAATCTCTCCCCCTGCTTCCCTGAACTTTTCTTTTGCCCGCCTGATTAAGGTGGCAACCGTGCCCATGGGTTTTTCTAAAATATCGGAGATTTCTTTGTAGTCTTTCTCTTCCAAAAACTTCAGGACCAGCACCTCCCGATACCTCCGATCCAATTGACTTAGAACCCCCTCTATATTCGTACGCAAATATTTAATGTCAACTTCTTTCTCAATGTCAAGCTTGGCGGCTAATTTCAAAACGTCGTTTTCCGTTTCCAGGCTGACGGTTTTCGGCCGGGCCTTATTCCTGCGGTACTGGCTAATCGTCTGATTACGGGCAATCCGGTAAATCCAGGAAGAAAATTTTAAATCAGTATCAAAATCATTTAAATTTTCATATACCTTGATAAAAACATCCTGCAAAACGTCCTCGGCCTCTTCCCGGCTGAAATTGGAGATTCTAAAAATATAGGCAAGCAGTTTGGCCTCATACCTTTTTATCAGATATAAAAAATTATCCTGGTTGGCCAAGGTTAACTTAACTAATTCGGCGTCGGTCTTGTTGGTTCCGATTTCTAGCGGGGGGTTGGCCCCGGCCTCTGCGGGGATTTTATTTTTTTCTTTGCTGGTCATTTTGCTGGTTGATTTTTAATTTGGCCAAAGAATCCTGGGCATCAGCCACGGAATTCTCCGCCTGCATCAGGGTATAATTGTCCGCCGGCGCCAACAATTCTTCCAGGTCCAATTCCGCCGTTTCCAAACTGCTTTTGGCTTCGTTCACCTTGGCTATCGCGTCCCGGCTGTCAATCCGGGCGAGCAAATCCCCCTCTTTCACTTCCTGGCCGTTTTTTAAATTAACCGCGACAACGGTGCCGGAAACCTTGGGGCTGACGTCAACCTGGTTCGAAGCCGACACCTGGCCGGTTCCTGAAATCGCGGAGATTAATATCCCCTTGGCCGCGGCCGCGGTCACATAACTGACGTCAGCTTGGGTCCGGGTGCTTTTTTGGTAAAAAAAATAACCGCCGCCAATCAGCGCGGTTAAAACAATAAGGAAAATAATTTTATGTCGCCATAAAAAGGAAAATACTTTCTTCATAATTTTTCTACTAAAAATATATTTTTCTATACTAAAAATCACCCTCCCCTTTAAATTAATACGCTACTCATGTTTTTTTCTTTCAAACGGAATTACTGCCTGCTTTTAGTACTATCCGAAGTGAATTGCACAGGTCAAACCCAATATTAAAATAATCACGCTGTAAAGAAAAGTATAAGCTAAAATAATCAATCCTTCTTTTGTTTTGCCCTGTAAAACCAAATAGAGGGGGTAACCAAACACCAATAAACCGCTGATAGCCGCGGAAACCACCAATAAAAAAAGCATAATCATGGCGATCATAAATTCCGGCGGCTTAACCGCCAGTTCATCCATTAACCTAAACAAACCGCTGATTAAAGCGCAATAAATAATTGCTCCCAAGGCCTGAAAAAGGCCAATCAGGCTGGGATGAAAATCCTTTATTTTCATAGGTTTAAAGTTAATTATAATTTACACTATTTCATTGTTGCATTGTCAAATTGTTAAGTTGTTGCATGTTGCGTGTTGCATGTTGCGTGTTGCATGCTGTCTACCGTCTTCTTGCTTTTACTTTTTTACTGTCGTCTGCTATCTCCCAATAAAACCCAAAATACTTTCCACCCGTTTTGCCCAGCTGTACTTTCGGGCGTCCCGGCGGGCCTGGGCGGAAATTATTTCAGACAAGTCCGGGTCGGATAACAGTCTGCTAATGCCGGCTGCCAGATCAGCCGGATTGTCAGGTTTGACCAGAATGGCATTGTCGTTGTTCAATACCTCTTTAACGGCCGGCAGGTCAGTGGCGATAATCGGGCGTCCCGCGGCCAGGTATTCAAACATCTTTAAGGGCGACATATAATAGGCGTAGTGCTCGGTCAGGGGAAAAGGCATCAGGAGAATATCACAGGCCTGCTGGAACAAGGCTAATTCCGGCTGGCTGATATGGCCAACAAATACGACCCTGTTCTCCACTTTTAGTTCCCGGGCTAATTTTTGGTAATCATCTATGTCCGCTTGGCTGCCGCCGACGGCTATGAATATAACATTATCCGGCAGCCTGCTCAAGGCCCGCAAAATATCGCTGATACCCTTGTCCATGCCCATAGTCTTGAATTTGCCGGTATAGCCCAGGACGGTCATTTTTGTCCCCGCCCGCGCCAAAGCGGGAATCGTTTCGGCTAATCTTTGCCTAGCCTGCGCCCGGGGAACGTTAAGGGCGAAGATGGCCAGGTCAACGGCGTCCGGCGCGACCAGGGCCTTGTTCCTATCGAGATGATATTTTTTCACATAAACATCTTGCAACTGCTCGGTGACAAAAATGAACTTGTCAACCCGGGCGGCCAAATAGCGCTCTACCAGTTTATCAATCAAATTCCTGGCTACCAGGGCATGAACCTCATAAATGAATTTTAAGCGCCGGCGAAAAAACAGCCGATTGTATAAAACCAGAAAAAATAATAAACGCGCTTCCCGGCAATAGACCGCCTCAATTTTGTGCTTCCTGATGAACCCTAAAAATTTATAAGCCAGGAAATAGCCTCTTGGGGTCTGGCCGTTTATGACCTGCCATCCGTCTTTTTTGTCCAAAATAAAATTTTTTCCGCCCAAATAGAAATTATGGCCCAATTGTCGCTTGAATTCCCGGGCCGTGGCCATAATTTGCGCCGTATTGGCGAATTTATGGGAAGGATATTTATTGGCGCTGGCGTAAAATAATTTCATAGTTCAATTATAACACAAAAAAATAAAAAAATCGCAGTTCCCCTAAAAGAAACCACGACTGTCTCCTGTAATGAATTTGGATCAATCAAAATCCAATTACTTTAATTTTGCAAGGCCCCTTTCTCCTCTCGTTGCTAAAACATTCAGCAACTCTCTTAAACAGCTCTCTTTTCTCTTCCTCTCTACTTTTTAACGTAAGAACATAAACCTTGTCATAACCGTTGTGAGCACCTAAAACAAAGACATCCCCGTCTAGAGGAGATAAAACGGTCGCCACATTCCAAACTGGAATTAAAACCCGAGCATTAATTCCTCTTTCATCCAGCAAATCCTGTAATCTTGCTTGATTAATTTCCAATACATCCCTAGCCAATTGTTTTTCCTCCAGGCTTTTTACTATCCGGCCAAAGGGACCAAAATTAATTTCGAATCCTTTCTTTCTAAAGGCTTCGTTAATCTGCTCGCCTCCCCCGACGCAGACGGCGACATAATACTGCTGGGCACGTTCCCTGAGCCAATCAAGCACCTCTTCTTTCTCCACCAGATTACCGGAGATCTTTACAAAGGCAGTGGCTTTAATCTTGATCATAATACCCTCCTTTTCTTCTTGTAATTTTTTTAATTTAAAGTTCATTATATTTAACGAAATAATATAACACAGCATCAAATTTCAGTCAACAACATAATAGCCTAACCATAAATGGTCAGGCTAAATTACCAATCCCGACTACTCGGGATATATTTTTGCATTAGCCCGCTTCAGCGGGCTTCACGCCATAGCCCGGCCATTTATGGCGGGGATGTTTTTTAGTAAATCACGAATTATGTGCTGCGCCCGGCAAAGCTAAACCGACTTCCATAAACCGTGGATATTGCAGTAAATGCGGGCGCCGATTACTTTCTTGCGGGTATAAAATTCGGCCTGCGGCTTATCCCCGGGCTTTAAAAATTTCTTGCCCCGCTTGCCATCCTCCGTGATAATTTCAATCCATTCAATATAATGCTTCTCTTCCATCGGATGCGGTACCGCCCCAACTTTTATCAAGACGCCGTCTTTTCCCTGGCAGAGATTGGCCGGCAGTTCTTCAATCACCGGCACATGTTTTTCCAGCCCCTCATCCTTGGTTTTAGCCGCCAACAAGGTCATGGGCTGGCCGCAACAGACCAGCTCGCCGGCGCCAATATGCACTACTTCCACTACATTGCCGCAAACTTCACATTTATATACTTGGTTCATTTTTGTCATATATTTTAAACAAGATTACAAATTACAAATGCACAAATCAAGCACAAATTCACAAATACTTTTTATCATCCAATTTGTGCTATTTGTGATTGAATTTGTGTATTTGTAATTTTAATACTCTTCGCTTTTAAGCTGATAATAGGCCCGCGGATGATCGCAGGACGGGCATTTAGCCGGCGCTTCCGGACCGACATGAACATAACCGCACTCCCGGCAAACCCAAACTTTTTCTTCCGCGCGCTTAAAGACCGCGCCGGCCGTCAGCAAGGCCAATAACTTTTTGTATCTTTCCTCGTGGTGTTCTTCCGCTTTGGCGATGGCGCGCAAACGGGCCGCGATGGCTTCCAGGCCTTCTTCTTCCGCCACCCGCGCAAACTCCGGATACATTTCCGAATTTTCATAATGCTCGCCGGCAATGGCGGCGCCTAAATTGGCGGCGGTATCGCCGTAAACGGTGGGCGCGGCCGCTTCCACCTTAATCTCGGCCAAATCGTCCGGGCTCTTTTTCTTTAATTCCTGAATGTGCTCAAACAGGCGCTTGGCATGGGTTTTTTCCTGTTCGGCCGTTTCCGTAAAAATAGCGGCCATCTGCTCGTAACCCTCGTTCCGGGCCACTTTGGCGTAAAAAGTATAACGGTTCCGGGCCTGGCTTTCGCCGATGAAAGCTTTGGTTAAATTAGCAATTGTTTTTTGCATATATTTTATTTTAATAATTAATGCCATTATATTCTATCACATAAAAAACGGGCCGGCAAACACCGGCCCTGATAAATAATTTCTGTTATTTGAACACTTTACGAATAATCAAAAATATTTTCAATTTTTTCCTTAAATATACGGGCGATTTTAAATGCCAGCTCCAGGGAAGGAACGTACCTATTTTTTTCCACGGCGATAATGGTCTGGCGGGTAACGCCAACTTTTTCCGCCAACTCTTCCTGGGTCAAATCATGCATCGCCCGGTAAACTTTAATTTTATTCCTTGTCTTGGCCGCCATATTTTTTAACGTAATATTTATAAGCTACGGAGTAAATGACCATACTCGACAAAACAAGATAACTAAAAGTCAGGCCTAAAAATTCAAGCCGGGACTCGCCCAGGCGCCGGCCCAGCAGCATCAAGACCAAAGACAGCGTGG
Organism: uncultured Gammaproteobacteria bacterium; assembly: GCA_964395755.1. GTDB lineage: Bacteria > Patescibacteriota > Patescibacteriia > Patescibacteriales > CAYMCJ01 > CAYNBD01. The sequence goes on from CAYNBD010000015.1 coordinate 16,139, forward strand.
CCAAGGCAATGGTCAGGGTAACGTAAGTCAGGCGGGCGGCGTGCCCACTGACGGCCTTTATCCTTTCATCCACCAGAACCGCTTTGGTTTTTCTTTTGACCAGAATCAAAAACAATACGCTGATTGACACCCCGGCCAAGGCCAGAAGGAAATTATTAAGCGTGACCGCCGTGGCCACCAGGATGGAAACGAAAATGGCGGTCAAGATTCTTAACTTTTTGAAAATTTTGTAGTTCATAAGTTTTTACTTCTTTAAATAATAATGTAAAATATATATTACTAATTGTAATGTATATTTTACATTATGTCAAGAGCCATTTATCCACAGAACAAAAAATAAAAAATAAGAACAGAAAGATACCAAGGCTCTTATTGTTCTTATTTTATATTTTATTTTTTTATTTTTTCATCTTTTTCTTCAGGGCGCGCAAACCAATCACCCCGGTCAATAAAGCCGCCGCTCCCACCACACCGGCCAAAATCTTCTTTTTTGTCTTCTCATCCGACTGATCATACTTATCTTTGGCCTTTAGGGCCAGCCTTTTCAATTCCGCGGCGCCTTGTTTGATCTTATCCGCCGACATTCCGGAACAGCATTCGGTCTCTATTTTACCTGATTTTGATTTCATAATTTTATAATTAAAACTAAAATCTTTCTGCAAATTTTTAGTACTGAGTCGTGCCGAACCAAATTCCTTGAGTAGCTACGGTACCAGCATCCATCCAAACTATCCCCACCTCGGAACCGGTCCAGCACATATCACTGAAACCATCACTAGCTAAACGACCCGCTATAACTTTAACCGGTTTCATTTGCAGACCATTTGAATTTATTGCTGCCAATTGGATCTCTCCTTTGACTCCGCCGTTCCACGACAAATAATATTCTAAACCATTCCAGATAATATTGGGTATACGTCCATACTCGTCACCGACCACCAAAATATTATCGGTTTCTTTAACTCCGTCACCATTAATTCTGGTGTAATAAATTCTGCCGGTAGAACTATTGTGCCAGACCATACCGAAACTAGAACCATCCCAGGCAATATGCGGATTAGCATAAATATCATGATCGGGACTTGTATCCAGTACCAAAGAATCAATAGTGGAGCTGCCTTGGGCATTTTTCATTACAAAATTCACACTTCTTTCGTCCGGAGCAACAAATATAAACCCATAAGCCGAATTCGCTTCCACCGAAGAATAACCTTTATAATAATAAACTTCTGTCCGCCCGTTGGTCGTGGAAATCACAGGGCCCTCTATGATATTACCGTCTCCATCCAAAATGATTTTTTTTACAATTACTTCGCCTTGGCTATATTCATTCCAGGTAACGTTAAAACCGGCTGTGTCCGGATGAATATCGGCAACAGTTTGAACCCCGACATCACCCGGTATACGTATCGTGCCACTCAAGCTGCGCTCTGCCACTAATATATCGCCGTCCAAATCTACTTTCGTGAAATATATTGTATATTCACGATATCCCGATCCACTTCCTAAGAATCTTGTATAAGCCACTCCGAAACCATCGTATCGCCAAGCAATTGAGGGATATACAGCCGCTCCCGTTATTATTCTGACCGCCTTTATGCCGAGTGGCAGGGTGGTAAATGTTTGCATACTGCTGGTGGCAGTATTACCCTTTGCGTCAGCGGAAGTAACAAAATAATAGTAAGTTGTACTGGCATAAAGACCTGAAAGTTGAGCGGCATGATTCAGGGACATATCTACATTAGCGACTACCGTGCTTGTCGCCAGGGAGGAAGAAACACCAAAATGAACTATACCATCCGCCGGTTCGTCCGTACCCCAACTGATAACCGTAGAACTGGCCGTAATGTCTATGGCCTGCAGATTAGAGATAACTGGCGGTGTTAAGTCTTGAGGAGGCAAAAAAAGATATAAAT
>CAYNBD010000016.1:0-17523 GCA_964395755.1 uncultured Gammaproteobacteria bacterium
GCAGCAGCGGTAATACGAGGGCCCCAAGCGTTATCCGGATTTATTGGGCGTAAAGCGTCCGTAGGCGGCTTGACGCATCTTCCGTTAAATCCTTCGGCTCAACCGAAGAAGCGCGGAAGAGATGGCCAAGCTAGAGGCCGGAAGAGGCAAGCGGAATTGCTGGTGTAGGGGTTAAATCCGTTAATATCAGCAGGAACACCAAATGCGAAGGCAGCTTGCTGGAACGGTTCTGACGCTCAGGGACGAAAGCGTGGGTAGCGAATGGGATTAGATACCCCAGTAGTCCACGCCGTAAACGATGGATGCTAAACATTGGCAGTGTCGACCCTGTCAGTGTTGTTAACCTAAGGTAACCCGTTAAGCATCCCGCCTGGGGAGTACGAGCGCAAGCTTAAAACTCAAAGGAATAGACGGGGACCCGCACAAGCGGTGGAGCATGTGGTTTAATTCGACGATAAACGAGGAACCTCACCTAGGCTTGACATCTAGCTGCAGACCCCGGGAAACCGGGGAGCCTTCGAGGGTGCTAGACAGATGCTGCATGGTTGTCGTCAGCTCGTGTCGTGAGATGTACCGTTAAGTCGGGAAACGAGCGCAACCCCTATCTTGTGTTTTACGTGTCACAAGAGACTGCCCGCTTTAAGTGGGAGGAAGGCGGGGATGACGTCAAATCAGCATGGTTCTTACGTCTTGGGCTACACACGTGCTACAATGGGAAGTACAATGGGACGCCAAGCCGCAAGGTGGAGCCAATCCCTAAAAACTTTTCTCAGTTCGGATTGGGGTCTGAAATTCGACCTCATGAAGCCGGAATCGCTAGTAATCGCGGATCAGCAATGCCGCGGTGAATACGTTATCGGGTCTTGTACTCACCGCCCGTCACGTCAAGAGAGTCGGCAATGCCCGAACCCCGCGCCAGTTTTCGTGAATATAATAATATTTTGAAAATTCGTGGAAACCGGTGCGGGGGACGGCAGGGTTGATGATAGGGACGAAGTCGTAACAAGGCATCCGTAGCGGAAGCTGTGGATGGATCACCTCCTTTCTAGGGAGAAATCATTTAATTTTTCAATTTTCAATTATCAATTTTCAATTGAGGATGATGATTGAATGAAGATTAAATATGGTCGATTCGGGAATTGGATTTTTAATCTGGTTTCCGAATAAAATTGACGCCTGTTAGCAGTGGAATATTTTAGGAATCTGAAATTAGGAATTTGGGGATAGACACGAAAGCAACGAAAATACACGAAAGAAACGAACTGGAATTTGGTCCGCCAGCTGGCGGATGGGATACGTTTAAATAAAAAAGCAGAGCGGGAGCTCTGTTTTTTTGGTTTGGTAGTGGTTTTTAAATAATCCCAATTTTTTCTTTGACTTTTTTCAGGGTTTCTTCCGCAAGCGGGCGGATTTTTTTGGCACCTTGGTCAAGGATCTTTTCTACTTCTCTGTCGGAAATTTTATTATATTTAGCCTGGAATTTAGTTAAAAATTTAGCTACCACTTGGGCCAGGTCTTTTTTAAAATCACCGTAGCCTTTGCCCTGGTACTGTTTCTCTAAGGTTTTAACCGATTTGTTCTGGAGTAGAGAATAAATCGCGAGCAAATTGGAAATTCCGGGTTTTTTCTTTGTATCGTATTTTATGTCCCTGCCTGAATCCGTGGTGGCGCGCATTATTTTGTTAGCGGCGATTTCCGGTTTATCGTTTAAGGCAATGTAATTCATTTCCGAGGCAGCGCTTTTACTCATTTTTTTAGTCGGGTCATCCAGACCCATGATGCGGGCGCCGGCCGTCTTAATTTTTACTTTCGGGATTTTAAAGGTTTCACCGAATTGCGAATTGAATCTTCTGGCCAGAGTGCGAGCTAATTCCACGTGCTGAATTTGGTCTTCGCCCACGGGCACGACTTCGGTATTGTAAAGCAGGATATCAGCCGCCATCAGGACCGGATAATCATAGAGGCCGACGCTGACAGCTTCTTGATTTTTTCCGGCTTTATCTTTAAATTGGGTCATTTTATTCAGGTCGGACATTCGGGCAACCGTGCAGTTAAAGAGCCAGGTCAATTCGGTGTGGGCATTAATATCCGACTGTTGGAAAATAACTGATTTTTTCGGGTCAATGCCGCTGGCCAGCATGGTTTTAGCCAAACCTAAAATTTGGTTTTTTAATTTTTTTGGGTCCTGCTTAACCGTAAGGGCGTGATAATCCACCACGCAGAAAATACAATTATATTTCGCCTGCATTTCCGTCCATTGCGAAATCGCACCTAAGTAATTTCCCAGGTGCAGACTGCCGGAAGGCTGGATGCCGGAGAAGATGGTTGATTTCATAGGTATAACGAATGGCTATAAATATGGCACAAATAGCCATAGATAATAGCGCGAATAATGAATGTGTCTCTATAGTTATTGTAGTTTAATTTTTTTGTTTGGGCAAGACTGGTCCGAACCCCTCCTAACCTCCCCTTGGTAAGGGGAGGAACACAACCCCTCCTAGCCTCCCCTTCGCAAGGGGAGGAATATGCTTGACAGAAATTGTCATTATGATATAAATATATGTTCCCTAATATTTTGTACATTTTTTAACTGAATAATACTTTAAGAGAAAAAAGGAGGAAATATGACAACTTGGTATACGCCGATTTTTTTGAGGATAGCGATTAATGATATAATTCTGAAAATATTGACGAAGAAGATAACCGGATTGCCATCCAGAACCAGACGTTTGTCTTGGCAATTCTTTTTTGCCGCCCTACTGTCTTTTTTGGCCTTTTTGGCTTTGCCTGCTTTTATGGGAGAATTGTCTTTTGACAGGCACTGGCAGTTAATATTTGTCATTGGTATTTTTAACAGCTTTGGCGCTTATTGCCAGTGGCGGGCAATTGATATCTCTTTGAGCAAAAAGTCATTGTTTACTCAGGGAGACGATATTATTACCATGTTTCTGGGTTGGGTTTTTCTGGGGGAAGTGAATGTGTTGACCTTCGGTATAGTAGCGGGGTTGATAATATGTCTGGGTGCGGCCGGTGCGATAGTATGGCTGGGAAGGAGAGAAATTAACAGCGTTGCTTTACTCGGCTGGATAGCATGCTATAGCGTCATCTGGGGAGTGGCCGTGTTTTTCAAAAGATTTTTCGCCTTAGAAGAAGTAACCTTCAGTACTTTTTTAACTGCCTGGTACAGCGGCTCTTATCTGGGTTCGCTATTTGTTAAGAAACTGGCGGGCAAAAAAGAATCCGGCCAAAGACTTTCTCTGGTCGGAGTGGGAAGCGGCTTGGCGTTAGGGTGTTGCGTCTGGGCCCCTTTAATGCTGGGATATTGGACGTATAAACTGAATTACATTACCATTGCCCAACCGTTTTTTCTGGTTAGCGAAATGGTGTTTCCCACTTTGATTGGGCTTTACTTATTCAAAGTCGCAGAGTTCGCTAACCGCCTGACGTTGAATAAATTTTCCACTTTGATTAGGCCTGGCCTGTTCAAAGAGTTCAAAGAGGTTGAAGGAATTACCGGGATACAAAAAATTTTGTTTGTCGTGGCGATCGTGGGGGTAGCAATTATTGCGCTGTCTTACGGGCATGGATAATTGATACAAAGTTATAATTATGGATCTTTATTATATAAGGAGAAAAATCATATTTTATTTACTTGACAGTTGACAGCTAAATCTGTTTATGCTAATATACTGTTTAGAATAAGGCTAGTTGTTTTTATATGACAATTAGCCTTTTTTAAGTTATTTTTTGCTAGCGCAAAAAAGCCGCAACTACGAATGCGGCACATGCGAATTAATTTATTTGATTAGTTTTTTAATGAAATAACTAATTAAAATAATTTAAAATAAAAAATATATGTCAGAATTATCAAATGCTATCAAGCAAGTTTGTGAAGAAAAAAATTTAAGCTATGAAGCGGTAGTGGCCACGATTGAACAGGCCCTGGCCGCTGCTTATCGCAAGGATTTCGGCGAGAAAAACCAGAACATTAAGGTTGAATTTGATCCGGAAACCGCCAAATCCAAGGTTTTTGACGTTAAGACCGTGGTTGAGGATATGCCGGAGGAAGAAGATGCGCCAGACGACGCCGATAGTACGCCAAGTGACGCCAAGACGACGCCAACGGACGCCAACGGACGCCAAGACGACGCCAAAAATGCGTCAAGCGACGCCAAGGATGATAAGACGGCAGACGGCAGACGGCAGACGGCAGAACCGGAAAAGAGCAAAGGCGATAAAATAATGTCAGTAGATACCAATGACGATGCTAAAGATGAAGCTGCGGAGGGCGAGGAAGAGCGAAAATTTAATCCCAAGACCGAGATTCAGTTGAGTGATGCCAAATTGATTAAAAAAAGAGCTAAGATTGGGGATGAAATAAAAACTAAACTGGAAGTGCCGGCGGAATACGGCCGGATGGCGGCCCAAACCGCCAAGCAGGTTATTATTCAGCGCCTGCGGGAAGCGGAAAGGGAAATGGTATTTTCTGAATTTAAAGACAAGGAAAAAGAAGTGGTTAGCGGCGTGGTTCAGCGCCGGGAAGGTCGGAACGTTTTGGTGGACTTAGGCAAGTCAGTCGGTTTTTTGTCGGCGGAAGAGCAGATTATGGGGGAAAAATATAATCCGGGCGAGCGGGTAAAAGTTTTTATCAAAGAAGTGAGGATGGGTTCCAAGGGCGCGGAAATTATTTTGTCCCGCACTTCGGATGAAATTTTAAAAAAGGTTTTTTATCTGGAAATTCCGGAAATTTCCAACGGTTTAGTGGAGCTTAAAGCCGTGGCTAGGGAAGCCGGTTCCCGTTCCAAAGTGGCGGTTTGGACCGATTCGGACAATGTTGACCCGATCGGTTCCTGCGTGGGCCAGCGTGGCGCCCGCATCCAGACAATTATCAGTGAATTGGGCGGGGAAAAGGTTGATATTATTTCATACGACGATGACCCGGTTAAATTTATCGCCAATGCTTTGTCTCCGGCTAAGATTTCCGGCATTAAAATCAATGAAAAAGAGAGAAAAGCTACGGTTAAAGTAGCTGAAGACCAGCTGTCTTTGGCTATTGGCAAAAACGGCCAAAATGCGCGTTTAGCGGCCCGTTTAACCGGCTGGAGGATTGATATCGTGGGCGACGAGGGGAAAAAGGACGACAAGAGCGAGAAGACCGATAAGGATACGTCCAAAGATGCCAAGAAGACGCCAAAGGTACGCCCAGACACGCCAATTGACGCCAAGAGCGATAAGAGGGCAGACGAAACTAAAGATGATAAGAAGGCGAACAGCGAACAGCAAACAGCGAGCAAGGATGGCGAAAAGGAGAATAAGGGCGATAAAGCAGTTGCCGGGGATGATGAGAAGAAAGATAAGAAAGATAAGAAGCTGGATAAAAAAGAATCTGTCGCCAAAAAAGCAGATGATGAGAAGAAGAAGGCATAACGCATACCGTGTAACGTGTAACGCGCAGCCCATAATTGAACATTTTAAGATTTTTGATAGGTTTTAAAAATATAAAAATATGTTGTCCTTAAAAAATTAATTGGAGATTGTAATGGGTAGTACAATAAAGATCAAGGAGGTATAAATCATGGACAAGCTAAATATGAACAATGACGTAGGGCCGGATTCTAAACCGTTAGGAGAACCGGTTGCCTGGCCGGGGCTTGATACGAGTTCTTGTGATGGCTGTGGCAAGTGCATTGACTTGTGTCCTTGCGGTATGTTTGCTCAAGGAGCCGCTGGGAAGATTAAATTTGTCAAAGGTCAAAATTGCACCCTGGGACGGGCATGCAAAAAATGTCTTGTTTTCTGCCCCTGGAATGCCATCCAATTAATAGATGCGGATGGATATCGGATTGAGCTTGATGAGGAGTTTTCATGTTTGGTTTTCGGTTCCGAATTGCCGCCGGGAGCGATTGATTCAATGGATTAAAGGTTAGTCTTTGAGGGAGGATTAGCCGTTAAATTAACTATCCCTCATCCACTATAATTTCTAATTATAATTATTATTATTTTTTAAAATTGTCCATGATTTGTATTTTATGATTCATGGAGTAGGCAAATTTATGTCTCAAATCAGTATTTTCATTTTTGGCAGCGCGATTTTGGCCATTGTTTACGGCCTGGTCGCCATCAAATCGGTTTTAAAATTACCGACTGGCAATGAGCGGATGCGGGAGATCGCGGCCGCAATTCAGGCCGGGGCCAAAGCGTTTTTAAACCGCCAGTATCGCACCGTGGGCATGGTAGCAGTACTTTTGTTTTTTGCCATTGGTTTTTTGCCCAACTTAGGCTGGTTGACGGCCTTGGCTTTTTTGGCGGGTGCGTTTTTGTCCGGTTTGACCGGTTATATCGGCATGTATGTTTCCGTGCGGGCTAACGTCCGCACGACGGAAGCGGCCCGGAGCGGGATGAAGAAGGCCTTGGGCGTGGCGGTCAGGGGCGGCAGCGTTACCGGCATGTTGGTGGTTGGCCTGGCGCTTTTGGGTACGGCCGGATTTTATTATCTTACCAAAGATTTATCCGCTTTAATCGGTTTTGGCTTTGGCGGTTCTTTAATTTCCATTTTTGCCCGTTTGGGCGGCGGAATTTATACCAAAGCCGCGGACGTGGGCGCTGATTTGGTGGGTAAGGTGGAAGCTGACATTCCGGAAGATGATCCCCGCAATCCGGCGGTGATTGCCGACAATGTCGGCGATAACGTCGGCGATTGCGCCGGCATGGCCGCGGATTTGTTCGAAACTTACGCGGTTACCTCCATCGCCGCCATGCTTTTAGGCAGCCTGCTTTTTCACGGCCTGGATAATATTATAATTTATCCTTTGGTAATCGGCGCAATTTCAATCATCGCTTCGGTTATCGGCATATTTTTTATTCGTTTGGGCAAAAAGAGAAATATTATGGCCGCCCTGTATAAGGGTCTGGCCGCGGCCGGGATTTTAGCCGCCGTCGGTTTTTATCCGGCTACCCGGCTGCTTTTAGCCGGCAACGGCGCTTATGACATTTTAAACATTTATTTATCCGCTTTGATCGGATTGGCGGTAACCGCCGCTTTGGTGGTGATTACCGAATATTATACTTCTACCCGTTTTAAGCCGGTGCGCGACATCGCCGAGGCTTCCAAAACCGGGCATGGCACTAATGTTATCGCTGGGCTGGCGGTTTCCATGAAGTCAACCGCCTGGCCGGTGATCGTTATCGTGGCCGCAATTTTGGGCGCTTTCAGCCTGGCCGGTTTGTACGGCATTGCGATTGCGGCTATGGCCATGCTGTCGCTGGCCGGCATTATCGTTACCATGGACGCTTACGGCCCGATTACCGACAACGCCGGCGGCATTGCCGAGATGGCGGAATTGGGCGACGACGTGCGCAACGTCACCGATCCCCTGGACGCGGTTGGCAATACCACTAAAGCGGTGACTAAGGGCTACGCCATTGGTTCGGCCGCTTTAGCCGCGTTGGTGCTGTTTTCCGATTATACTCACAGCTTAGGCGAAACGGTTCATTTTTTAATTAATGATCCTAAAGTTTTGGTCGGGTTGTTTATCGGCGGTTTGCTGCCCTTTTATTTCGGGGCCCTAGCCATGCAGGCCGTGGGCCGGGCCGCCGGTTCAGTGGTAAAAAACGTGCGCCAGCAGTTTAAAGACAAGCCGGGAATTATGGCAAATACGGAGAAGCCGGATTACGGCCTGACCGTTGATATTGTTACCAAGTCCGCCATTCGGGAGATGATTGTACCGGCTTTGATTCCGGTGGTGGCGCCGATTTTGGTTGGTTTTATTTTAGGCGTTGAAGCTTTGGGCGGCCTTTTGGTCGGCTCTATTATTACCGGGATTTTCGTGGCCATTTCCATGACTTCGGGCGGCGGGGCCTGGGATAATGCCAAGAAATATATTGAAGACGGCCATTTCGGGGGCAAGGGTTCGGAAGCGCATAAGGCGGCCGTCACTGGCGATACTGTCGGCGATCCCTACAAAGACACGGCCGGTCCGGCAATAAATCCCATGATCAAGATATTGAATATTGTAGCTTTGTTAATTGTGGGGTTGCTAATATAAAATAGGATATTAGATATTTTGTCAACAAAAATAAAAATCGTTAATTTAAAAAGGGAGGTGTAAAAATGGTGAAATTAGAAAAGCAAAAGCTTGTAGTCGCTTTGGCAAAGAGAAATTTTGTTATTATTAGTAAGGACCAGTATTACACGTTTGTGGCTAAAACTATCAAGTTACCGGTAGGGGAAAAACAAGCGCTGTTTAGCCGAATTCAAGAAGTTAAGGATGATCTTCGGGTTCCGGCTAACATGGATATAGCCCCGGCCGATTTTCCGCTCCAAAGTTAAATAAAATACTGTGTGGTTAGCCCGAGGCAAATTTATTTGCTTCGGGCCTAATTTAAAAATTTATCAGTTTAGATATTGGGGGTTCTCTTAAACCACCCCTGACCCCTCCTTTGTAAGGAGGGGAACTTGCACAAATTACTAATCTACTAATTACTAATATACAATGAAAATAGAAAAAAAGGATTTAGCTAAATCACAAGTTGAAATAACCGTGGAGCTTTCCTGGGCGGAATTTAAGCCTTATCTTGAACAGGGAGCGCGAAAAGCGTCTGCCGAAATTAAGGTTGAGGGCTTTCGGCCCGGCAAGGTTCCTTATGAAATTTTGAAGCAAAAGATCGGCGAGATGACCATCCTGGAAGAAGCGGCCCGCTTTGCGATTAATAAAACCATTGAGACCGCCATTGAAAAGAATACGGAGCGCCAGCCGGTTGGTTCACCCCGGGTTGACATTGTGAAGCTGGCGCCGGATAACCCTTTGGTTTATAAAGTGGTACTGGCGATTTTGCCGGAAATAAAGTTAGGCGATTATAAAAATTTTAAAATCAAGGCCGTGCCGGCGGAAGTCAAGGATGAGGAAGTGGACAAAATGATTGAACAATTGCGAGAAATGCGGGCACAGGAAAAAATCACTGACCGGGAAATCGGCGCGGGCGACAAGGCCATTGTTAAAATAGAAATGTTTTTGGATAAAGTGCCGATCGAAGGCGGACAGAGCCAGGATACGGCCGTGATTATCGGCCAGGAATATTTGGTTCCCGGATTCGGTCAAAAGTTGATTGGCGCTAAAAAAGGTGATATGCGTGAATTCAGTCTGCCTTATCCGGCCGATTACCACCAGCAAAATTTAGCCGGAAAAATGGTGGAATTCAAGGTTAAAATCAAGGAAGCTTATTCCCGGAAATTGCCGGAATTAAACGAAGAATTTTTTCAAGGTTTGGGGCTTAAAAATTTGGATGAACTCAAAAAGAACCTGCGGACGAATTTGGAATTGGAAAAGAAACAGGCAGCCGAGCAGGAGACCGAACTTAAAATTTTGGATAAAATCGTGTCTGGCAGCAGGTTCGGCGATATCCCGGAAATGCTGGTTGACCATGAAGCCAAAATCATGCTGGGGGAAATTGAACACGGGATTACGCGCCAGGGTGGAAAATTTGAGGATTATTTAAGCAGTTTAGGAAAAAACCGCGACCAGTTCACTCTGGATCTTTTGCCGGAGGCGGTTAAGCGGGTTAAGAGCGCTTTGTTAATCAGAGAAATCGCCCTGGCGGAAAAAATTAAAGTCAGCGAGGATGAGATTAACAAAAAAGTGGAAGAATTGATTAAGCAATATAAAGACTACGATAAGGTTAAAGAGCGCGTGAAAGAGCCAAGTTATAAAATGTATTTGCAGAATACCATGACTAACCGGAAAGTAATTGAGAAGTTGAAAGAATGGAACGTGGTAAAATAATTTTTGTCGGGATTATTGGGATTATTGGGATGATTGGGATGATTGGGGTATTTGAGATTTAGAGTTTGGAAATTTGTAATTTGTAATTGATAATTTATGTCCGTTTTAGCGGTGAACAAACGAGCCCGGTTTGATTATAATATTTTGGCCAAATATGAGGCCGGTTTGGTGTTGTTGGGCCACGAAGTAAAATCAATTAAAACCGGGCACATCAGCTTAAAAGGAGCTTATGTTACTGTCAAAAGCGGCCGTAAAAATTTACCGGAATTAAGACTAATTAACGCTCATATTCCTTTGTATAAATACGCCGCTTCGGTCAAGGTTTATGATCCGACCAGGCCGCGCAAGCTACTTTTAAATAAGAATGAGATCAAACATTTGTTGGGCAAAAAGAAAGAGCAAGGATTGACATTAGTGCCTTTGAAAATATATACTAAACATAGTTTGATTAAGCTGGAATTCGGAGTCGGCCGGGGCAAAAAAAAGTTTGACAAGCGGGAGACAATCAAAAAACGAGAACTGGAACGGCAGGCAAGAACCTTAATAAAACGTAATAAATAAGAAAAATAAGAAAAATAAGAGCAAGAAAATTTAGTTTCTTATTTTTCTTTTTATTCTTATTTTTTTGGGGGATGCCAGGCATCGATAATAAGCATTCCGGTAAACATTCAGGACGTGCGTTTCATCAGTCACGTTAATCGCGTTGAGCTAAAATAAGTGCAAACAATGTACTGGCAAAAGTAAAGGCGGCTTTTAGCCTGCCGGCTTTTGCTCCTGTTGTTGCTTAATCCGCCAGCCGGCGGAAGCGATAACCATCCGCCCGGTGATTTCTGATAGCCGGTAGCGGGTGTCATTTATCAGAATAGGCCAATTAACGGTTCTGGCTAGTTGGCTAAAATCTTAAGAACTGGTTACTGTTGATTTTGTCCGGCTTTAACAACGGTAATAAGACTACAAATCGGACTATTTCTGTAAAAATGTTTGCTTGGAACTTATTAGACGCGGGTTCAATTCCCGCCATCTCCACAAAATTAGACGACAGACGACAGACGACAGATTTGCCGCGGTGGCGGAATTGGTAGACGCGTTGGACTTAAAATCCAATGGTAGTTATATACCGTGGGAGTTCAATTCTCCCCCGCGGCACCGGTATTCAATCAACATTACAAATTATGAATTAAGAAATTGCTAATTGATAATTCGTAATTGATAATTGATTCTGCGGGTATCGTATAATGGTTATTATATTACCTTGCCAAGGTAGAGATACGGGTTCGATTCCCGTTACCCGCTCCGAGTTTGAACATCAGCACTATGGGTTCGCCATGCACCATGAAGGTGCATGGCGCCCCACACCCCACGTGGTGTGGGGCGATTCCCGTTACCCGCTCATTTTTAGTAAACAGAAAACAGAAAGCAAAAAACTAATTTTACATTTTGCATCAATCCCTGTTGTCTGTTTACTGTTTTCTAAATTTATGCGCAGAAAATGGCGAAAAGCCAAACCAAAACCAAAGAAATTTTTTCGAGCCAACGAGTTTATTAGAATACCCGAGGTTTTTTTGATTGACGAAAATGATCAGAATATTGGCGTGCTCCCTACGGCCGAGGCCTTAAAGCGGGCGCGAGAGGCCGGTTTGGACTTAGTGGAAGTTAATCCTAAAGTCCGTCCTTCGGTAGCAAAAATAATGGATTACGACCACTTTAAATATGAAAATGAGAAGAAAGCCAAAAAGCAGAAATTACAGCAGAAGAAGATGGATATCAAAGGCATTCGTTTATCAGTCCGGATTAGCCGGCATGATTTTGATTTTCGCCTCAAGCAGGCGGAAAAATTTTTAGAAAAAGGCAACAAGCTGAAAATTGAATTAATCTTAAAAGGGCGGGAGAGGCAGCATCCGGCCAAAGCCGTGGAAACCATCAACGAATTTGTAGGCAAGCTGGAAGGGGATGAGAATTTAAATATAGTGCGCGAGCAGGACTTGACAAAACAAGGCGGAAGGTTTACAATAGTACTGGTAAATAAAAGTAATTAACTACGAGCAAATCAGGTTAGTTAAGCCTGTTTTTTTGTTAACATTTTGTTAACACGAATGACGCGAATTACGAATAACTATCCAATAACTATCTACTTACCCCAACTATTTAACTAATTTAACCAATAACAGTTGGGTAAAGTAAGTTATTTTATAAGGGTGAATATTAAGTATTGTAAATAATATAATTTTCATTATAATATGCCGAAAATTAAGACCCACAAAGCCACGGTGAAACGTTTTATTGTCACCGGCAAGAAGAAATTAAAAAAAAGAAAAGCCGGGCAGGATCATTTTAATTCCCGGGAAAGCGGTAATACAATTCGTCGGAAACGGCGGGACGTTAACGCTGATCAAAAGAGAATTAAAACCATTAAGCAACTAATGCCATATTCATAAAATGCGAATCTACAAATGGCATGCAAATACCGCAAATAGGTTTTATGCGAATTATTTGCATAATTTATTAATTTGCAGTATTCGCATATAATTTGTGGATTTGCATTATATTTATGTCTAGAGTCAAACGAGGGACAACCCATGTAAAAAAGCGCCGAAAACTTTTAAAACAAGTTAAGGGTTATAAATGGGGAAGAAAAAATTTAATTCGTTTAGCCAAAACCGCGGCCACCAAGGCCGGGGCGCATGCTTACGTCGGACGCAAAAAGAAAAAAATTGATTTTCGTCATCTTTGGCAAATCAGGATCAGCGCTTTTGTGAGGCAGCACGACTTGTCTTATTCAAAATTTATCGGTTTATTGCATAAAAATAAGATTGAGTTAGATAGAAAAACATTGGCTGATTTGGCGGTTAATAATAAAAAGGTCCTGGCCAAGATTATTGAGAGTGTTAAATCATAATAGATTATTAATATGGGATGGCTTAAAATTATTCAAATCATTATCGCTGTTTTTTTGATGCTGGCGGTTCTTTTGCAAAATCGGGGAGCGGGATTGTCCGGTATTTTCGGCGGGGCCGGCAATGTTTATCTGGCCAAGCGAGGCATGGAAAAAATACTGTTTGTTGTCACCATAATTTTAGCTTTATTATTTTTTTTGATATCTCTGGCTAATATAATTTTGTAAATATTAGGCCTACTCTTCAATTATCAATTGTGTCTTCATCAAAAGTTAAAATTATTATTTTGTTGAAAAACGCCAAAAAATGTTTGGTTAATTTTTTCATTCGGTTTTTCCAGACGGGTAAGAATAACGGTTTTGATTCCCGGCAGACAGTTTGGGATAAAAAATTGGTCAGTTCTTTGGGAAAATCAAAATGGCCCAGTTTAAAGCAGATAAAATATATCGGGCGATTTTTAAGCCCGTTGGAATTAAGACTGGTGTGGGGATGTCTGGCAATTATATTTTTGAGTCTGGCCTTCTGCGGCTGGCAATTTTATAAAAACCATTTGCAGACCGTGCCGGTCGTTAGCGGCGAATACATTGAAGGTTTGGTGGGGGCGCCGAAATATATTAATCCGATTTATGCCGGCGCCAGCGACGCCGACAGCGATATCAGTTATTTGGTCTTTTCTTCCTTGTTTAAGCGCGGGGGAGACGGAAGATTGGTTAATGACTTGGCTGACAATTGCACTTTGGGCGCTGAGAATAAAATTTATACCTGTACAGTAAGGACAGATGCGCGGTGGCATAACGGCGAAGATTTGACGGTTGATGATATTATTTTTACTTTTAACGCCATTAAGAATACGCAATACAAATCACCATTACGCCCCAGTTTCGTCGGCGTGGACATAGAAAAGGTTGACGCCCGGACGATTAGATTCATTTTAGCCGAGCCTTATGCCGCTTTTCCGGAATTACTTACTTTCGGCATCATACCGCAAAATTTATGGTTGCAGGTTGCGCCGGAAGCGGCCAGTTTGGCTGATTTGAATTTAAGGCCAATCGGTTCCGGGCCGTATAAGTTTAAGTCTTTGACCAAGGATAAAGCCGGCAATATCAGGTCTTATAGTCTGGAAATTAACGAGAATTATTATGGCTCCCGGCCCTACATTAAAAATTTAACCTTTAAATTTTTTCCCGGCTTTGAAGAATTAATTAACGCTTTGAATGAGAACAATATTGAGGGCGTCAGTTATCTTCCCCATTACGCCCAGGACAGCCTGATCGCCAAGGATTCGTTGGCTTTTTATAAATTGAATTTTCCCCAGCTTACGGCTATCTTTTTAAATCAAAAAAATAACCCGGCTTTAAGTGACGTAAAAGTCCGCCAGGCTTTAGCCCTGGCCATTAACAAGAACGAGATCGTTTCTCAAATTTTCGGCGGCGACGCCCGTTTGGTTGACGGGCCGATTTTGCCGGAGAGTTTCGCTTATAACCAGGATATTACAAAATACCGGTTTAACAAGGAAGAGGCGGAAAAATTATTGGCGGAAGCGGGCTGGACGAAAGAGGAAATTACGGCTGAACAACTGGCGCAGGCGGAAGTTGATTTTGACTCTGAAGATGAAGCAGTGAAACAAGCGGCGGAAAACACCTTGTCGTTAGGCGCCGGTCAATGGCTGAAGAAGGATGGAAATTATTTTGTTATTATTTTAACCATTGTTGAGACCGACGATAATATAAAAGTGGCGGATTTGGTAAAAACTTTTTGGGAAGCGGTCGGAGTTAAAACAATCGTAAACATCGTCCCTGCGGCCCAGATTCAGTCTGATATTATCAAACCCCGCAATTTTCAGGCTTTGTTTTACGGCCAGGTGGTTGGCAGCGATCCTGATGCTTACGCCTTTTGGCATTCTTCTCAAATAGGTGAAAGCGGGCTTAACATCGCCAATTATGCCAATAAAGAAGTGGACCAGCTTTTGGAAGATGCCCGTTTGACTTCGGATATGGAGACTAGGGTGGCAAAATATCAGGAATTTCAGAAAATTTTTACCGAGGAAGTGCCGGCGATTTTTATGTATTCGCCGATTTATACTTACGTCCAGAGTAAAAAAATTAAGGGGTTTGATGTTAGCAGTATTTTGACTCCCCGGGATCGTTTTGCCAACATCAGCCAGTGGTACATCAAGACCGGTCAGAAGTTGGTATGGTGATCATCTTGTAAATCGTAACTTGTAACTCTTGTCTCTTATTGTAATGTATGACTATAGGGGCGAGTGGCGGAACTGGTAGACGCGCATGGTTCAGGTCCATGTGGTAGCAATACCGTGGAGGTTCAAGTCCTCTCTCGCCCACCCGAAGAACCTCAATAAATAAAAATAATTTTAATTTCTATGTGGCAGTATTTGGTTTTTGCGGGAGCGTTTATTCAGCTAGCGGGCGTGTCATTTTATGTCAAAGATACTATTCGCGGGAAAAGCAAACCAAATAGAATGACTTGGCTTTTATGGGCGGCCGCGCCCTTGATTGCCGCCGCGGCTGCTTTTGCCGACGGGGTCGGCTGGGCGGCTTTGCCTGTTTTTATGTCTGGCTTCGGCCCATTTTTAGTTTTACTCGCTTCTTTTATAAACCCAAATTCATATTGGCGGCTTCATACTTTTGATTATATTTGTGGCGTTTGTTCGGCTTTGGCTTTAATATTGTGGGCTCTTACGGCCGAGCCGATAGTTGCTATAATTTTTGCTATCTTAAGTGATGGCCTGGCGGTTGTTCCCACTTTGATAAAATCATGGAAATATCCGGAAACGGAAACCGGCATCGCTTATGTTATGTCTTTACTGGCCGTGCTGACCAGCTTTGCAGCTGTCAAGACATGGAGTTTTTCCGCAATTGCCTTTCCAATTTATTTAGTGGTGGCAATTTTGGTTTTGATTTTCGCCATTTACCGGAAAAGGATTTTCAGGAGCATAATACGAATGAAACAGGCGATATAAATACTATTTATTTAACTATTTAATTAATAACCAGACAAACAAATGATTGATGACAGCAAAATTTTGCTGTCTGTCGTCTGCTGTCTGTCGTCTATAATATATGATTACTAAGTACAAAAAAACAGATCAACGGCCGAGAAGGCCCGGGCGCGGACAAAGCGGCCGGCAGTTTAAGGTTGGCCGTGTTAAGCCCCGGCTCCGCACTTTGATGCGAACACCCAGGGATGACAATAAATTAAGGATTATCTTTCTGGGCGGCCTGGAGGAAATCGGGCGCAATATGGCGATTTTTGAATACGGCGAGGATATTATTGTCGTGGATATGGGCTTGCAGTTTCCGGATGAGGATATGCCGGGCATTGATTATATCATTCCTAACATTTCTTATTTGGCGGAGCGGACGGATAAGATTCGGGCAGTATTGGTGACTCATGGGCATTATGATCATATCGGCGCCATTCCGCATTTAATCGGCCGACTGGGCAATCCCCCGATTTATACCGGCGCCCTGACCGCTGGTATTATCAAAAAACGGCAGGAAGAGTATCGCAATCTGCCGGCGCTTAATATTGTCAAAGCGGAAAATGGCTCCAGTTTTAAACTGGGCCGGCATTTTGAGGTGGAATTTTGCCGCGTTACCCATTCCATCCCCGACAGTTTCGCTTTGGCGATTACCACTCCGGCCGGAATTGTTTTTCATACCGGCGACTTTAAATTTGATCACTCGCCCATTAACGACCAGCCGGCGGACTTGAATAAAATCGCTTTGTACGGCAGCCGGGGGGTGCTGGCCTTAATTTCCGATTCCACCAGCGCTGATTCGCCCGGTTACCAGATCAGCGAATCAAAGGTGGGTGAGGATTTAAAGCGGATGTTTGAGCGGGCGCCGGGCCGGATTATTATCGGTACTTTCGCCTCCCTGCTTTCCCGCATGCAGCAAATCATCACGATTTCGGAAAGGTTCGGGCGCAAGGTTTATGCCGAAGGCCGTTCCATTAAACAAAACATTGAAATCGCCCAGCAGCTTAGTTATTTTAAGATGCAGAAAGGCACACTAATTGATGAGAGTGAATTAAAACGTTTGCCTAAAGAAAAAATCACTATCATTTGCGCCGGCGCTCAGGGCGAGAAGAACGCGGCTTTGCGCCGTATCGCCACCGGTGAGCATCGTTTTCTTTCCATTATGCCGGATGATATGATAATTTTTTCTTCTTCGGTTATCCCCGGCAATGAGCGCAGCGTCCAGGCCCTGAAAGACAATCTGTATCGCCAGGGCGGGCTGGTCTTTCATTATGAATTGATGGATATGCACGCCGGCGGCCACGCCAAGCAGGAAGACCTGAAGCTGATGATTCGGTTGTTGCAGCCCGAATATTTTATTCCCAACCACGGCCATCATTATATGTTAAGGATGCATGGCCGTCTGGCCCAGGAAGCCGGGGTCAAGCGGGAAAATGTTTTAATCGCCGATAACGGCCAGGTGATTGAGCTGGAGAAAACCGCCCGCGGTTATGCCGGCCGGATAAGCAAAGACAGAGTTCTGACCGATTACGTTATGGTTGACGGCTTGGGCGTGGGGGACGTTTCCAACATTGTTTTGCGCGACCGGCGCTTAATGGCCGAGGATGGCATGATTGTGGTTATTGCCACGATTGATTCCAAAACCGGCGAGCCGATCGGCAACCCGGACTTGATTTCCCGCGGGTTTGTTTATATGAAAGAAAATAAGGACTTGATTGAGAAGACCAGAATGAAGGCCAAAAAAATCGTTAAAGCCAGCGATTCCCGCACGCAGGCCGACGTGGACCACATTAAAAACAAGTTGCGCGACGATATCGGTCAGTTTCTGTTTACTAAGACCAAAAGACGG
>CAYNBD010000017.1:0-16722 GCA_964395755.1 uncultured Gammaproteobacteria bacterium
CCAAAAAATCCGGCTTAACCTTAAGCGCGCCGATGGCTTTTTTCATGGCCAAAAACGCGGCCTGCATAATGTTGATCCGATCAATGGTTGCCTGATCGCAGATACCCACGCCTACGCCGCTGAATTCTTCCTTAATCAAGGCGCACAGTTCTTCCCGCTTTTTCGCGCTTAACTTTTTTGAATCTTTAACGGCCGCAAGTTTTTTATTCGTTATTTTCATCTCCCGATCCAGCACCACGCAGGCCGCCACCACCGGCCCGGCCAAAGGCCCCCGGCCGGCTTCATCCAACCCGGCAATTAATTTATAGCCTAAACCGAATATTTCCTTTTCCGTGCTTAAATCCAACATAGATTTTAGATAAAATCAGCAATTAAATTTTTAAATTCCGGGTTTAAAAACGACCAGCGATAATTGCTTTCATTAAAACAAACTTTATGTTTAACACAATTTAGAGTAATATATTTTAAATGTTTTAAAAAATCTTTTTTATTTCTAATAATATAATCATGAAATGATTTGTGCCACTCAAATTTCGGAATTTTATATTGTGGCTGGCCGTATTGTTGAATGAATTTATGTCTATATTTAATTATTTTTTTATTAAAATCATGCGCCTCTACATGAAGGCGAGGTTTGCAAACCTCGCCTTCATATTTTATCTCGCCCTCATATTCATTATCACTTTCATATTTATCGTTCTCGCCAATTACAATATTAATATTTCGGGAAAAATGCCTTTTAATGGCGTGCATTATTTTTGAGACATTAAATTCTTCTCCCGTAGACAACAAAAAATGAATATGATCCGGGATTATAATAAACCCGTATAATTTAAAGCTTTTTAATTCCTTGCAAACCCATAAATTTTCAATCAGCAATTCGCAAAATAAACTTTCGCGGAAAAACGGAAATCTTTTGCTGGTATTGGTGGTAATAAAATAAATTTTATCCTTTCCATAAAATCTTTTTTGCGCGTTGCTATGGGGAATAAAATCATACATATAGTTTTATTATATCACGTTGGAAAAACAATAAAAACAAAAACCGCTAAAAAGCCATACAAATGAAGGCGAGGTTTGCAAACCTCGCCTTCATTAAATTAAAAACCAACTATAACTAATTAACTACTCAACCGCCTTGCTCCCCCGATCAAAAATTTTAGCTTTTTTCCCTAATGTTAGCTGAATATATTGATAAGCAGCCAAAGCGGCAATCGTGGCCTGGCCACAGGCAATGGTGATTTGTTTAAATTCTCCCGGGGTAACGTCCCCGGCCGCGAACAAACCAG
The DNA here is from genome assembly GCA_964395755.1 of uncultured Gammaproteobacteria bacterium. Lineage (GTDB taxonomy): Bacteria > Patescibacteriota > Patescibacteriia > Patescibacteriales > CAYMCJ01 > CAYNBD01. The sequence continues at coordinate 1,290 of CAYNBD010000017.1, forward strand.
GAGTGCTGGTCTGGCATTTCGCGTCCACTATAATCTGGTTTCTCGCGTCCCGCTTAACCAAGTCCGCCACCAAATCCGTATTGGCAATCCGGCCGATTTCAATAAACAAACCGTCAATTTCCAATTCGCTTTCAGCCCGGGTCTTATTATTTAAAAACTTAATTTTCTCCAACTTTGCCTGCCCGATAATATCCGTGATTTCGCTGTTTAAAATCAATTCCACGTTGGTTTTGGCCTTGACTTCGTCAATCAGGGCCTCAAATGCCCTAAATTCTTCCCGGCGATGAATTAAATAAACTTTCCGGGCGATTTTAGACATCACTTCGGCCGCGTCCAAAGCGGCATTGCCGCCCCCGACGACCGCCACGATTTTATCTTTATAGAATGGACCGTCGCAGTTGGCGCAATAAGATACGCCTTTGCCGGTTAACTCCTGCTCGCCCGGAAGCGCCAGCCGGCGCGGGGACAAACCAATGGCGATAATCACGGTCTTGGCCTGATATTTTTCTTTTTCCGTGGCTACTAAAAATCCTTCGTCTTCTTTTTTAATTTCCTTTACTTCCCCGCTTTTTATTTCTACGCCCAAGGCCTTAACTTGCTCCTGCATTTTATTGATCAAATCAAAATTATCAATTTTTTTAAAACCGGGATAATTTTCAATTTCCGAGGCCCAAACCAACTGGCCGCCGGTCTCTTTGCCGATAATCAAAGCTTGCATTTCCCGCCGGGCCGCATAAATCCCGGCAGTCATGCCGGCCGGGCCGGCGCCGATGATAATTGTATCAAACATATATTGGTTTATTAATTTATTAGTTGATCAATTCACCATTTATTTTACCGGACAAAACGCAAATTAGCAAATAAAAATCCCGGGACAAGCCCTGGGAACAGACAGCAGACGGCAGATAGCAGTAAACAGGGATTTTTGAGTTTTTCTTATTTTTCTTTTTATTCTTATTTTTCTTATTTTTATCTACCAGCCGACAAATTTTTCCCATACTTACTTTTCAGGCGAATATTGCGCAAATACTGCAAAAATACCACTGCAAAAACAATGGTCAACTCCGAGGTGGGCAGGAAAAATTTATTCGGATACAACGCGCACAAAAAAATCATCAAAAACGCGATTATGCCCCACAACAATACCCAGGCTTCACCCCAACGCTTAGTTTTATAAAGACCTAAACGCCGCTTTACCTCTTTATTGTCCACGAATTCGCTTAAATTAATAACAAAAATCGCGGATATTATGCCCACTACCATAAAAGTCAGTCCTTCAACAAACCGAAAAACAACATTGCCGCCGGGAATCAAAAGCCGGTGAGAAAACTGAAAAAGTAAAAGAATCAAAACCAAAACCCCTAAAAGATCTGTTTTTCTGGCCAGGGCCTGACAATAATTTTCATCTTGGCTGGCATGATTATTTTTAATATTCTTCATATTGATTATATTAATTGTTGAACATTATATCTAATCACATTATAGTAATTTTGTCAAATCAATTGATAATTTTCCCCAAATTATCCACTGGAAATATTTTAGCTAATATTAGCAAAAATAAAAAGAAAAGTCCACAAGAACGTGGACTTTTCCACTATCAATGTAATTTAAGACTTTAGTCTACAAAAATGTAGACTAAAGTCCTGATAACTAAAGATTTTTATCAATCAACTCCTGTAAGAAATCCTTACTTTGGTATCCGGTAATCTGCTCAATGATTTTGCCTTCTTTGAACAAAATAAAAGTCGGGATGCCCATCACATTATATTCACCCGCGATTTCCTGATTTTCATCAACGTTCAATTCTCCGATCTTAACTGCTTTGTCTTTATTATCTTGAATCAACTCCCCTATAATCGGCAACATTAATTTGCAGGGCCCGCACCAGGGCGCAAAAAAATCAACCAAAACCAAGCCCTTGCCTTCTTCAACCTCTTGTTTAAAATTTTCTTTATTAAATTCCATAAATTTTGTAGAGACGCACCACGACGCATCTTAATTTATTAATAAAATAATGAATAGAAAAAAGACGACAAAAAATATGCAACATGTAACAATTTAGCAATGCAACAATTTTTTTCTTATTTTACTTTTCATTCTTATTTTTTTATATCCTAAGCCCTAATTAATTATCCCTCGGGCCAGCTCCTCCGCCACGCTTCGCTTAGCAAAGCGTATATAGGAACAGGCTGATTCTAATTGTTCTGCGCAGAACTTTTATCAATAAACGTTATTTTGCCGTTTTCAACCAATAAAGCCTGATAATCCCTAAGAATTTTTACCGGATATTTGGCTTCGGCTGCTTTTTTCTGAACAACCTCTTGTTGTTCCAGGGTATAAGCATCATAATGCGCAAAAATTAAAAATGGCACTAAATTCATGGCGGTATAATCAGAAATAATTGAACTGTCGAAACCATGCCGGTTAATCCAGGCAGCCATTTCAATGCTGGGGCAGGTGACATAGGCGCCGGCGCTGGAACCAATGTAAATTAAACCCTGATTTAATAAATCCTTGATAATTTCCCCCAAACCACTGTTTTGTATCGCTCTTAATAAATAAAAAGAATTGCCGCCCTCCATAAAAACAGCCTCTTTTTTAGCTAATATCTCATATAATTCATCCTTGCTTTTCCCCTCAATATCAATTTCTTCATAGTTAAATTGCAATTTTTTCATCTGCTCGCGCCGATATCGGAAGTAAGATAAATCTTTTGCGCCCCTGGAAGCCGTGCTAATATAAGCTAAATTCATTTGGCTGATCGGTTTTTTAAAAATTTTGGCTTCATTTTCTGTAATAAATGATCCGTTAGAAGCCAATAATAAAGTACCCATAGATTCTGTAAAATCAAAATAAAACATGTATTAATTATTAGCTCATCATTAATTTTTAATTTTCAATTATTCATTCCCGGATGTGGACCCTAGGAGGCTTGAACTCCTGACCTCTTGCATGCCATGCAAGCGCTCTACCAACTGAGCTAAGGGCCCATATTGAAATTTTTATTTAATATTAGCTAAAATATTAATAAATTGGCTAATATTAGCTAAAAATATATTTAAGTCTACATTTTTGTAGACTAAAGTATTAATTTTCAAAATTTTGTGCTCTCGAGAGGATTCGAACCTCTGTTTAGGGCTTAGGAGGCCCCCGTTCTATCCGACTGAACTACGAGAGCCCAAGCCAGAGAAAAATATGCTTTCTGGCTCAACCAAAGGTTGCTCAAACTAAAATACAAATGAAGACAAAAAATAAATACCACTTTCCGCGGCATCAAAACACCAATTTTAACTAAATATAATCTTACCTTATTTTTTCCTTTTTGACAAACCGCTGGCGCTGGCCTAAAATTAAACTACGGTCACCCACGAACCCCGAACGCTCGGGGCAGAGATACAAACACTATTTTATTATCATTCGCCATGCTATCCGCATTAATGCTTGAACAATTTGCGTTATTTGTATTGATTTGTAATCTTATTAAATCATAAACCGTAAACAGAGCTCCGCTGCCGGATTTTCTGTTTACCGGTTCCGCCCACTATCTTATGTTTAAACAAACAGAAGAAAAAGCAAATTTCAAGGAGGTGGAAACGATAATCGGTCCCTCGGTGAAGGTCAAGGGAAATTTTAACGGCCAGGGAAACATTATCGTTGAGGGGGAGCTGGAGGGGAGCCTGAAAACCAAGGGTAATATTTTTATCGGCAATAAAGCCAAAATCACCGCCAGCATAGAAGCCAAGGAGGCTAAAATCGGCGGCCAGGTAAACGGCAATCTGAAAATCAAGGGTTATCTGGAAATCATGGCGGCGGCCAAAATTACCGGCGATATTGAGTGCGCCGAAATTTCAATTGAACGCGACGCGATCTTTAACGGCAAATGCACCATGGCGCCGGAAGATAAAAAGAAAGAAGCGGCTGCTCAAGCTTAATTAGACCCTGCAATTTTTTGTAAACAGCAAAAAAGATCATGCGGCTGAAGCAAAATCAATAACCCTTGTTTTTTATTTTTGCTGTTTGCATTTTTTAATATGCATATCTACATTTACGACGACTACGTAAATACAAAAAAATATGATGATAGTCTGGCGCAAATTGAAACCCGGATTACCGACCTGGGGCTAAACGGCAAAATCATCCGGCTGGGAGTCATGAAAAACGTTCAGGACGCGCTCAGCAATGAACTCAAACGCGGAGCCAATACCGTCATTGCCGTCGGTAACGATAAAACCGTCAATAAGCTAATTAACGCCCTGATTTATTATAAAAAAACCCAGGCCGAGACCGATGTTCCCCTGGGCATCATTCCGGTGGGAGAAAAAAACAACCTGATTGCCGCCGCCCTGGGCATCAGAAGGTCCGGGGAGGCCTGCGACGTTCTGTCTGCCCGCCGGATTGAAACCATCAACGTTGCCCGGGCTAACAGCCACTATTTTCTCTCCCAGGCGACTGTCAGCGGCCCGGGAACGATTTTAAAAATTGACAAAGATTATTCCATCGAAATTAAGGCCGCCGGCGAAATTAGCGTTATTAATCTGCCACTCGCCGCCCCGGCGCCGGTGCATGCCAAATCCAGCCCCCAGGATAAAAAACTAGAGCTTGTAATTCAGGCAAGAACGCAGAAAAGCTTTGGCAAACTGAAAACCGGCTTGAGCCCCAGCTTGTTTTCTTTAAAAAAAATAACCATGATTAATGAAAAAAATCCGATTATCATTGATAACGCCCTAGAGCTGACCGGGCCGGTTGAAATTTCCCTGGCCAAAGAAACTCTCAACGTCATCGTTGGCAAAGACAGAAATTTCTAATTAAATAAGTGAAATAAGAATAAAAAAACGGGAAATTAAATTCCCGTTTTTTAATACTGAATATTTATTTTATGATCATTACAGCTGTACCTGCTCCAAGCGCTCAATTTCTTCTCCTAAAAATCTTTCCCCCAAGTCCCTGAATCTTTCGGTCTCGTCCGTGGTGTAATACTCTCTGGTTTTATTTTTAGAAATATGCTTTTCAATCTCCGGATGCCGCTCTAAATAATCTACCAGCTTCTGCCCTACGATCCGGGGTGAATCCAGGACCCGGCAGCGCCGACCCATTACCGCTTTAATCTCGCGATATAAAACCGGATAATGGGTACAGCCCAAAATCAAAATATCAACCTTTTTTAATTTTAATTTACGTAAATATTTACGTAAAATCATTTTTGTCTCCCGTCTCTGATTCCAGCCTTCCTCCACCAAGGGCACCAGCAGGGGACAGGCCTGGCTGTAAATTTCCAGCCCCGGCCGTAATTTATTAATTTCCTTTTCATAAACCCCGGACTCAACCGTAGCCCGGGTACCGATAATGCCCACCTTGTTTTCGCGGGAATTAGTATCAATGACTGCAACTAACTCTTCAACCACCGGAATCAAGACGCCCAAAACCCGCTTGACCGGCTGGTGTTTAGGCAGCCATTCCCGCTGAATTTTTCTCAGAGCCTTGGCCGAAGCCGTATTACAGGCAATAATCACTAATTCGCACCCCTGGCGAAACAAAAAATCAACCGCCTGGCAGGTATAATTATAAATCACCGCCTGCGATTTATCCCCGTAAGGCGCGCGGGCGCTGTCGCCCAAATAAACGTAGTTATAGGCAGGCAGCTGTTTTAAAAATTCTTTTAGAATCGTCAGGCCGCCCAAACCGGAATCAAAAACACCAATCATATATTAGTAAACAGAAAACAGTAAACAGACAACAGCCCGTCCCGCTTCCTCGAGCGAGGCCGGGAAAAATAAAAAACGAACCTGTCGTCTGTCGTCTGTTTACTGTTTTCTTATCTTTATTTTGCAATCACTTCCCCCTCAATAACTTTATTCCCCGGCCCGCCTTCACCTTCATTTTTCTGCCGAAAAATGTATAGTTGCTGCAAAGCGGTCAAAAGCGTAGTGATAAACCAATAAAGCGTTAAGCCGCCAGGCAGGGTCAAACCGATAAAAACCGTCAGGGCCGGCATAAAATACAGCATCTGCTTGTTCATAATCGCCATCACGTTCTCGTCCTTGGCGCCCGGAGATTTAACCCGGGCTTTTTTGGTCATCATCATCTTCGCCTGCCAAAACTGGGCCGCTCCGGCCAAAACCGCCAAAAATATATTAGGCCTGTCCAGGTTGAGAAAACCAAAAGCCAAATTATTAACCGCTTCCGGCCGGGCAATAAAAGAATAAACCGCGTTTAGGGTGGTCTCGTTAAAACCGTTTCTAAATACCCGGAAAACCGCAATTAAAAACGGCAATTGAATCAAAAGAGGCAGACAGGAAGAAAAGGGATTGACTTTATTCTCCTTGTAAAGCGCCATCATGGCCCGACCCATTTCTTCCCGGTTATGGGCGTATTTCTTCTTTAACTCATCCAGCCGCGGCTGCAGGTCCTGCAAGGCTTTCTGCGATTTGATTGACTGCTTGGACAAAGGCAAAAGAATTAACTTAATAATTACTGTTAATAAAATAATCACCGCCCCCAGATCGTGTCCGGGGATAACATCATACAAAAAAATCACCAAATTAAAAATCGGGTTATAAAAAAAGGTGTGAAAAATGTAAGACATAATTTAAATAAGTAAAGTAAGCATAAAAAGAAAAATAAGAATATTCAAACATTTTTATTTTTCTGATTTTATTTAACCGGGTCCCAGCCGCCTTTGTTCCAGGGGTTACAGCGCATCACCCGCCAGAAGGCCAACAAACCGCCCTTAATCACCCCGTATTTTTCGACCGCTCCGATGGCATAATCGGAACAGGTGGGTCGAAAGCGGCAAAAACCGTGCGGGAAAAAACCCTTGACTATGCCGTGATCAAAAGACAGGGTTTTCTGGTAAACTTTCAATATTTTAATCAATAAATAACGGGGGTAATATTTGAACATAGCTTGAAATAAAAACGAGAAGATAATCGGAATTAGCCCGCCTCGCTAGCGCCACGCCCCGCTAAGCGAAGCGTGACGGAGGAGCTGGCCCAGGGGAATTGGACGATTAATTTATTAGTTTATTGGATGCAATAAATTCAATAAACTAATAAATTAACTTTTGTTTACTGCTGTCTGCATTTGCCGCTAGCTTAAACTATCTGCTCATTCCACTAACCCTAATTTCTTAAAACCACGAATAACTGTCTTCTCCAATGCCTGGTATTGTTTGCCAACGGCCCTGGGTAAAACTATAACCACGATATCATAACCGGTTTTAATCTGTTTGCATTGTCCTCCGGCTATCTGCCTGATTTGCCGTCTGATACGATTGCGCTCAACCGCTTTTTTACTCACCTTATTGTTAATCAAAATACCCAGCCGATTACATTGCCGTTCGTTGGACAGCGCCCGGATACCGATGATTTCATCGTAAAAGGTCCGGCCGTTCTTAAAAACGCGGTCAAACTCTTTGTCTTTGGTTAAACGATTTTCTTTTTTCAGCATTGGATAATAAAAAGAAAAATAAGAGAAGTAAAAACAAAAGTTTACTTTGACAGTTTTTTTCTGCCCTTTGTCCGCCGTCTTTTTAAAACCTTGCGTCCGCCTTTGGTCTGCATTCTTTTTTGAAAACCATGCTTTTTTTGCGCTCTTTTCTTGTTGGGCTGATAAGTTCTTTTAGGCATAATTTTTATTACCTGAAAACAACCGGCGCTCCCGTTCCCCGCTTTTAAAATCAGGGGGGGTTGCCTGCTGTCCATTATTGTATTACTATTTGATTGTATTACTATTTTAACATATCACTTTTGAACGCGGCGGTCAACCAAAAAAATCAATAAAAAATTTTCCACCCCTTATTAACATTTTATAAACATTGACAGGGGTAGCTTTGTTAAATTTTCCCTGATATAATGTTTTTATAATTAAAATTTTAAAAATAATTAACTCTCTTCACTATGAATAATGACCAAGTTTGGCAGGCGGTATTGGGAGAAATTGAATTAAACCTGTCCAGAGCTAACTTTACCACCTGGTTTAAAAACACTTTTGTTTCTTCGTGCGACGATGAGCAAATTGTCATTTGCGTACCCAACACTTTTACTAAGGCTTGGCTAGAAAAAAAATACCACCAAGAAATCAGCGCGGCTTTAAAAAATGTAACCAACAAAAAAGTTAAAAAAATCTTCTACAAGGTGGAAACCAAAAAAACCAGCGCCGTCAACGACATTCTCAAAAAAATGAAAATCAAAAAAGAAGACGACTTTAACAACGGCCAGTCGCCCGTCAACCGCTTTGGCCTTAATTCCCGTTATGTTTTTGAAAATTTCGTGGTCGGCAAAGGCAACGAGCTGGCGCACGCGGCCTGCCAGGCCGTGGCCGCCAATCCGGGCCGGGCCTATAACCCGCTTTTTATCTACGGCGGCGTCGGCCTGGGCAAAACCCACCTGATTCAAGCAATCGGACACGAGGTTTCACAAAAAACCGATAAAATACTTTATGTTACCAGTGAAAAATTTACCAATGATTATGTCCAGGCGGTCCGCAACGGCCAGGCCAAGGACTTTAAAGACCGCTACCGCAACGTTGATTTGCTGTTGATAGACGACATTCAGTTCATGGGCGGCAAAGATGGCACCCAGGAAGAATTCTTCCATACTTTCAACGAACTGCACCAGGTCAACAAACAAATAGTCATCACCTCCGATCGGCCGCCCAAATCCATAGTTGCCCTGGAAAAAAGACTGCTGTCCCGCTTTGAGTGGGGCATGATTGCCGATATTGTCCAGCCCGACATTGAAACCAAATTGGCGATTTTGGAAAAAAAGTGCCAGGAAAAAAACTATGCCCTGAACGGGGAAATAACGAATTATATCGCCAACAACATCCATGATAATATCCGGGAACTGGAGGGTGCCCTCAACCGGATAATCGCTTTTCATGAATTTAATAATTCCACCCCCACCATTGAAACCACCAAAAACATCTTGAACGACCTCTTGTCCGCCGCCCGAACCAGGGTAGTCACGCCCAAAGCCGTTATTGATGCGGTCTGCCGGTTTTATGATTTAAACATTAAGGATTTAAGTGGCAAGGGCAGGAAAAAAGAATTGGTTTGGCCCCGGCAAATCACCATGTATATCATGAGAGAAGAAATAAACACCTCTTACCCCACCATCGGCCAGGAGCTGGGGGGGCGGGATCACACCACGGCCATGCACGCCTACAATAAAATCACCAAAGAAATCAAAGAGAAACAAAACGAAAGAATCAAACAGGATATTGAATCCATCAAACAGTTGCTTTATTCCAATAATTGTTTATAACCCCTGTGCATAGCCACCGCATTATTTTGAATAACTTGTTTATAAAAATACCCCGAGGCGTTTTATGCACAAAAGGTTAAAAACCAAACCACAGTTTTTGCCAATAAAACCAACAGTTGACCGGGCCGGGATTTTTATTAAAAATTAAAACAAAACCCCCCATCCAAAAACCCCGCCCGCGACTTATCAACCTCCTTATTATTAATACTTAATTTATTAATTCAACAAATAATTATTAAAATAAACCGGTTGGTTATACACTAATTTATTAAAAGGAACAAAAATTTATGAAGTTTTCTAGTTTGTTAGAAAATTTAAAGCAGGGATTATTTGTCGTCGGACACATTGCCAGTAAAAACGTTAATTTGCCGATTCTTAATAACGTTTTGATTCGGGCGCGAAAAAACGGCCTGGAATTGGTTGCCACCAACCTGGAAATCGGAATTGTCCATAATATTAGGGGCAAGGTGGAAAAAGAGGGACTGTTCACGGTTAATTCTCGGATGATCGCCGACTACGTTAATTTACTGCCCAATAAAAAGGTGGAAATAGAGGAAAAGAACAATAATTTAATCATAGTATGCGGCAACCATAAAACTAAAATTAGGGGACAATCAGCGGATGATTTCCCCCTAATACCGGCGGTAGATAAAAAACTTTGCTACCGCGCCGGTATAGAAGATTTTCGGCAGGCTTTATCCCAGGTGGTTTTCGCGGTTTCGGCCAGTGAAGCCCGATTAGAATTATCCGGCGTATTTTTTAATTTTAAGGGCCAAACATTAACCCTGGCCGCCACCGACAGTTATCGCCTGGCGGAAAAGGAAATACTAATTAAGCCAGACCAGGATAACGGAGTGGAGCACAGCATCATCGTGCCGGCCCGAACCGTCCAGGAATTTATCAGGATACTGTCCGGCTTAAGCGAAACAGAAGCAGAGAGCGGCGGTAAAGAAATCAAGATTTATATTTCCGATAACCAGGTTTTATTTTCAGTTGATTCGGTGGAATTTATTTCCCGCTTGATTGAGGGCCAATATCCGGATTATAAACAGATTATTCCCGCCCGTAGCCAAACTACCGTAGTGGTTGACAAAGCGGAGTTAAGCCGGGCAGTCAAGGCTTCGGCTCTTTTCGCCAAGATTGGTATTAATGACATTAATTTGGATTTTCCGGCCGGTAAAAACCAGGTGATTGTTTCGTCCGCCTCCAGCCAAACCGGTGAAACCGTGATTAATCTGGAGGCCGCGGTTAAGGGAGAAGACAACGGCATTATAGTGAATTATCATTATTTAGCGGACGGTTTGAATAATATCGCGGGCGAGAACGTAAAAATAGAAATTGTTGATAATAATACGCCCTGTATTCTGCGGCCGGAAAAAGCCAAGGATTATTTATATTTAATTATGCCGATTAAACAATAATTTTATCAAAAAACCGCCCCGGGGAAACCGGGGCGGTTTTTAAATTGCGGGTTATTCATTGGTTATCGTGATTGAAATTTCGTCACTGATTTTAATTTGTCCGTTCCAGCCGCGCGCTTCGGCGTAAAGCCGGTAAACGCCGCTCGGGGGCAGATTGGGCCAGACGCCCCGGGCTATTTCGGCTTCAACCGGCTGGACGGTAGTTAATAATTCGGGTTGCTGGCTGTTTTCGTTTTTGACGTAAATATCTATGCGGGCGATTTGAGCCGGATTAACGGTTTTGAACTCCAGCCCCAAGGGAAAATCGACTTTGTTTAAAGCCACGCCGTTAACGGGGGTTTGCCAGCTTAAATTAATGTCTCCGCCCCTTGGTTTTTGATCAAGGATTAAATTGAATTCCAGGAATTTTTCCGCGCAATTGTCAATGTCGTCGCAGACCCGCACCCTGAGATTATGGAAACCGTTAGGTAAAAAATCAATTTGTTTTTCCAGGCCGAAGGGGTAATTGTAATTAGCTTGGAGCAGGTTATTGTCAATGTAATATTCAGCGCGGTTAATGCCGCGGGGCGCTGAACCCTCAAGACGGACAGTCAGGAGCGGTTCTGTCAGCGTTTGATTGTTAACGAGGTCAAAGATTGTAAAAGTCGGCTGGTTTTCCGGTTTATGTAAGTTGTCGTAGGCGGTCGGCGGCGCTTCCGTAGTAGTGGAAGTGGCTTGGTTGGCCCAGGCCAAAACCCGGCTTTCCCAAAGTTCAAACTGGGGATCGTCTTCCGGGTGTTTGGGCGGGGCTCCGCGCGGATCATCTTTGTCAATGTAATACAGAATACAATGGTCCTGGCGGTAAGTTTTTTCTTCAACAAAGCTGGCGGGCGTGTATTCGGTCGCCAGCAGGCCGGAGGCCCGGTCTATTTTGATTGTTTGTCCGCCGCCAATTTCTCCATCTAAAACCGGCTTGCCCGTTTTAATTATTTCCGGCTCCTTGAAGGCTTCTACGGGCGTGTCTCCCAAAACCCTTTGCATATAATCATGCCAGATGGGGGCGGCGACCACTCCTCCGGCCGCTCCCCGTTTCATGGCCGAATTATCGCTGTTGCCCACCCAGACGCCGGTGACCAGCGAGGGGGTATAACCGATGGTCCAGGCATCACGGTAATCGTTGGTAGTGCCGGTTTTGGCGGCGGCCGGCCGTCCGCCCAGGGTGAGCCAATTATCAATGCCAAAAGTGAAAGCTCGGGCTTCATTGTCGGAAAGAATGTTGTTAACCAGGCGGGCGGTTTCGGGACTTAAAGCCCGTTTGCCTTTGTCTTCCTTAAATTCTTCAATAACGTTGCCGTCGTGATCCTCTATTTTTAAGATTGCGGTTGGAGGGTGGATGATGCCCTCGCGGGCAAAGGCGCCGTAAGCGTTGGCGTGTTCAAGCAACCGCACTTCGCCGCCGCCCAAAACCAGCGACAGGCCGAAACGGTCGCGGTCGGCAAAACTGGTATAGCCAAGTTCTTCGGTCAAATTAAGAACATTATCTATGCCGGTCAGATAAATGGTTTTAACCGCCGGAATATTGAGCGAGCCGGCCAGGGCCGTTCTTATTGTTACTGGACCGTGCTCTTTTGAGTCGTAGTTGTGCGGTTCATAGGGTGCGGTTGGATCAAGCGAGAAGTTGGTGACCACATCGTATAGAATCGTATCGGGAGTATAGCCTTTGTTAAAAGCGGCGGCGTAGACCAGCGGTTTCAAAGAAGAGCCGGGTTGGCGCAGACTGGTGGTAACGTTGACTTGGCCGTCAATGTCCTCGTCAAAATAATCGCGCGAGCCCACCATGGCCAGGACTTGACCGGTTTTGGGGTCAAGCGACACCAGGGCGGCATTACTGGCGTTATAGTTGGCCTCGTTGTTTTCCGCCCGGGCGGCAGTCACCTCTTCGGCGATTTCTTGTTTATATAAATCCAGGGTGGTATAAATTTTCAGGCCCTCCTGCTCAATCATTCTTTCCCCGTATTTTTCCGCCAGCAATTCCTTGACATACATCACAAAGTGGGGGGCGATAATATTATCGGTCGGCGGTTTGAATTCCAGCTGGTATTGCTTGGCCGCTTCGGCTTTGGCCTCGGGGATATAGCCCTGTTCATACATTAAATCAATGATATAATGTTGTCTTTGGATTAAGAGATCCTTGTTGGGTCCGTAGGGGGAGTAGCGGCTGGGAGCCTGGGGCAAAGCGGCCAGAATGGCGGCTTCGGCGATATTGACGTCTTTAACGCTTTTGCCGAAATAGCGTTGGCTGGCAGCCTCCACGCCGTAGGCGGTGGAACCATAGGGGATTTCGTTAAAATACATTTGCAGAATTTCATCTTTGGAATATTTTTTTTCCAGTTTATAGGACAGAATCCACTCTTTTATTTTCCGGCTGATTCTTCTTTCCGGGGTCAGAATAGCATTTTTAACGAATTGTTGAGTCAGGGTTGAACCGCCCTGGATGCTTTTTCCCCTGATGGCCTGCCAGACCACGCCCCGGATTATGCCCCAAATGCTGATGCCTTTGTGTTTGTAAAAATCCTTGTCTTCAACGGCAATGGTCGCCCATTTGACATAGTCCGGGATTTCGTCCAGCGTGACCATAGTTCTTTGTTCGGCGCCGTGGATGTCGTAAAGCACGGTGGCGCCGGTGCGGTCGTATATTTTCGTGCTTTGGGCCACTTGGCGTTCTATTAATTGGTTGGGGTTGGGCAGATTGCGGGATATCAAAGCGATATAAATTGCAGAAAACAAAATCAGCGCCAGCGTGAAAAGCAGTGCGTATTTTAAGAATTTTTTATTCAGCAAAAGCGCCCGCCAGGAAAAGTTTTTTAACCGGCGTACGGAAAAATTCCGGCCGCTTTTTTTGCTCGTTTTGGAGCGGTAGGGCCGGTGGCGGGAAACGTAGTATTTCTTTTTTTGCCGGCGCCAGGATTGGTTGTTGCGAGCCGGGCGCGACAGCTGGGGAATGGGCATATGATAAAAAGAAAAATAAGTAAAATAAGAAAAATAAGATTTGGTTTATTGTATTTTTCTTTTTATTCTTATTTTATTTATTTTTTTGGCGGTAGTAGCGGGCGGCGGTTTCCGGGGGGATGGAATTAATTACCAGGCCGGAACCCAGTTCTATGCCGGCCCAGATACTGTCCCGGGGCTGGATCTTAAGGTAAAAATGCTGGTCTTTGTCCGCGACCACGTTATGGAGAAAATAATTAAAAGACAAATTGAGAGTCCGCAATTTCATTAGAATGATTTTTAGAACGCGGGCAAAGGATTTTAACTCCTCTGCGCTTAAAAGGGAAATGTTGTCCAGATGGCGGCGGGGAAATATCCAGGCCTCGTAGTGGTATTCGGAAGCGTAGGGGGCGAAAGCGGCCGTGTATTTGTCCGCGAAAATTTTTCTTCCTGATTTTATCTCTTTTTTAATAATCGCGCAATAGGGGCAGGCGTTATGCTCAACCCGGTAGTTTTCCGCCCGTACGGTTTCTTCGTGCACTTCCGGCGGGATAATGGCAGTGGCAAAAATTTGGGAGTGGGCATGGACAATTGAAGCCCCAGCTTTGGAGCCCTGATTTTTAAAGCATAAAACATAGTTTAATTTTTTGTCGGCCGCCAATTTCCGGTTGCGGCGGGCGTACATTGCCAAAACTTCCCTGATTTTTCCCTCGCTCAAGTCCGCCAGTTCTTGTTTATGATTCGGGGTTTCGATGATGACTTCCTGGACGCCATAGGCTTTGCGGTTATCGGTGGTAACGGCCGGAAAAGTATTTTTTACGCTTAAAACCCGCCAGTCATTTTTGTCCCCCAGGCGGTCAACGATGTTTTTTTGGATAATGTTTTCCGGGCAAAACGGGCATTCCTGAGTGCGGGTAACCACGGTTTGCTCCTGGATGTCGCGCGGCCGGGCCGTGCGCCCGGGCGTGATAATGACGTATTTGTCCAAAAGATAGGCTTTGCGGATTTCGCTTGTCTGCCGGCGGGGCAGGGATTTTAATTTAGGCATATGGTTTTATTATTTTCTAAGCTTTATTATAACAGAACCGGCTGATTATTTAAAGGGCGCGGCAGTGTTGGTTTGCGCGCAAACAAAAAAATCAGTATTTAAATACTGATTTTCATAGTAATTGTCTCAAAATATTTTGAGCGGAGCGTAATAGACCAGATTATAACCTTCTTTAGAGAATTAGATGAATATTTCTATATACCAACATTATACCAAAATTAAATATGAGAGATTAGATGATTTGTAGAAAAAGCTCTTCCAGAGCCAGATTTCAAATATTTTTCAAATTTGTATGCTAAATATTTATTTGGAAAACAACAATAAAAAATTAGTTTAAATGGTAAATATTTTTGTGTGGTCATAACCTCGCCTTGCTTGTGTCTTTTTATTCTACTTTTTAAGTGGTTAGTACAGCCAATATATAATTTGTTGTTATACAATTTTAGAATATAAACAAAGTGATTCATATTTTTATTATAGCTATTTTATAAAATATATAAAGCCCGCTTTTGCTCGTCTTCTGCGGGCTTTGCCCGCCGAAGCCGAGCTTGTTCCTTTGCCAAAGCTTCGGCGGCATGCGGACAGCGAGGCGAATTCCGCCGTCGCGAACTTCTTGGCGGGCTTTGCCCGCCGAAGTCCGCTATGGCGGACGAAGGCGGGAGTGACGGGACTCGAACCCGCGACCTTCTGCGTGACAGGCAGACGCTCTAACCAGCTGAGCTACACCCCCAAAA
>CAYNBD010000018.1:0-15525 GCA_964395755.1 uncultured Gammaproteobacteria bacterium
TGCTGGACAACGATAACAACTGGCACAAATTTGATGCCTCCGGTAAAAAGATATGACCAAATATGGCAAAAACAAAAACCACCCGGTTTTACTGCGGGTGGTCTTTTATTTTCGCTAATTGATAAAATAAAACTGTTTATCTAACCTCGTCTAAAGTTACAATTTTTATCATTATTTTGTCTCCCCGCTGTACTTTTAATCCAATTTTATCTCCCGGTTTGTATCTCTGGATCACGGAAAACAGGGTATTAATGCCGTCCAGCTTAATGGCGTTAATTTCAAAAATAATATCGCCTTCCAAGAGGCCGGCTTGATCGGCCGGCGAACCCGGAACCACTCCCGGGTCGCCGTTTTCCGGATGAATAACCAAAGCGCCGCTGTCCCGGACCAGATTATTGTCATAAGCCAATTGCGGATTTAGCATCACGTAGCGCACCCCTAAAATCGGCCGAACAATATAGCCGAGCGCGCGCACGCTGTTAATGGCGGTGCGGGCGTCGTTAATCGTAATGGCAAAACCGATGGAGGTGCCGCCCTGATCGGTAGCGACGTTAATGCCCACCATCCGTCCGGACAGATCAATCAGGGGGCCGCCGGAATTGCCGATGTTAATCTCGGCGTCGGTCTGGATGACATTGTCCAGGACCTCTAAATTGCCGTCGCTGTCGGTCGCTTCCAGACTGCGGCCCAAACCGCTGATGATGCCCTTGGTCACGCTGTTCTGATAACGGCCCAGGGCGTTGCCGATGGCGATAACGGTCTGTCCGACCTGCAACTGGCTGCTGTCGCCCAGTTCAATGTAGGGCAAGTCTTTGTCAAAAATTTTTAAAACCGCCAAATCTTTTAAAGGGTCCTTGCCGATTAACTGGGCGTAATACTGCTTGCCTTCGTTTAAAATAACCCGATACTCTCCCCGCTCTTTGTCAGCCGAACCGATAACGTGTTTATTGGTAAGAATCAGGCCGTCGGACGAAATCAAGACCCCGGTGCCGGAACCTTTCTCTACCCGCTGGGTGGCGGTTCCCTGCTCACCGGTACTTAAATCCACCGTCGTTACCTCTTCCTGGCCGTAAACGATAACGCTGACCACTGCCGGCATGACTGTTTTAATCGCCCGAATGGTGGCTTCCTGGTCGTCCAGACTTAAGTCATCGGCAATGACGCCTTGAAACGGCTGCTGCAAATAACTACTCAAATAAAAACCGCCGCCTATTCCAAATAAAAATACCGCTGCCAAAATAATAATAAATTTTTTCATTTTTTGTTTATTCATAATTTTATTAATTTAATTTATTTTCCGGCGCCAAATTCCATAGGCTTCTTGGGCTTTTTCTAAAAATTCATCCTCTTCGTCTTCGCTCGGCCGATCAGATAACAAGGGCTTGCATGTTAACCCCGGCCCCTCAACGGAATAAATTACTTTCTTACCGTCTTTCTCCACAACAATCACGTTTTCGCCGTCTATTTCCTCAAAGGAAACACCCGCTGGCAATGCCGGCAAAGGTGTTTTTTCCGGATGTTGTTTGGCAAATAAATTTAAATTTTCGTACATATTATTAAAATTATTAATATCAAATATCCAAATCCAAACTAAATTCCCAAATCTTCCAGCGCCTTTTTCTGCTGGCGGCTTAAATTCCGGGGAGTTTTCACGAGTACCGTCACCAGCTGGTCGCCTTTGCCCCGGCCCTGCAGGCGGCTAATGCCTTTGTCGCGCAGTTTAAAAACCGTGCCGGACTGGGTGCCTTCGGGGATTTTCAGCTTCACCGGACCGTAAACCGTTTCTATCTCTATTTTATCACCCAAGGCCGCTTGTGTAAAATTTATTTCCGCGGCTGATTTGATGTCATAGCCGTCCCGCTCAAAGCGCTTATCCGGCTTGACCCTGATTCTTAAATACAAATCACCGGCCGCCGCGCCTTTTTCTCCGGCCTCGCCCTGCCCGCTTAAACGAATGCTTTCGCCGTTGTCAATGCCGGCCGGAATTTTCACCTTAATGGCGGCTACTTCCTGGCCAATTCCGGAACCGGAGCAGTGTAAACATTTCTGCGCATAGGTCTTGCCTTCGCCACCGCAAGCGGAACAGGTCATCTGTACCTGCATGTTGCCCAAAATGGTTCTTTGCACCCTGGCAACCTGGCCGGAGCCGCCGCAGGTTTTGCAGGTTTCTATTTTACTGCCGGGTTCGGCGCCATTTCCCCGGCAATGGGGACAAACCGTTTTCTTTTTTAAACGAATTTCTTTTCCCGTTCCAAAAACCGCTTCGCTGAAGTCAATGGTTAAGGCCACTTCCAGGTCGTTGCCCCGCCTGGCTCTGGTTTTCCTCCGGCCGCCGCCAAAACCGAAGATATCGCCCAAGCCGCCGAAGATGTCGCCCAGATCATCCATATCAACCCGAAATCCGCCCTGACCCTGGGAAAAACCATTGGCAAAACCGGAAAAATCGCGAAAGCCGTCAAAACCGGAAAAACCGCCCCGGCCCTGGGCCTGCTCAAAAGCCGAGCCGAATTGGTCGTACTGGGCTCTTTTCTTGGCATCGCCCAAAACCTGGTAAGCTTCATTGATTTCCTTGAACTTAGCCTCGTCCCCGCCTTTTTTATCCGGATGGAACTGGTGGGCTTTCTGGCGAAAGGCCTTTTTTATTTCTTCCTGGCTGGCGTTTTTGTTAACGCCTAAAATATTGTAATAGTCTTTACTCATAGTTTAAAGTTTATAAAGTTATAAAGTCAAAAGTTACTTTATAACTTTATAAACTTTATAACTTTTAACTCAATTATCCTTTAAACCCGATTTCCTTGTCCATCGGCCCGACCGCTTCCTTGATTTCTCCGAACCGCTCTTCGTATTTCTTTAAATTGTCCTCCAGGGCCGCCAGCATTCTTTTGTAATGCCCCGGGCTGGTGATAATCTTGCCGGTTACGCGGCCGGAAAGGCCCAAAATATTTAAAAACATCAGCTGGAATTCATCCTTGTTGTGGTTGACCTGCATGGCATTGGCATATTCCGCGCCCGGAATATTGTCCGCGATTTTAATTTCTCTTTTCGCTTGCGCCTGATTTTTTTCTTCAGTCATAATTTTTATTTATTAGTTTATTGGTTTATTAATTTATTGGCATTATGTAAATTGCTTTTTAATAAATGAGAGGGCCTAAAAAAATCAAAGACCCTCGTTTATGAAATCGGCTTAACCGGTCAACCCCAACCGCATGACCGGCCTCCTATTTCAATTCTCCCGTAATGGAGGTAATTTTCTCTTCCAGGCTAAGGAAAAGCGCTTCCCTGTCATTAACAATGAAAGAGAACTCTAAGGGTTTTCCCTTTTCGCAATGGCTGATTTTCACTCCGCAGGGTATTATATTTTTAGCATCGGGCATCATTACGCCCTGTATGCTAAAAATATACGTATATTTCCCATCCCCGGTCATAACTATCACCCGTTTATATTGATACAACATATCTTGCCTAAGCCTGTCCAATTCCACCCATGTCCCTTGTTTTTCTTTCATTTCTTGCCCCCTCCCATAAGACTTTAACTGAATTTACCACCAAGAGATTTCATAAAATCATTAGCGTCATCCCCGCTAACACAGAAAAAATATGTTGTTAGCTTGTCAGAGGTAACGCTGATAATGTTTAAATTATTAAAAACTCTCCCCAGGTTGTCAGGAATATTAACACCCGACTCCTCCATCAACATCTCCACTCTTTCAACGGGGCAACAAAATTCCAAAATTTCCGCTGACATATCTTTCCTCCTTCCCTCTTAATTTGTAGAGCAAATCGCCGCCAGGCGATAACACTAATTCGCATATGCCCCATCATTCGTATGTCCCGCATTCGTAGCGCGGGTCGCCCGCAGGGCGATAACGTAGCGGGGCTCGCCGAAGACGATAACTTTAAAATGTACTTAACCGGTTGCCGGCAATAAATCCGGCAACCTATAAATACATTTACAATCACTCTGTTTACTGTTTACTGTCGTCTGTTTACTTTTTGCTTTCTCCCTCATCCACAACTTCACCTTCAACTGTTTCATCCTTGCCGCCATCCTTTTTATCGTCTTCATCTTTCTTACCGTCCTGTTTGCCTTTGTCAGCGGCTGCCTGCTGATACATGGCCGCGCCGATTTTTTGCGCCACCTGGTTCATTTCTTCCATTTTTTTCTTAATTTCCTCGTGCTGGTCGCTATCCTTTACCTTTTTTAATTCTTCCAGCTTGGTTTCCAACTCTTTCTTGTCTTCCGGCTTCATTTTGTCCCCGGATTCTTTCAATAATTTTTCCGTCTGGAAAACCACGGCCTCGGCCTGATTCTTTATTTCAATCTGCTCTTTTTTCTTTTTATCTTCCTCGGCATGGGCTTCGGCGTCTTTTTTCATCTTCTCCACCTCTTCCTTGCTTAAGCCGGAAGAAGCGGTAATGGTAATCTTCTGTTCTTTGCCGGTGGCCTTATCAGCCGCTTTAACGTTTAAAATCCCGTTGGCATCAATGTCAAAAGATACCTCCACCTGGGGCACGCCGCGCGGAGCCGAAGGAATGCCGTCTAAAATGAACCGGCCCAGGGTTTTGTTATCGCCGGCCAGCGGGCGTTCGCCCTGCAGAACATGGATTTCCACGCTGGTCTGGCCGTCCGCGGCCGTGGAGAAAATCTGGGACTTGGAAGTCGGGACGGTGGTATTGCGCTCAATTAAAGGCGTCGCCACTCCGCCCAGGGTTTCAATGCCCAAGGTCAGGGGGGTAACGTCCAGTAACAGCACGTCCTTGACGTCTCCCTGCAGAACCCCGGCCTGGACGGCCGCGCCCAAAGCCACAACTTCATCCGGATTAACCCCTAAATGCGGCTCTTTATTAAAAAATTCCTTCACTTTTTTCTGCACCAGGGGCATCCTGGTCATACCGCCAACCATAATAATTTCTTCAAGATCCTTGGTTTCCAGCTTGGCGTCCGCCAGGGCTGCCTTACAGGGAGCAATGGTTTTTTCCACCAGGTCGCCGACCAGCTCTTCCAGTTTGGCCCGGCTCATCTTTAATACCAGATGCTTGGGCCCGCCCGCGTCCGTGGTAATAAAAGGCTGGTTAATTTCGGTTTCCGGCGTGGTTGACAATTCAATTTTGGCTTTCTCGGCCGCTTCCTTGATTCTTTGCAGGGCCAGGGTGTCTTTGGACAGATCAATGCCCTGATCTTTTTTGAACTCGTCAATAATCCAGGCAATGATGCGCTGGTCAAAATCCTCGCCCCCCAGATGGGTATCGCCGTTGGTTGATTTGACTTCCACCGTGTCCTCGGAAACATCCAGGATGGAAATGTCAAAAGTGCCGCCGCCCAAGTCGTAAACCGCGATTTGCTGGCCTTTCTTTTTTTCAAACCCGTAAGCCAAAGCCGCGGCCGTCGGTTCATTTATGATTCTTTTCACTTCCAGGCCGGCGATTTTACCGGCGTCCTTGGTCGCCTGCCTCTGCGAGTCATCAAAATAAGCCGGCACGGTAATAACCGCCTCGGTAACTTTCTCGCCCAGCTTGGCCTCGGCATCGGCTTTTAATTTTCCTAAAATCATGGCGGAAATTTCCTGCGGGGTATGTTCTTTGTCTCCCATTTTCACTTTGACGCCTTCTCCCGCCTGCACGATTTTATAAGGCGCGGTCTTGATGTCGGCCTGCACCTCGGCATCGCCGAATTTCCGGCCGATTAAACGCTTGACCGCGAAAACCGTATTTTCCGGATTAGTCACGGCCTGCCGTTTGGCGGTTTGTCCGACCAAACGCTCGCCGTTTTTGGAAATCGCCACCACCGACGGCGTAGTCCGGTTGCCCTCGGCGTTTTCCAAGATTTTCGGCTGGCCGCCCTCAATAATGGCCATGGCCGAATTGGTTGTTCCTAGGTCAATGCCTAAAATTTTTGACATATAGTTATAATTTTTAATTTTGTAATTTTTAATCTTAAATCAATTTTTAATTACAAAATTATTAATTTTAATTATTTTTTATTAGTAATAAACAGAAAACAGACGACAGCCTGCCCCGCCGAGCAGTGCGCGGCCGGGGATGACAGAATATTCTATCATGGTTGCCTGCTCTCTATGATTATTAATTATTTTTAGTATTTGAAAGTTTATTTTTTAAATAGAGCCACAATTTTTTTAAATCAATGCCCAATCCATTAGGAACTGCAATGGATATAATAATTTTAATTGTTACGTAGTATGCTACGTAACAGCCGTTTCCCTCTCCCTGACCCTCTCCCACTCCTGCTGTCGTGGGCGAGGGAACTATAAAAAACCTTTATTATAAGGTGTTAAACACCCTATAGGGTGTTTAACACCTTTTCTGTTTCCACAGCGGGCAGTCCGCATCAGTCCGCATCAGTCCGCATCAGTCCGCATCAGTCCGTTATTTCGTAGTCTTAATCTTAATCTTTTTGGGTTTGCTTTCGGCCGCTTTGGGGATGGAAATCTTCAAAACCCCGTCTTTGGCCTGGGCTGACGCCTTGTCGCCGATAACGTGGGCCGGCAGGGGGATACTGCGGTAAAAACTGCCGCTTCTGATTTCCTTGCGGTAATAATTTTTGTCTTCCACTTCGCTTTTCTTTTCACTCTCGCCTTTGATGGTCAAAACATCGTTTTCAATGGCGATATCGACTTTTTCCGGATCAATTCCGGCCAATTCGGATTCGACGATGACGTTATCTTTTTCCTCGTAAACGTCAACCGCCGGCATAAAACCGGACTTGGCGCCGCGTAGAACCGGCGAAAAGTCGGAAAAAATTTTGTCCATGTCCTCGAAAGAATCAAGGAACGGGGTCCACTTTATTAAAGCTGACATAATTTTAATTGTCGTACGAAATGAATTCATATTTTATGAATATCACTCCGCTGACGTGTTAATTTTGAATATTTAAAAATTAAATAATTCAAAATTGATTTAAAATTCAAAATTTAAAATTCAAAATTCTACTCAACTATCACCTTAGCCGCTACAATCACCTTGCCTCTTAATTTATAGCCGGGCTTGAGCACCTGTTTCACTTTCTCGCCCCGCCCCTCCACGGCTTCCATCAGATGATGATCGAACTTATCCCCGGCTTTAATCTTGATTTCCTCAACACCCAAATTCTCTAAAGCGTCTTTAAATTGTTTAATAACATATCCAATGCCACTGATAATATTGGCGTTATTTGGCGTTTCTTGGGCGTGAAATAGCGCTAACTTCAGATTATCGTAGACCGGCAATATTTCCATAACTAATTCCTGGTTGGCATATTTAGCAAATTCCGCCTTCTCCTCTGCGGTTCTTTTCAATAAATTCTGGTAATCCGCCAACGCCAATTTATATTTATTTTCAAAATCGTTATTATCTTTTAAATAGTTTCCTAAAATTATACGAGTATATTGTTCAATGTCTTTTCTTTTTAGCCATTCGCTCACTTTAAGCCATTTATATCTATCGCCTTCTTCGTTGAGTTTAATATTATCTGCGTTGCTCGTTTTGGCTTGATGGGATAAAAATATTAAATCTTTATTTGAACCGCTATAAGCATTGCCTAATTTGATACCTCTGTCCGCACAAATAAATTTAATATCATAAATATCTAAATTAGTTTCCTCTTTGGTTTCCCTTTTGGCGGTTTCTTCCAGGGTTTCACCTAGTTCTACCATTCCTCCCGGAGGCACGTATTGATCTTGCCACTTAGAGGATCTCATTAAAAATAATTCGCCCTTATCATTAAAAATATAAACACCAGCCACCGCTCTCGGATATTTTTGTTTCTCTTTATCCATATTACAAAATTTAGTCGTTAGACGCTCCCCGTTACGCGTTATGCGTTACGCGTTACGCGCTCATTGACATACTTCACCAAAGCCAAATTCTTCTCATAATCCATCCGCATCGGCCCCAGAATGCCGAACATGCCGATATTATCTTTTAATTTATATTTAGCCATAACCGTACTGCAAAAATTTCCGAACGGATTAGCCGAGCCCAATAAAATCTGCTCACCCATTTTTATCTCATTATAAATCTCGGCAATAATTTCATCCACCCGGTCAATGATGGTGGAGATATCGTAAATTAAATTAGTGTTGGCAAATTCCGGCTGTTTGAATAAATTGGAAATGCCGGTATAAAACAGATTGTTTTTATGAAAAGCCCAAAAAACCGCGTTGCCTGATTTTCCGGCCAGAACTTTGGCAACGTTTTTAAACCCGGCTTCATTGCCGCCGGCCAGAAATCTATCTAAATCCCTGGTTTCCGAATCTTTTAGTTTTCTGATTTTTAAATTGGCCAAATACTTATTATAAGCTTCCTCGGTCGGTATCCGGCCGGCGGAAGTGTGGGGCTGGGCAATATAGCCTTCCTCTTCCAATGCGGCCATTTCATTTCTGACCGTGGCCGGGGAAATATCCAGCTTGTATTTTTCCACCAAAACGCCTGACCCCACCGGCGCGCCAGTTTTAATATGTTCCCTGATAATTGTATTCAGTATTAATTCCTTCCTATTTTCCATATATTTTATTATATATCACTATTAGCACTCATGTCAAGAGAGTGCTAACATACTAATAAACTAATCTAAAATTAGCACTTATTTTCCTGTCCTGCAAGGGAGCGAAGCGAATTCTGCGGAGTCAAGAGAATGCTAACATACCAGCAGATTATTCTAAAATTAGCATATTTGTAGTGAAATTGCTCCACGCCACACCAAATCCAAGGCTTACCCCGCACCCTATGTGGTGCGGGAGCAATAATATAAAAATAGCCCGGATGTTAAAAACCCGGGCTTAGAAAACAAAATGTAAATTGTTAATCATTTAATTTGACTATTTGTCTTTGTCCAGCAGCGGTAAAACCCCTAAATGCCATCGGTAAATTACCAAATCGATGCAATTCTTTAATATTTTTTGCTCCAGCGTGAGCAAACCCGCCTTGAACTAATTCAAAATCCTTGCCTATCCAGGTCTTTAATGGTCCTCTAAAAGGGACTTTAGTTTCTATACCTTCGGGAGCTTTCTTCTGCCGACCGTAACGCTCTGATAAGCGCTCGGCAATAGCGCTTTTTGAAGCCATACCCCGATAAAAAACCATACTGTCAACTACGCCTTTCTCCATGGCCGAGCGGGATTCTTGCGCGGCCACTAGCCACTCTCCAGCCATACAAACATCGCCTCCGGCCGCCAAAGCAACCACCATATCGCCAGGGCCATTGATTCCGCCATCAGGAATAATAACCGGTGCATTCTTCTTATCCGTAAGTAATTTCTGGCGAGCAAAAGCCAATTCACGTATAAGGGTAAACATGGGTACACCAGCCCCAGTTACCTGCGAAGTCGTGCAAATTGAACCGGAGCCAATACCACATTTTACTCCATCAACCCCTACCGCGGCTAAATTTAAGTATCCGCCGATGTCTGCCACATTTCCGGCTATGACAGCTGCTTTCCCCTTGGCTATTTTCACTACCTTCTCGGTCTGTTCAATGACGGCCCGACAATTACCGTGGCTACTATCAATCACGACGATGCCAACACCCAGCTTTATCCCCTCTTTCACACGATCCAAATCAGATTCGTGCATTCCAATTGCCATACCAACTAAGGGTTTTCGGTTGTGGAGGACTGGATTTACCTGAAAGAAATCTTTCATAAAATAAATACCCTTAAGTTTCCTCCGGCTACTGATAATTGGCAAAACTGAACACTCTTGTTCATTTAGTAAACGATCTCTTATTTTCCTAAATGAGGCCCTGGCACTTTCCGTCTTTAATTCTTTAAAGGGAGTCATCCAATTTGATACCGGCTCCGCCATTCTGCCTTTCACCTTAAAAAATACATCCCTGGTAAACAATATTCCCTCTAACAAACCGCCTCTTTTGGTTACAACTGGGATAGTGCTAAAATCAAACTGATCAAGAATGTCTTTGGCGTCTTCTACGGCATCAGTGGGAAAAAGACATTTTGGTTCCGAAACAAGGCAAGGTCGGTGCCTTAAAGATTGCTTAAGCCACTCCAGCTGCTGTTCTGGTTTTTTAGTCCGATAAATTATTCCGCAACCCCCAATTTCAAACATTGCCTTAGCCATATCAGGGCCGGTAACCGTATCCATGGCTGCACTAAGGAGAGGTAAATTGAGTTTTACTGGACCAATGCTTGTGGTTAAATCCACTTCATGCGGCTCGACATTGGAATGGACCGGATTTATTCTGACCTCGCGTAAAGTATAGCCAACAATCGGTTCTGTTGGTGCTGACCCATTGAATCTTCCCGGATATAACCCTTGATAAATTTCTAATTCGTCCATATTCTCTCCTCTCAATTAATCCATATTAATAGGAAAACCGAAAAACTCGTCTAAAATATAACAATTATAAAAAGAACAACCCCCTTTAACCTCCCTTCCTTGTATTTTTCTATTTATTCTACTATCTTCGCCCAAAAAGTCAAGGTGGAAAACACGGAAACAAAAAAAACACAGATCACAGATAAACAGTTAGCGGTTATGGAACCAAAAATTATTTATCTGTGATCTGTGTTGCTTTAAAGCGTGGTATTTTTGTTTATTTCGCGCGTTCACCAAAATACCATTCCAGTATTTCCCGCGCGATCGGGACGGCGATATCACTGCCTTCGCCTCCTTTTTCCACCAAAACGGTAATTACGATTTGCGGGTTGTCATAGGGGGAAAAACCGGTAAACCAGGAATGCGGATTTTCTTTGCTTGACCATTGGGCAGTGCCGGTTTTGCCGGCCACGGCCACCGGCACGGCCTGCAAACTCTGGGCGCTGCCGCTGGTGACTGTCTGGCGCATGCCCTGGCGCACGATTTCAATATTGTGGCTGTCAATGAAATTCTCCCTGATGGGCTTATTTTCAACGTCGCCCACCGGCTTATCGTTGCCGGTCAAGACCTGTTTAACCAAATGGGGACGATATAATTTACCGCCGTTGGCAAATACCGAAGTATAATCGGCCACCTGTAAAGGAGTAACCAAAACATCACCCTGGCCAATGGCCAAATGGTAAGTATCGCCAATATACCAGGGTTCGCCTTTGGTTTTTTCCTTCCACTCCTGGGTGGGCAAAAAACCGCTGGCTTCACCCGATAAATCAATGCCGGTTTGGGCACCCAAACCGAAACTACGGGCGTAATTCACGATTCTGTCTACGCCTAAGCCTTTAAAATTTTCGTAACCGCCGCCGATAAAATAAAAGAAAGTGTTGATCGACCAGGCAAGCGCCTGGCGGACGCTAACCAGGCCATGGCCGCCGGCTTTCCAGTCAGGGAAAAACCACTGTCCTATTCTTAAGCCCCCCGTACTGTTAATCGTTGTCCGTTCATCAATAATTCCCTCCTCCAAAGCGGCCGCGGCAATAATCGGTTTGATGGTTGAACCGGAAGGATACTCGCCGGCAATCGCCCGGTTAATAAAGGGGTTGTCGGGATTATTTTCCAGTTCACTGTATTCGTCCGCGGTTATGCCCCGGGCAAAAACATTATTATCATAAGCGGGCAGGCTGACCAGAGATAAAATTTCCCCGTTCTCGGGATTCATGGCCACTACGGCCGCCTTGCTCAAATCCAGCTGATTAAGGTGGGCGGAAACAATTTCTTCCGTCTTCTTCTGCAGTTCTATGTCCAGGGATAAAACCAGATTACGGCCGTCTTCGGCCGGAACATTGCTGATTACCTTCTTCTCCTTGCCTAAAGCATCAACCTCAATGTGTTTGCTGCCATTTTTGCCCCGCAGCTCATTTTCCCAAAAATATTCAATTCCGGTCTTGCCGATGTAATCAATCGGCAAATACTCGCTGCCGAATTTCTCCAATTCTTCCTCATTAATTTTCCCGGTATAACCCAAAACGTGAGAGAGCGATAAGCTGTCATAACGGTCATATTCACGCCGATCCTGATTGGATAAAACCACGCCAGGCATATATTCGGACTCCAAATAAAGCAACATGGCTTTATCATATTCAATGTTGTCGGCTATGAACAAAGGCTGATACGATTCTAACGACCCGGACTTTATCCCAGCCAGCTTCTGTTTTAAATCAGCCGGCGAGATGGCGGGCAAAATTTCATTTAAACGATTGACGGTCTTGTCTTTTTCCGATTCATCGTTGGGCAAATCCGCCGGAATAAGATAGAGCAAAAAATTGGCTGTGTTTCCGGCTAGAAGATTTTTATTACGGTCATAAATGACTCCTCTTTTGGCTTCAATCCGTTCTATCCTAATCCGGTTGCCTTCAGCCAGGGAATAGTAATAACTGCCCTTGATAATCTGCAGCCAGGCGACGCGGCCGAGCAACAGAAATAAAAAAAGAAAAATTATCACCGCCATCGGTTTTAATCTGAAGGCGTTAAAAGTTTTGCCCACGGTTTCCCCCTGGTTGCCGTTGGCAAGCAGAGAGTCTTCGGTCCAGCTTTTGCGATAAGAAAATCCCTTTAATTGCCCAGCCCTCATTTTGCCTTCCTGAATTACAAAAGGATTGCTCTTCCCGTTTTTTATGTTTTTGCTTTTGGGCGACATATTGATTAAATATTTAACATCCGCCGGCAAAAATCCACTCCCGCCGGAATAAATCCGATGATTAAAAGCGCATTCGTTACCCGCGTATTTTTTCGTTCTTTCCGTGTCTAGATTGAACCAGGACACTGAAAAGCAACATTAAATTTTGGTACGAAATTTATTGCTCAATAAATTTATTTCTTGTTTCTAATTAAAAATACCGGCTTTAGTTTTTTGCTTACAAAACTAATGACGTAAAAAATGCAAAAAACGGTTATCGAATTCAAAATTATCTGAGCCGAAACCGATAGCCAAAAACTTTTTTCTAAAAGAAAAAAATTCGCTCTTTCCGAAAAAAAATTTCCAAAATATATCATTAAATTCAAAAAAAATTCATAAAAAATCGTAGAAAAAAATATCAGAGCCAGAAAAGAATAAAGAGAACGATCGGTAAAAAAACCGGTTAACAAAAAATCGGCCAGCAACAAAGTCAAAAATAAACCGACTAAATAAAAACCGAAGGGCAGAAAAGAATATAAATCAAGCAAAAATCCGATTACGATTACCCAAACGGCGGCGGTCTTAAAATCCCTTAAAGCCAAAATAAAAACCAAAACCGCTAAAATCAGATTGATTTTGCTAAACCACCAAGGCAAACCGCTGATAAAGGCCAGCTGGCATATTACCAAAGCCAAGGCAAAAATAGAATTTAGAAAAATCTTAGAATACATAATAAAATACTAAATTAAGTGAATAGCAGACGGTACTCCCAATTTTCAATTCTCAATTTTCAATTCTCAATCAATGAATTAATTGATAAATTGACAAATTGAAAATTGATTGGAAATTGATAATTGATAATTGAAAATTAAACGGTGTCTTTTCTCTTTTTTCGCGTCTATCCCAATCCCCCGTTCTACGGCAACAATACCGACACAATCACTAATTTATCCAAATCAGCGGCTGATTTAATAACCGCGCTCTGCCAGATATCATTGCTGTCCTGGTTAATCTGCGCAATTTCGCCGATAACCAGACCGCGGGGAATATCTTGCTCCAGGCCGGAAGTAACGACGATATCACCGCTATTTATATTTTCAGCTCGGGGAATAAAATTCATCTTGATGGTTAAGCCCAATTCTCCTTCGGCCACCCCCATCGTCATGCTCTCGCCCTGAACCGAAGCCGCTAATTTACATTCGGGACTGGTCACCAGGGAAACTCTGGCTAGATTATCCTTAACGGCCGCAATTTTGCCCACGATGATGCCATGGCTATCTACTAGCGCCAAACCCGGACGCAAACCGTCTTCCGCACCCTTATCAATCACTATATCATCCTCTTCATGGAGCACGTTGGCTAAAACATAATCGGTTGCCTGATTGTTAAAAAATTTCAAATACTGGCGCAAAATCGTATTTTCGTCCTCAACCGCTTTTAAACGGGCCTCTTCCGCTGTTAACTCTTCCACTCTTGCTTCCAGTTCGTTTAAAAGATTTAATAAATCCCGCTTATTGGTCTGTTCATTATAAGCAATCCGCAAATTGGAACTGACGGAATAAATTCCCGAAGAAATCGGATTAAGAATGGAAATTATTACATTTTCCACCGGCTTTAAAATTTTAACAAAGTGCAAAAAAATAAGCAGCCCGATTACTGCCATAAACATAAATATTCTTCTGGTTTCAAACTTAATCATAGCTCTAGTATTATTATGGTGGCCACACGCTCTAAAAAAACAATTAATTTAAAACAAAAAAAACAGACGGCGGAATTAGAATGTCTAATTGTCTAAATTATAATTTCTAATAAAATTTCAAATACCAAATGATTAAATAATAAATGTTTCTAACATTAGAAATTCTTAAATTAGGCGTTTTATTAGGAATTAGAAATTATAATTTAGAAATTTTAACGGTATTCACTTATTTTTCTTATTACCTGCCTTCATTTTTTCCGTATTTATTCCAATAAAATAATACTCTATAACTCCTCGTGTCCGGGTGAAATCACTTTGTCCAACAATTCCGGATCGGACAGCAAAATGCCGGTACCCCGGACCACGCAGGTCAAAGGATCGTCAGCCACCCTGACCGGAATTTTGGTGGCTTGAGCGATTTCTTTGTCCAAACCGCGCAACAAAGCGCCGCCGCCGGTCAAAAATATGCCATGTTCATAAATATCAGCCACCAGCTCCGGCGGAGTTGTCTCCAGGGTAACCTTGATATTATCAATAATTTGATTAATGGTTTTATGAATCGCTTCCCTGATCTGAGCATCGTTAACCGTAACGGCTTTGGGCAAACCATTAATTAAATCCCGGCCCCGGACTTCCATTTCCATCGGTTCTTTCAGGGGAGTAGCCGCTCCGATTTTTATCTTGACATCCTCGGCCACGTTTTCGCCGATTAAAATGCTAAACTCCTCCCGCACATACTCAATAATATTATTATCCATGGCATTGCCGGCCTGGCGCAATGATTTCCAGGTCACTACTCCGCCCAGGGAAATAACGGCGATTTCCGTGGTACCGCCGCCGATATCCACCACCATCGTGGCCCGGGCCTCGGAAACCGGCAACCGCGCCCCGATAGCGGCGGCCATTGATTCCTCTATCAAATAAACCTGGCGGGCGCCGGCTGACTTGGCCGCGTCTTCCACCGCCTTTTTCTCCACCTCGGTAATGTCTAAGGGAATGCCGATCACGATGCGCGGACGGGGCATTAAAATAAAATTCTCGCTGTGCACCTTGTCAATGAAATATTTAATCATTTTCTCCGTCACTTCAAAATCGGAAATTACGCCATCCACTAACGGCTTAATGGCCTGGATATGGGCCGGGGTTTTCCCGACCATGCGCCGGGCCTCTTCGCCCACAGCCAAAATTTCGTCCGTGCGCATATTAACGGCCACGACCGACGGCTCGTTGATTACGATCCCCTTGTCCTGGGTATAAACCAAGGTATTTTTCGTGCCCAGGTCAATGCCCAAATCTTTGCTAAATTTTCCCAGTAATTTATTTAACA
>CAYNBD010000019.1:0-14569 GCA_964395755.1 uncultured Gammaproteobacteria bacterium
CGATTTTTTGACTCAGGGGCCAAAAGTCATTGAGTTTGAAAAAAAATTGGCTCAATATTGTAATGTCAAATACGCGGTTGCCTGCTCCAGCGGCACCGCCGCTCTGCACCTGGCGTATTTAGCGGGTGGTTTAAAAAAAGGAGACGAGGTTATTACCACCCCCAATACTTTTGTTGCCACTACTAATATGTTATTAGCTACCGGAGCCAAGCTAGTGTTTGGCGACATTAGACTTGATACTTATAACTTAGACGCAAGAAAAATTGAAGGATTAATTACTCAGAAAACCAAAGCCATAGCCGTCGTACATTTTGCCGGCCAATCTTGCGATCTGGGCCCCATCTTTAAAATAGCCAAACAGTATAAGCTGAAAGTTATTGAGGACGCTTGTCATGCCCTGGGCGGTAAATATAAGAACCATAGAGTCGGCGGTTGTCAATATTCAGATATGGCGGTTTTCAGCTTTCACCCGGTTAAGTCAATTACCACCGGCGAGGGTGGGGCAATCACCACCAACAGTAAAGAATTATATGAAAAATTAAAATTATTGCGCAGCCACGGAATTTACAAGGATAAAAAGGGTAAGAATGTGATGATTGAATTGGGTTATAATTATCGTTTGACTGATATTCAGGCCGCCTTGGGGATAAGCCAGTTAAAGAGACTGGATGACTTTATAAAAAAGAGACATGAGGTGGTTAGATGGTATGAGCAGGAGCTAAATAGCGTTAAGCAAATAATTTTGCCCGTTGAATTGCCGGGTAATCATTCTGCTTGGCATATTTATGTAATCAGAACGCGTAAGACAGCCGATAGAAACAGACTGGCGGTTTGCTTAAAAAAACAAGGCATAGGAGTAAACCTTCATTACCCCGCGGTTTATTCCCATCCTTATTACAGGCAAAATGGCTATAAAAATTTTAAATTGTCTATTTGTGAACAGTACGATGCGACCTGTATAACCCTGCCTATCCACACTCGCCTAGAAAAAAAGGATGTAAAATATATTAGTGATAAAATAAAAGAATTTTATGGTTAATAAAAATACTCCCATATTAATAATTGGCTTTGGCTCAATTGGCCAGAGGCATTATAGGAATTTACAGTCTTTGGGTTATAAGAAGATTGCTGTTTTTGATGTGGATAAAGCTAAAATATCCGCTGTTCCGTATCCGGTATACAATATCAATAAATCTAGCCTAAAGAGTTTCAAAATAGTATTTATTTGCAGTCCGAACAACCTTCACATTAAGCACGCTTTAATGGCGGCAGAGGCTGGTTGTCATTTGTTTATCGAAAAACCCTTGTCACATAACCTTAAAGACGTGGGCAAGCTGCAAGAAATATGCCGGCAAAAAAGGATAATAAATATGGTGGCTTGCAATTGGAGATTTCATTTTTCAATTCAGAAGATAAAAAGTCTGCTGAAAAAAAATTTTTTAGGCCGGGTATATAGAATAGAATTTGAATTCGGCCATTATTTGCCTTTTTGGCGGCCAGGCACCGATTACAGAAAAAATTATGCGGCCAGAAGATCAAGCGGCGGCGGCGTGACCCTTGATGCCGGTATTCACGAAGTTGATATGCTACTTTGGCTTAATGATTTTTCGCCGGCAAGGGAAAGAAAAATGATTTATGATAAAATCGGCGACCTGGAGATTGAAACGGAAGATATGAGTATTTTAGCTTTTGAGTTTAAAAATAATGTTTTTGGTTTGGTGAAATGTGATTATCTGCAAAAGAGCCGTACGCAAAAATGTAAAATCATCGGCGTAAATGGTAACTTAGAATGGAGTGACGGCGCGAACATAGTTTACTATTATACTAAAGACAAAAGACGCAAGGTATCGGCAATCAAAAATTATGACAAGAATAATATGTTCCTTGAGGAAATAAAATATTTCTTTTCTTGTGTGAATAAACAGCAAAAGACATTCAATGATTTGGAAATAGCGACCGCTACTTTAAAATATTGTTTACTGAAAAAATAATATGACAAAAAAGAAGCGTAATTTATGCATAATTCAAGCCCGAGTGGGATCTACCAGGCTGCCCAAGAAGGTGTTAAAAATCGTTAAGGGCATGACTCTGTTGGAATATGAAATTAAACGGCTAAAATTGGCTAGAGGGATAGATAAAATTGTGGTCGCGACTTCTGTAAAAAGAGGGGATGACAAAATAAAAAATTTATGTCGTCGAATCAAAATAGATTGTTTTCGCGGGCAGGAAGATGACGTTCTTGATCGTTATTATCGGTGTGCTTTGCTTTATCCGGAGTATCAAAACATAATTAGAGTTACCGGTGATTGCCCCCTGATTGATCCCCTGGTAGTTGATCAGGTAATCGCTTTTTTTGAAAAGAATAATTTTGATTACGTCAGCAATGTAATAAAAGAAACCTTTCCCGACGGCATGGACATAGAGATTTTTACCAGAGAAGCTTTAGTCCTGGCTGCCCGCGAAGCAAAATTATCTTCGGAAAGAGAACATGTTACTCCTTATATTAAGAAAAGTAGAAAATTCAGGAAAGGAAATTTTGCCGCCGCGAATGACTGGTCCCACTTCAGATTAACCGTAGATGAAAAAGAAGATTTCGAGGTAATAAGTTTTTTAATAAAAAACAGCCGTTTGCAGGCCGGTTATCTGGATTATATTTCTTTGTTGACAAAAAATCCGCAAATAATGTTCAAGAACATGCATATTATCAGGAATGAGGGCTATTTGAAATCATTGAGGAATGACCGCGCAATAATTAGAAATTCAGGGCGATAATAACTCCTCCCGCTAAGCCAGTTATAATAGCAATAGTTTCCGTGACCGTTATTTCTTTGATTTCCTTAAAAATGAATAATCCAATTAGGGCCGGGAAAATCATTGCGCTGACGAATAAAAGCGGTTCCACCACCGTTAAAGGAGCTAATTTTAGGGCCGAAAATGACAGTAAAATTGAAGACCAGGTAAAAATTGCTATTCCGAAAGCGTTTAATAATTCTCTGAATTTTAATTTAACATGACGCTCTTTTTCTTTGGCTCGGGAAAGGAAAAAGATCGCTCCCAACCAGGAGCCAAAATACCAGCCGAGTCCGAATTCAGCCAGAGGTAATCCCTCCAGGGCGAAATAACGCATCAAAAAGACGACTAAGCCCCAAATAGAACTGTAACCGAGCACCAAAATTAATAATTTTTTTGTCTCCTGGGATTTTTCCGGCGCAGATTTTTTTGAACCAATTATAAACAGAGGGGCCGCTAAAAAACACAATAATATGCCAATGGCTAAATTTAAGTTAATAAACCGTAATTCATTCAGAAATATATAGCCCAGGATTATCGCGATAAAATCGTCGCCAAAAGCGAAGATTGCCGATTTGCTTTGACTGATATTAATAGCCCTTAAAGAAAAAAAGAAAGCCAAGCTATTTATTATGCCCAAGGCGACGATGAATAAGAGGGAATAAGAAAAAGTAGAATTTTTTACGTACAAAAAAAATCCGGCCGCCAGAATGACGCAAAACGAATAAATCCAGAACTGTTGTTTTAGTTTATAGGGTGAATCAGCCGCTTTTTTGAAAAGGATGGTATGGAGAATGTCGGCTATCAATATTCTTATCGAGATTAAAATTTGCCAAGTCATATAGATTACATATTTATATATCTATTATATAATAAAAATCAATTTTATAATAATACTTTATTAACTTAAATTTAATCTATGAGAAGGAAATTTACCAAAAGCAATGCTTTTCTAAAAAAAGTAGAAAAAAATATTCCCCTGGCCACCCAGACTTTTTCTAAAAGTTATATTCAATATGTTAAGGGACAGGCCCCTTTGTTTATCACCGAAGGAAAAGGAGCAAGAATTTGGGACATTGATGGCAATGAATATGTAGATATGATAAACGGTCTTTTGCCGGTTGTATTGGGTTATCAATATAAAGCGGTTGATGAGGCAATTAAGAAGCAGCTTAAAAAAGGAATAGTCTTCTCCCTGCCCTGCCCTTTGGAAAATGAACTGGCCGAGCTATTAATTAAGCATATTCCCTGCGCCGAAATGGTGCGTTTCGGCAAGAATGGTTCGGACGTAACTTCCGGCGCTATCAGGTTAGCCC
Source organism: uncultured Gammaproteobacteria bacterium (assembly GCA_964395755.1). Lineage (GTDB taxonomy): Bacteria > Patescibacteriota > Patescibacteriia > Patescibacteriales > CAYMCJ01 > CAYNBD01. Next base: position 4,107 of record CAYNBD010000019.1, read on the forward strand.
GGGCGATTACGGGCCGCGAACACGTAGCGGCCTGCGGTTACCACGGCTGGCATGATTGGTATATAGCTTCAACCACAAGAGATTTGGGTATTCCGGCAAGCACAAAAAAATTAATCCATAAATTCAATTATAATGACATAAAATCGCTTGAGCTGATATTAAAAAAGCATAAAATTGCGGCCGTAATCATGGAGCCGATGAATTATGTTGAGCAGGAAAATAATTTTTTGGCCAAGGTAAAAAGTTTAACTCATAAACATGGCGCTTTGCTTATTTTTGACGAAGTGATCACTGGATTTCGCTACAGTTTGGGCGGAGCGCAAAAATTGTTTAAGGTCACCCCTGATTTGGCTACTTTCGGAAAATCAATGGCTAATGGCATGCCGATTTCCGCTTTAGTGGGTAAAAAAAAGTACATGAAACTCGTTTCCGACATATTTTATTCTTTCACCTTCGGGGGTGAAGCCCTGTCATTGGCCGCCGCCATTGCCACCATCAAAGAAATGGAAAAAAAGCGGGTACTAACATATATTTGGAAGCTCGGCGGCTACCTGCAGAAAAACGCGAATCGTCTGGCGCAGAAACACGGCTTAGGCGAAATCATTAAATTCCAGGGCAAGCCTTGCTGGCAGGTTATGATAGTCAAAGACGTCGCCGGTTACAGCGGTTTTGAGATAAAAAGTTTTATGCAACAGGAAATAATACAGGCGGGATTTTTATGGTTCGGCCAGCATAATATTAGTTTTAGCCATAAAAAAGCGGACATTGACAGACTGCTTGAAACTTATGACAAAGTATTTAAGAAGTTGAAAAGATTAATTGAGGGCAAAAAATTAAAGCAGGCCCTGCTGGGCAAGCCGATTGAGCCCGTATTTAAAGTAAGATGAAAATTCAAAAACGAAAAAGCAAGACAACGGGCAAACGAGAAGATGATATAGCGATAGTTGTTTTAGGCGGAGGTTTGATTAAAGATAAAAGCGGGAAATGGCGGACCACGAATTTTAACGAAGGCGATAATTTTGGCGTTTCCGGCGATCGGCTAAGAGTCTTGGCCGCGAGTTATCTATATAAAGATAATCCGCGGATAATAATCGTTTCCGGTGGGCGGGGACAGCTTAGCAATATTCCGAATGCTCCGACAATAGCCGAAGTTTTAAAAAAAGAATTAATTGATTTAGGCGTGCCCGCAAGTGAAATTATAGAAGAAGATAATTCTGATAACACCTGGCAACAATTACAAAAACTGAAAAAGATTATTGATAAAATGCAGCTGCGAGATGTTACTGTTATTTCCAACAAATGGCATTTACCGCGAATAAAGGAGTTGATTAAAAAAGATCGTAAACTGACCAGTTTGTTTTCCGACAAAGCAATAAAATTGATATCAGCCGAACGGATTGTTATAAGAGACAACCCTAAGAAATGGAAAGGCGCTATTAAGCTCGCTTATAACAGCGAAGCAATGAAGGATAGAATTAAGCGGGAGAAAAAAGGCATCGGGGAAATAAAAAAAGGAACTTATAAGTTAAACTAAATTTATGCAGCCAATAAAAATTAAAACGCCAAAAGGGATAAGGCTAATCGGCCCTGGTCAGCCGGTTTTCATCGTGGCCGAGATGTCGGGTAATCACGCTCATAATTTCAAGAAAGCTTTAAAAATAATCGATGAGGCGGCCCGATCCGGAGCCGATGCGGTTAAATTACAGACCTATACGCCGGATACGATGACGATTGATTCGGATAAAAAATATTTCCAGGTTAAAGTCAATAAGGCCTGGCGAGGCCAAACCCTGTATGAACTTTATAAAAAAGTTTATACTCCCTGGGAATGGCAGCCGAAGTTGAAAAAATATGCAGAGAAGAAGGGATTGGTATTATTTTCCACCCCTTTTGACAATACCGCGGTTGATTTTTTGGAAAAAATGAAAGTGCCGGTTTACAAAGTGGCCTCTTTCGAGGTGGTGGACACGCCTCTGCTAAAGAAGATCGGCCGGACCAAGAAGCCGGTTATTATGTCCCGTGGAATGGCCTCGGCCGCGGAAATTAAGCTGGCGCTCAAGACCCTGAAAGAGAGCGGCTCGCCCCAGGTAGCGGTCTTGCATTGCGTCAGCTCTTATCCGGCCAGGCCGGAAGACATGAACCTGGCCACCATTCCCGACCTTGCCCGGAAATACAAGGTGATTGCCGGTTTGTCCGATCACAATCTGGATATGGCCGTGCCGATAGCGGGAGTGGCCTTAGGGGCTGTTATTATTGAAAAACATTTTACTTTATCCCGATCGGCGGGTGGACCGGATGCCGCCTTTTCTCTGGAGCCGCAAGAATTTAAACAGTTAGTGGAAGCCGTGCGCAAAACGGAAAAAGCCATTGGTAAGCCGGCTTATAAAGTCGGCAAGGCCGAGTCAGAGAATATAATTTTCAGAAGGTCGCTTTTTGCCGTAGCGGATATTAAAAAAGGAGAAAAATTTACCGCCAAGAACATCCGTTCAATCCGGCCCGGCTACGGCTTGAAGCCGAAATTTTACGATCGGGTCATCGGTAAAGTCGCCAAATCAGACATTGAAAGAGGCACTCCCTTAAAATGGAATCTGATTAAATAAATATTTTTTATAGTATTTCTATAAATAATTATATTATGCCCAAAGCAAAAGAAAGTAAAAAAGAAAAAATAAAGAAATATTGGGATGAGCAGGCTTCTGTCTTCAAAGAGTCAGATTTGGCTACCGCGCCTGATACATATTACCGGAGGCTGGAAATAGACAGGATTAGCGAATGTTTACGGGATGGGAAATCCGCGCTTGATATCGGTTGCGGCAATGGTTATTCTACGATTAAATTCGCCGAGCGGAATCCAAACATTAATATTATCGGGCTTGATTATTCGGAGCAAATGATTAAATATGCTAAAAAATATTTGGCGAAAAAGAAGCCGGGAATAAAAAATAGAATAGATTTTATCGTAGGCGATGTTTTGAATTTGTCTAATCTAGTCGGAAGAAAGTTCGATTTTGTCGTGTCGGAAAGATGTTTGATCAATTTGGAAAACTGGGCCCAGCAGAAGAAGGCGTTACTGGAGATCAAAAAAGTATTAAAGCAAAATGGGCGAATTATACTCTGCGAAAATGTCAGAGAAGGTTTGGCGCGTCTAAACAAGCTAAGACATTCCCTGGCTTTACAGCCGATAAAAATACGTTGGCATAATTATTATATGCCGGAGAAGCAACTTTTTGATTTTGCTGCCCGGAATTTCGCTGTAATAAAAACAGAAAATATTGGCAGCCTTTATTATATTATTTCCAGAGTCGTTTACGCCAAGTTGTGCGCTTTGGAAAACAAGGAACCGGATTATATGCATCCTATTAACAAGATCGCTTCCAAATTACCTTCCAGCGGTGATTATTCGCCTAATTATATAATTATTTTAAAAAATAAATAAAATATGAATGAATTTAAGGGTAAAAGAATTTTAATTTTTCAGCAGCGCGGCTGGGCCATAAATATCGGCCATTTTTTAGCCAAAAAACTGCAGGCCGAGGGTTGTAGGCTGGCCACCCTGACTTTTAAAAATACGACCCATGAGTTTGTTTTAAAGCAGACGGAAGTAAAATACGATTATATAGTCAGTAACGACGAAGTGGTCAGCGACCCGAAAAAATATCTTGGTGACGACGATTATTCTTTAGCTGAAATTTGTGAACAACTGGGCGTAGATACGGTCTGGCCGATTATTATGGCCGTTAGGAATTTTTCCCGTTCTTACAAGGATAAATACTATTACGGTTTTAAGCAGAATGTCGCGGACGAGGTCATGGTCGATTATATGAAAGGCGTTTACAAATACATCAAGATTTTTTTTGATCAGTTTAGGCCCGACATAATAATCGCCCCCAATATTATTTCTTATCCCCATATCGCCATTAGGCATTATGCCGCTAAACGGGGAATCAAAATGGTAGCGGTGACCGACTCAAAAGTCAGGGGATATTATATTTTTTCTTACAGCGAATTTGACGACGAGGGTCCGTTTTTTGACCGGGTGGATGAACTTAACGCGAAAAAGGCCGAAACCGAAAATTTGGATAGAGCCAAAGAGTACATCAAAAAATTTCGCCAGGAATTCATTCAGCCGGACTATGCGGCTAATCCCGATAAAAAAATACCGTTGCCGTTAAAAATCAGGCGCGAGCTTTCTCCTTACAAGCAGGTTTTGCGCTGGTATATTAAAGGACCGTCAAAAAATTACCAGGCCAGCACCGGCATTGTTTTGGATTATAAACCGCCGCGATATATTTTACGCGATCATTACGCGGAAAAGAGGTATAAAAAATTCATGGATCATTTTAATTATTATGATTTGAAAAAAATAAAAAAATACGTTTATTTCCCTCTGCAGTTCCAGCCTGAAGCCACCATTGACGTGGTGGCGCAATTTTTTAACAACCAGATAGAAACCGCCCGTCAGGCGGCGATGTCGCTCCCCGGCGATTATACCCTGGTGGTTAAGGAACATCCGGCCATGGTCAATTTGCGCCCGCCTTCCTATATCGAAAAAGTGGCCCGGACTCCGAACGTAAAATTGATTGATTATCGTATTTCCAGCGAAGAGGTTATTAAGGGAGCGGAGATGATCATCAGTCCTAACAGTACTTCGCTGGTTGAAGCCGCCTTTTTAAAAAAGCCGGCCATTCAGCTCGGTAATTTAGGCACAACCTTAAAAATGCCGAATGTCTTTAAGCATACGGATTTGACGACTTTGTCAAAAAAGATTAAAGAGGTTTTGAAAGTTGATTTAGATACTCCTGAATACGAACGCAGACTGGAAAATTATGTAGCGGCGGTTTACGATACCGGCTTTGATTTTAAATATGAAACGGTTTGGGAAAAAGGCAGGGGGGATGACATGGATAATCTTTGGCGGGTTTATAAAAGAGAGATGAAGAGGTTATTGTTAGAAAAATATGCTTGACCCTGATTTAAAAAATATTTTTTTGGCCATGAACAAAGCCGGTATCCGCTATCTGGTACTAAGGAATTATTTACCGGTCAGTAATTTAAATCTGGAAAATGACATAGATATTTTTATTCATCCGGACGACAGGCGCAAAACAGCCAAGCTGCTGCTTGAGAACGATTGGTTGCAGAGATTTATTCCGCGCCCGGACCGGGGACATTGGGGCATGTTTAAAGTGAGTGATAGCCGGCAGCGAGTTTATATGCTGGATATTCAGAGTCACTTATTCTCCGGAATTGATATAGAGGTTATATTAAAAAGAAGGCAGCTGGAGGCGGGGTGTTTATTTGTCCCTCACGCAGCCCATGGCTTGGTTTTATATTTATTGCGTTTAGTCCTGGAAAAAAATAACATTGATAAAAAAAACATTGTTCAGATTAAACTTTTATGGGAAAGGTGCGGGCCGGTTGATAATTTTTTAGAAGTTGTTCGGACTGACTTCGGTGATTTAATGTATCACGAATTATTAAAAATCACTAAGGATGACAGCTTAATTTTCCGTCCGGAATATTATGTCAACCTGGCCAAGAGCCTGGGCAAGACTTACGGTCGTTATCAGTCAGGCAATAACGCCCGCAGACTATGGCAAAAGTTTAAAATCAGGCTATGCCAATACAGAAATTTATTCCTGCCGCTGAAATTAATCGCGTTTGTCGGGGTTGATGGCGCGGGCAAAACCACCCTGATTAATAAACTAAAAGCAGTTTCCCCCGTTTTTAAGAATCAGGTTTACTTTGGCTGGAAAGATTATTATTTTGAATTTATCGGCCGTTTGGATAATAAAGTTAATTTTTCCAATAGACTGCTAAGAAATTTCCTTAACCGGGGACGTTTTTTCTTGTTTCATTTATTTCTGCCTTTTGATTTTTGGGCCCGCTATTTGCGGGCTAAAAAACAGGCCAAGTACGGCATAATCATAGCTGACCGCTACCCCCTCCCCAAAGAATTGCCGGCCCAAGGCGGTTTCATCCCCTGGCAGAAAATTTATCGGCGTTTATCACTAGGTTTAATTTATTTTTTATTGCCCCGCCCTGATATTATGTTTGTTTTAAGCGGGGATCCGAAAGTTCTCTGGTCTAGGAAGAAAGAGGGCGATTATAATAAATTTTTGGCCGAATTTAAGAGATGCAATCGCGCCCGGGACCGGTTTCCCGATCGGACGGTCGCGGTTGACACAGACATATCAATTGCAGATTCGTTTAATAAAATTTATCAGGCAATAAGATGTTTATTAAGATAACAAAACGGGATAATAAAACCTGTGTTTTAAAGCTGGGAAACCGGATAATCAAAATTCCGTATTCGGCGGGCAGCCGCCGGGAAGTCAGTGCGGAAAGAAAGCGCCTTCGGGAAGCCGGGGCCGACTCCCATTTTTCCGATTATTTATTGGCTTACAAATATATTTTCGGCTGCCCGGCAACTTCGTGTTTATCCCCGGTCATTGGTGATGATCATTTAATTGAGGAATATTTTCATCGGGCTTTCGCGGATTCCGCGTCCTGGAAGCCGGAGAAAATAAAATTTTTGTTGCCGGCGGATGTTTTTTTACTGTTTGTTTTAAAATACGTTCCGGGCAAGCGCCGATGTTTAGAAGAATTTTTAAATGCTTTTAAAATGCCCTGTTCCTCGGCTCATGGCGATTTTAACCGTGATAATATTTTATCGGCCGGTCATAAGCTATATTTTATTGATTGGTCGCGTTATAGTTTCCGTTCTTCCCGTTATTTTGATTTAATTGATTTTTACATTTACGATAAAAAAATTGACCAGGGCGGATCTTGGATTGAAGTTTGGCGCCAAGAATGCGAAAAGCATAACGGCGAGATATTCGGCATAAGATTTCCGCGCGAATATTTTTTCGGCTATGGAATCTGGAAGGCCGCCCAGGAATTAAAAGCCCTGGCCTTTTTAAAACTGGACAATAGATATAAACAAAAGAAATATATAAATTTCATTAACATAATAGTTGGTTTTATAGAGAAAAAATTATGCCAATAAGCTGTATAATACCCACCTGCGACCGCCCGGAATTTTTATTGCGGGCCGTCAATTCCGTTTTGGGCCAGACGGTTCCGCCGGATGAAATAATCATCGTCAATAACGGCAAAGAGCGGATTGCTTTGCCCGCGGAAATAAAAAAGAGAGTAAAAATATATGATATTACTCCCTATGCCGGAGCTTCCCGGGCCAGAAATTTTGGCGCTCGCGCCGCTTTAGGTAATTATTTGGCTTTTTTGGATGATGATGACCAATGGAATAGGAAATATTTGGAAAACGCGTTGGTTGCAATTAATAAAGGCGCTCAATGCATTTTAAGTCGGATAGATTTATATGACAACGGTAAGCTGGTCGCGCAAAAAAATCCGCACGGTAAAATAACCATTGAAAAACTATTAGTGCAAAATCCCGGGGCCGGCGGTTCTAATTTGGTAATCAAAAAAGATTTGTTTTTTGCCGTCGGGGGTTTTGACGAGAAGTTGCCGACCTCGGAAGATAAGGCGTTAGTGATTGAAATAATTAAAAAAGGAATGAAAATAGTAACTTTACCCTTGAATCATATTATAGCCAGCCGCGACGCGGAACTAAAAAGATTAACAGATGCCGGCATCATCGCCGCCGGCATCTATCAATTTACCAAAAAGTATCAAGGCTTGATGGCTGTCAGACAACGCCTGCAAAATTGGTTAAAAATTTATCATTATAGATTTAAGGCCGGGGACAAGAGAGCAATTATTCCTTTTATCTTTTTGTATGCTATTAATAAGGCGATGCAAGGGTTGGCGGGGAAAAGAAAAAGTTAATTTAAATTGAGATGGTTATAAAAGCCTTTTTTGCAGCGAAATTTGGAAATTGCAGCCGAATACGGACTTTTGTAACCATCATTCTATCTTCCCCCTTTGCTTAAAACCGTGGCAATGGTTTTTAGGATAATTGACAGGTCAAGGTAAATTGACCGGTTTTTTATATAGAAGAGATCATATTGCAATTTTTTTAGGGTATCGGCGCGGGCGGGAGAATGGTATTCGCCGGAAATTTGGTCCCAGCCGGTGATGCCGGGTTTGACCAGCATTCTTTCCTGGTAAAAAGGAATGATTTTTTCCAGCTCCGCGATCAGTTCCGGTCTTTCCGGCCGCGGCCCGACGAAACCGATTTCCCCGCGCAAGATATTAATCATTTGGGGAATTTCATCAACTCTGGTTTTGCGCAACCAGGAGCCGAAAGCGGTAATGCGGGCGTCATCTTTTTTGGTAAAATCACGGCTATTATTTTCTTCCCGCATGGTCCTGAATTTTATCAACTTGAATTTTTTATTGTTTTTTCCCAGCCGTTCGCTCAGATAAAAAACCGGGCCCCGGCTTTCCAATTTGATTGCGAGACCGATAAGCGGGAAAAAGGGAAGGGCGATGATTAAAATAATCAGGGCCAATATTAAGTCGTAAGCGCGTTTTATGGCGTTAAAGAATTTTTGTTTGCCCCGGGTCAAATTTTCCAAAAACCACATCTGGTTAATGGACTCCAGCGGGATTTTACCCATAATGGTTTCATAAAAATTGGGCAGGCTGATGTAATTTATTTTTAAAGGCAGGCAGCTGAAAAGGGCGGCGCGCAATTCATCCGATTGGCGCGGGTCGGAAGTCAAGATAAGATTAGTGATTTTATTTTTTATTATCAGCTTTTTTAAATCAACAATGGTTTGGAAAACGGGAATGCCGTTTATCTCCCGTTCCGTATTTTGGCCGTCAATTATAAAAGCGATGTTGTATCCCAGGTGCGGCTTTTGTTTTAAATCATGGACAAGTTCTTTAACCTGGTTATTAAACCCGATGATGGCGATATTATTTTTGGGCAGATACGATTTTAGCGACCAGTTAAAAAATTGCCGCCACAGGAAAAACAAAACGGCGAAGACAACAACATAAATTAACATATTTCTTTTCGGAGCGATTGTTATCTGGGGGGTTAAGTAGAAAAAAGCGATTGAAAGCAGGCCGGCAATAGCCAAACTGCGGCCGGTAAGCTGGAAAAACCGAGCGTTGTTGACGGCCAAATTTAGGTTATATAAATTAGCGATGTAGAAAATTAAAACCCAGGCAATAAACACCAGGCTAAACGGGCCGACATGGGTTTGCCAAAGTTCTGCCGTCGGCTGGCCGCCGTAGCGGATTACCAAGGTTAAATACAGGGCAACGTAAAGCATGACAATATCGCCGGCTAAAAGAATAATTTTTTTAAATTTGTTATTCATAGTTATAAAATAGTTATAAAGTTGAAAGTTATAAAGTTTATAAAGTTAGAAATCATAAAGAAAGATTTTTTAAACAATAACTTTATAACTTTTAACTTTATAACTTTATGAACTCTTTAAGCAATGTGCTTGTAATTTAACAGAATTTGCAATAAAAATCAAGGTGGACAGCCGGGGGCGATGATGTTATAATTTAAGCATGATTACCAAAGGATTAAACATAAAATTTAACTGGCCCCTGGTGGGCAATAGTCATATTATTGATTTTTTATCCCGCAGTATGGTCAACAATCGTTTGGCCCATACCTATATTTTTTTAGGTCCGGATAACCTCGGTAAAACCACGGTAGCCGATTATTTTGCCAAAAGCCTGCTTTGCCAGGGAAAACGGGAAGAGGTTTCGGCTTTGCCTTGCGGGCAATGCTCTTCCTGCCTACAGTTCAAGTTGGCGGCCCCAACCGCCGCGAACCGAGAATCCGATTCTTTGGCCATCACCCACGGTGATTATCATTTATTAAAAAAGGACAGGGGCAAAAAGAATATTTCCATAGATCGGGTAAGGGATCTAATTAAAACCCTGGGTTTAAGCTCATTTTTGGGAACTTACAAAATCGGTATTATCAAGGGAGCGGACAGTTTAAGCGCGGAAGCCGCCAATGCTCTGTTGAAAATTTTGGAAGAGCCGAAAGACAAGGTGGTAATCATATTAATTTCCTCCAGCCTGGAATCATTGCCGGCCACGATTGTTTCCCGGAGCCAGATTTTGAATTTTTATCCGGTTAAAGCCGATGTTATTTATGATTATTTGATCAAAGAGCGCGGAGCGTCCAGAAGCATGGCTAAAAATTTATCCCGTTTGTGCCTGGGCCGGCCGGCTTTAGCGATAAAGTTTCTGGAAAATAAAAATTTTTTTGAAAATTATCTTGCTCAAGCAGGGATGTTTCTTGATTTTATAAATCAGGACGTTAATGAACGCTGGGAAAACGTTGCTAAGTTAAGCGCCCGCGAAATTGCCGGCCCGGAGGCCGCGGAGGCGGCCGCGGAAACAGTGGAAATTTGGCGCGGGTTGGCGCGCGATTTGATTTTGCTAAACCTGGGCCAGGTGGACTTAATCCAGCACGGAGTGGTTTTGGAGAAACTGGAAAAGATAAAAAATAAATTTACCCTGGATAATTTGCTTAGAATCGTTGGCATTTTGCGGCTGGG
>CAYNBD010000020.1:0-14222 GCA_964395755.1 uncultured Gammaproteobacteria bacterium
TGCCCACGCCCTTGATGCCGATCATATATACCTTTTTAATTTTACTTAAATCCATATTCTTCTTACTTTTTACTTCTTACTTATTACTTCTTTCACGATTTTCACCATCTTCTCATTCGCTCCCCTTTTTATCACTTTGTTGATATTGTTACGTAGCTTGCTACGTAACACATTGTCAGCCAACAATTTTTTGACTTTATCAACTAACACGCTCGCCGTCAAATTTCTCTGGTCCAAAACCAGCGCCGCCCCCCGCTCCTTAAAAATACGGGCATTGTCTTCCTGGTGCGAATCCGGCAGCGGTATTAAAATCGTTGGCTTGGCCAAATAGGATAATTCGGTCAACAAACCCAGGCCGGCCCGGGAAATAACTACGTCAGCCAAACGCAAGGCCGCAGCCCATTTCTCCACCTCTAAAAATTCAAAATATTCGTAATTTGTTCCGCCGGCTGGCGGATGTAATTCGTAATTTGGTATCTTATTTTTCCCCGTAATGTGAATAACCTGACAAATTTTAGTTAGATCGTCCAGCCCGGCCCAAACCAGTTTATTTATCGCCGCCGCCCCGGTTCCTCCGCCCACCACCAACAACACCGGCAAATCTGCTCTTAATTTCAACCTGTCGTCTGTCGTCTGTCGTCTGTCGTCTGTCAGGCTACGCCTGACCGGGTTTCCCGTCCAAACCGCTTTCTTACCGTAAGACTTTAACGACTCTTTGAAAGTTACGGTGATGACATTGGCAAAAGGCGCCATCAAGCGGTTGGCCAAACCGGGACGCGCGTCCTGCTGGTGAATCAAAACCGGTACGCCCAAAAACCAGGCCGCCCAAACCGCGGGCACGCTGACAAAACTGCCCGCGCTCATTACCAAAGCCGGCCGCCAGCGCAAAATAATCCATAAAGACTGGAAAAAACCAATAATGATCAAAAACGGGCCGAGCAAATTTTTCCAACTGCAATAACGCCTAAATTTGCCGGCAACAATCGCCCGAAATTCAATTCCGGCTTTCTTAACCATCTCTTTTTCAATTCCATTCTTCGTTCCCAACCATAAAAATTCAACCCCCCCCTTTTTTTCCAGCTCCTCCCTCACTGCCAACAAAGGTGACACCGACCCCCCGGTGCCGCCGCCGGTTAAAAATATCTTGATTTTTTTGTTAAGCTTTGTTACCATTTTAATATCAGGCTCTTTAAAATGATTAAAATATCAATCTCTAAAACGGAGGATAAACATGCAATTAAACGCACAGCTAAATAATAATTTTCTCCAAGGCATAAAATTCGGCTTATATTCCCTCTTGGTCTTTTTGATATTCATCTTGTTTATCCCGCTGTTGGCCTCACTTTTGGACATCCACCCCCCCATAGAAAAAGTTAAATTCGAACTTGTGTATTTTTACTGTCTTCCTATCTTGCCTATATTTCTATCTTTAAGCCAAAAAAAACCTCTGTATAATAAGTTGATTAATTTTTCCTTGCTGGGAACATTAACGGTTCTGGAAATTTTTGCAATAATTCTTGAATATCTAATGTCCAATGTTTATGTTATCCTGCATATATCCATGGCCGCCATCATAACTGCAATTTTGGCGTTCGCGTTAATAAGTTTTATTTTAAACCGAACCTCCGTGCGCCAAAAGATATACTCTGGTTTCAGCCGCTTCGCCTGGTTGTGTCAAAAATTGCATTGCCTTCTAAACCGATTTTCCTGGTATTACAAAATATGGAATTAACAGAAATGAAATGTCCATATTAACAACCTTGCCCTTCAAAACGGTAAGGTTTTTTATTTTTCACTAATCCCTCATCCCGATTTCCGCCCACTAATCGGTAAACCTAATTCCTGATTCCTAATTCCAGATTCCACTCAACAATTTAACAATCCCGAGTACTCGGGACAATTTAACAATTTTTTCTTATTTTACTTATTTTAATTGCCAAGAACAAAACAAATAGAAATTGTCTGTTTTCTGTCGTCTGTCGTCTATTTTGTTTGTTTACTGATATTGAACAAAATGCCGGTAGCGGCCAGGGCCGACATAATGGCTGAGCCGCCATAGCTGATAAAAGGCAGGGGCACGCCGGTCATCGGCATTAAATTTATCATCCCGCCGATGTTAATCAGGGCCTGAATGGTAATCCAGCTGACGATTCCGAGCGCCAGAATCCGGCCGAACCCGTCCGGGGCCCCGCGGGAAATCAGATAACCCCGGTAGAAAAAATAAAGGAAAACGGCTATTAATAAAACACTAAAAACCAAACCCACTTCCTCGCCGATAATCGCAAAAATGGAATCGCCCTGAATTTCCGGCACATACATAAATTTCTGCCGGCTTTCTCCCAGCCCCCGCCCCAGCCAGCCGCCGGAACCGATGGCGATCAAAGACTGATTCACCTGATAGCAGACATCATCGGGGCTAAAATCCGGATTTAACATGCAGCGAAACCGATTCAGCTGATAGGGTTTAACCTGCACCATGACGGCAAAAGCCAGTCCGCCCAAAATCAACAAAACCAAAATATGGCTGATTTTGCCCCCGCCGACAAAATAAACCGCCAGCGAAGTCAGGGCAATGATAAACAGGGTGCCGATATCGGGCTGAAAAATCATCAACAAGGCAATGACGCCCAAAACAATGACAAAAGGGCCGATACCCTGATGAATATCCGATAAACGCCGGCCGCGGGATTCCAGCCAGGCCGCCAAGTAAAGCAGAAAAGTCAACTTAACGAATTCCGAGGGCTGCAGAGAAAAACCAAAAACGTTAACCCAGCTGCGCGCCTTGCCGTAGTGGGCCGAAAGCCCCGGAATAAAAACCAACAATAATAACAAAACCGAAAAAATCAACAGGGCGAAAGCATATTTCTTCCAGCGATGATAATCAACCCGGGAAAAAAACCAAAAAGCGACCAGGCCCAAAACCAATCCGATCAATTGATGCTTGAAATAATGGTAGCTGTCCCCGAATTTAGCGTAGGCGACGACGGCGGAAACGCTGGACAGCATAATCAAGCCGAAAACAATAATAATTCCGACTGTCACCAGTAAATTCCTGTCGCCTTCATGCTCGCTGGCTTTCGGCTTAACTAAATTATTGATTGCTTCTTTCAGGGTTGTCATAAATTAAAATAAGACGACGGTATTAAGCCCTCCGCCCCCTCAACCGCAGTAGCTACGGAGGCCGTTGATATGCAACGCCCGATGGACATCAGCGGATGTTCCTCCTAACCAAATTGCAACGCCACCCACCGGCCGACGTAATACGTAACTATTATCACTATCACGGCTATAACAATATGTTCAAAAATAATATAAAACGGCTTTTCTCCCCTGCTTCTAGCCACAACGAAACTTAAAGCTCCCAAAACCGCTATCCCCCAAATAATGTTTATTATCACTGCCAGGGGCAAAGCAAAAAATACCAACGGTATGATAAAAGTCAGAGCGAAAAAAAATTTGGTTAAAAAAGTAACCAGGGTTGCTTCCCAAACATCCTGGCTTTGCCCGTTTTTTGACTCTTCGGAAACATGAATTCCCAAAGCATCAGAAAAGGCATCGGCGATGGCAATGGTAATAATTCCACCCGCTACCACTAATTTTGATTTAGTGCCGGACTCAAGTCCAACCATCAACCCCAGGGTGGTAATAATTGCTGAAGTCAAACCAAAAGCAAAGCCGGTCCTGATTGAATGTTTCATAAGATGAATAAATTTACACGGTCTTTATTAAAAAGTCTTGTCCAATAAAAATATCACCAGGCCGATCACGGCCGTTACCCCGCCAATCACCCAGAAACGCATTACTATTTTCGGCTCGCTCCAACCCACGGCCTGGAAATGATGGTGGAGGGGAGAAGATAAAAATATCTTTTTTCCCCGCCGCAACCGTTTGGACAGCACCTGCACTATCACCGACAACGACTCCACTAAAAATAAAAATCCGATTACCGGCAGTAATAAAGCGTAATTGGTAAGCATGGCGATAATACCCAGGGTAATGCCCAAACTCATAGCGCCGGTATCACCCATAAAAAACCGGGCCGGATTAATGTTAAACCATAAAAAAGCCAACAAGGCGCCGACAATCACTCCGCAGAAACTGGCCAAATCGTAGCGTTCCAGGGCAAAGGCAATAACGCCGTAAGCGGCGTAAGCGATTAAGAGCAAACCACCGGCCAAACCATCAAGACCGTCGGTTTCATTCACGGAAAAAGCGGTGCCAACGATGATAAAAATAAAAAACGGAATATACCACCAGCCGATTTCAAAATTTCCCAAAAAAGGCACATGCAAAACCGTCCAATTCAATTTAAAATAAAACCACCAGGCGCCGATCAGGGCGATAACGGTATAAATCACTAACCGGTGCTTTATCCTTAAACCGCCACCGCCCAAAAGGCCTTTGCCCCTGACATCCAGCCAATCATCAACCAAGCCGACTAAAGCAGTGGCGACCAGGGCGCCCAGGGGCAGCAAAGTCTGGGGGCGGGAAAGAAAATCAAGCGCCGGAAAAATATCCCAAGGCAAAATTTTAGCCAGGTAAAAAAACAATAAACTAAAAACCAAAACCGTTACCCAAACCAATAATCCGCCCATAGTCGGCGTGCCGGCTTTATGCGCGTGCATTTTGGTAAAAATCGGGGTGGAACCGTTATTCCTGATCTGTTTGCCCAATTTATATTTATACAAAAAATGAGTCAAGACCGGGGTCCAGCCAACCGCGAACACAAAAGCCAAAGTGGCTAAAAAAAGAATTTTGATAACATAAAAATCAACCATAAAAATTTATGAGATAGACCGAAATCAGGGCGATAAATAAAAAAACGTTAATCGCCACGCTCCCGGCCAATAAAATATGGGAGATAAATTTAAAATCTTTATGCCGATAAAGCCCGAGCAAAAGCATAACATTAATCAAAATAATAACTAGACTCAAAACGGGAATGATAAAAATTCTTTTGACATTGCCGATTAAATCCACGCCGAAAATAACGTTATAATGCAGGATGATCAAATCCTGGCTGACATTAACGTTAATCAGATAAGCTATTAACCAAAACAGCAAATTCAAACCCGCCAGCACCAACAAATAAAGACGAATGTAAACAAAAGTGACAATACGGCTTACCGCCTGGCACAAGCCCTGCCTTAATTCATAAAAATTATCATAAATGTTTGCTATGGTAAACATAAAATTTTGCCTGCTTGACAGACCTGCTTCCATCTTATCATAATTATGCCAAATTTTAAAGCGCGGCCCCAAGACTGATTTCGCCTTGGTTAGATGAAAAAATTTATGTTATAATTAGAAAATAAGCAAACAACGGACCCCAATCATCATAATAATCCCCAACATCCCAATAATCCCGCAATATAACCTCAATTCCAGATTCCAATTCTCTTCTCGTTCTGATTTTACTTATTTTACTTCTTAGTCTTAATTTTGCTTATCTGCTTAAATGCCACAACCATAATGCTATCAATGAAAACAATCCGGGAAATCCTGGAAAAAACCAATGCCGTTTCCCAAGAAGACATGCTTGGATTTGCCCGCCTGGCCCGAAACAATAAAAGAAAAATCATTGACTGCCTGCTGGCAGAAAAAATCATCGCTCCTTTGGTTTTATATCAAGCCATCGCCCGCCACTATCGGGTCCCCTTCATCAGGCTGAAGATATCCGCCCTTGACCCGGATGTCTTATTAAGTATACCCGAAATGATTGCCGCCAGTTATAATCTAATCGCTTTTGCCAAGGATGACAAAGAAATAAAAATCGCCGCCCTTGACCCGGAACAAAAAACTATTTTTGAATTTATCAAAATGAAAACCGGCCTGGAGCCGAAAATCTATCTGACCGTTCCGGCTGATATCAAAACCGGTTTAAGACAATACCGCCAAAATTTAAAAACCGACTCCGGTTATCCAGCCGGAAACCGGGGAACGAGCGCAGAGGCCGAAAAAAAATCAGAAGCAGCAACTGCCAACCCGGCAATTATGAAAACCATTGATAAAATTTTAACCTACGCGCTGGATCAAGGAGCGGACGAAATCCAAATTGAGTCGGAAGACAATAACGTTATCGTCCGCTACCAAACCGATGGCGATCTGCGGGGCACCATCAATCTAAATAAAAACATCCAATCCGGACTTGGCGTCCGCCTAAAAACTCTGACCGGGTTTGAAACCGATGCAAGCCGTCCCCGGGCAGGAAGGTTAAAAATCACGGACCGGGGATACGATTTTAACAGCCGCATTGCTTTTCTTCCGACCCCGGACGGAGAAAAAATTATCATCAGCCCGCAAGCGGAAAAAATCCGGCCCCTTTCCCTAAAGCAACTGGGGCTACGACTCGCACAGCAAGAAATAATAAAAAAAAATTTAGAAAAAAGGGGCGGATTGATTCTGGTAACCGGCCCGGCCGCCAGTGGCAAAACCACTACCCTTTACACGCTACTCAATCTTCTTAACCAAAAAGAAAGGAATGTTTCCACCCTGGAACGGCCGATTGAATATCGACTCTCCGGCATCAACCAAATGCAAATCAATCCGGCCATCGGATTGACTTTCAGCGCCGGCCTGAACGCGCTCCAGCGCCAAAACGCCGATATCATTATGGTTGGGGAAATACCGGACAGGGAAACCGCCCTTGACGCCGTCCGGGCCGGCTTAAACGGCCGGCTGGTGCTGGCCGCCCGGCCGGAAGCTGACGCTCTGTCCGCTTTATTCGGTCTGCGGGATATGGGCATGCCGCTGGCCTTACTGACGGCAGCGCTTAACCTTATTATCGCCCAGCGTCTGGTTAAAAAAATCTGCCCGCACTGCATCCAAGGCCGTAAATTAACCCGCCCGGATGCCGCCGCGGCAACGTTCTACTCCGGCCGCGGCTGCAATCAATGCAACCATTCCGGCTTCCGGGGAAAAATCGGGCTTTATGAAACTCTGGAAATGAATGAAAAAACAAAAAACATAATTTTAAAGCCAGCTCTTGGTAATGAAATCAGAAAACAATTAACTGGCCAAAACCTGATGACAACCCTGGCCGGGGACGGCCTCTTAAAAGCCCGTAGCGGCGTTACCACAGTGGCAGAAGTGATGCGAATGACTGAGGAATGACGATTGACGATTTTAAATTCACGATTTACGAATATTAAATTACAAATATCACCAAAAGAAAAAGGCTCCTGTTTGATCAAGATCCATTATTTTCAATTACAATATAACCTTCCGCTCCTTCCGCTCCCGTGTGCGGTATAACTTATCTCCTTGGCTTTTAAAGCCAGGGGGAAAGCTGCAACCATTTAACCTTCTCTTTTACGTTTTATTAATTTTCTGTAAAATAGCATATTTTTAAAATATTATCCAATGTTAAAAAATATGCTAACATATTTATATAAAATTATTCGTAAAGTTTGCAAAAAGCAAAAGACCCCTAATGTATAAAACAAAAGCGGTCGTGCATGCTTCCTTAATCCCCTAGAAGCTTCAGGGCAAACTTTTACAAGCTCAATATAGCTATTTTTATCCTCCTGCTAAGGAGATCAAAAACTTCCCTGTCTTACACGAAATGAAAACTAAAAAATTAATATAAAGTAAACTTAATCCAGCGCTAACAACTTTTCCCTTTCAGGATTAACTCGCGGTTGACTATACTGATCAATGGTCACTGGACTTAAGGCCAAAAGGAGTTCCCTGATTGACATCCGAGTGCAGATTATGAATTCATAATCAGACGAGCCAGCTTCCATGATGGCTTCTTCATAGCTATCATAAACCCGGCTTTCTTGATCTTCATAACCCCTTGCAATAAGAGTAAACCCCGGCGGTAAACACTGATGGACAATGGAAAAATTTCTATCCATATCCTCAGTAAAATCATAAGGCCAACCAAAACGCCAGCCGAGACAAATGGAATTTTCCACTTTGATTGCGCACCTAATATGAAGTCCAACTCTGCCAAGCTTTTTGACTAATTCCTCAATAATCCAAATAGCCGGCATATTGGTATCATATCCATCGCGATCGTCTTCAAGTGGAATTGCCCTAATTTTCTTTGGTGCATCAATAAGCCTCTTGATAGAAATAGCGCAAAATTCCTGAATGTCGGCGACTAATTTCAACATATTGAAACCCGATATATTTTTCCTGGGCTTCAAGCCTTCCAAAACATTCAATAAAAAATCAGAATTTTTCAAATTATCACTTTCCATTTCGTCCTCCTTTAAAGAACTTCGTCAGGCACCAGTGCCCAACGGCGATGATTTGTTGGTATCACCGCAAACCATTAAATATTTATATCATAAAATGTAAAATTTGTCAATAATTTTAAACTAAACACCTTGACAGTATTGCTAAATATTACCTAAAATTAAATAAAAAAATTTATATAATACACACCATTCGCCCCGCCAGCTGGCGGATCGTATATTAATGTTATTATTTTATGAGAACCTTCTGTATAATTCCCGCCTATAATGAAGCCAAAACAATTCAAGAAGTAATAAATAACGTCAGTTCACAAGTAGATCAAATCGTGGTGGTTGATGATGGCTCGGCTGACCGGACCGGAAAATTGGCCCGGGAAGAAAACGTCACGGTCCTGACCCATCTACTGAACCGAGGTCAAGGCGCGGCCCTGCAAACCGGCGACGAATACGCCCTCAACCAAGGGGCGGATATCATCATCCACTTTGACGCTGACGGCCAGTTTCTGCCTGCGGAAATAAAGGAAATAATCGCCCCCCTGAAATCAGGGGAAGCGGATATCGTTTTCGGCTCAAGATTTTTGGGAAAAAAATCAAACATGCCCCGGCTGAAAAGGTATGCTATCATACCGCTGGCGAAAATAGTAAACAAGTTAACCATTAATTCACCTCTGACAGACCCGCAAAACGGCTTTCGGGCTCTTAGCAGAAGCGCAGCCGAAAAAATTACGATTGAACACGACGGCATGGCCCATTGCAGTGAAATCATAATGAAAACCCTGGCTAATAAATTAAAATTCAAAGAAGTGCCGGTCACGATTATTTATCATTCTTTCGGACAAAAATTTTCCGGCGGCATAAAAATAATCAAGGATTTAATCATCGCCAAGCTGCTTGGCTAAAACAGACAACGGTAAACAGAAAACAGAAGTTAATTTATTGGTTTATTAATTTATTAGTTTATTGGGTTCAATAAATTCAATAAATAGCGCAGCGATAATAAACTAATAAATTTTATATTTTATTCTTATTTCTGGTTTTTCACATTCGTTCCTTGCGTGTTTATACCCTAATTTTAGATTCCAGATTCCTAATTCCAGATTCCAGTTATCTGCCTGTTCTTATTTCACTTATTTTTCTTATTTTACTTATTTTCCAACACTATGACTCAACAAATTATCGCCCTGATTATTATCGCTTATTTTCTGGCCCGCCTTTTCTGGCAAAAACAAAAAAACCAAATCGGGGGCAATGAATTTCTGTTCTGGCTGTTTTTCTGGCTCATCGCCGCCGCCGCCATTATCAGCTTGAAATGGATTGATCAACTAGTGGCCGGCCTGGGGTTTTCCGGCAGCGGCATAGAAGTGCTGATTTACGTCGCCATTGCCATGCTTTTCTACCTGGTTTTCAAATTGCGTCTGCGTCTGGAAAAAACCGAAAGGGATATCACTAAAATAATCAGAAACATTGCCTTACATAATAGAAAATAGCTTACAGCACTTACGCGCTCCGATAAAATAATTTATTTTAAAGTAAAGCGGTTTACTCGCCTACAAACTGTATTTACCCACGAATCTACAAATCAGCTACGAATTTACAAATTACGAATATAGTTAAAACGCATTAAAATAACATTTGTAATTCGTAAATTTGCCCGCCCCGCTGCGCAAGGCGAGGCCGGGGTACTGGATTTTTATATTCGTGGGCAATAACCGTGAAAGAAAAAATTTCCGTTTTAAATAAGCTAAATTTTGTTACTGTATAAATTCTTCTAAATATATGAAAATCGCGCAAATCGTCTGCGTTTATCCGCCTTACGGCGGGGGCATAGGCCGGGTGGCCGCAGATTATTCCCAGATTCTACAGCGGCAGGGGCACGAAGTAAAAGTATTTATCCCGGTGAACAGTCAAAAAGAAAATGCAATGAATCCCGCGGTTATTCGGTTAAAACCCTGGCTTAAATTCGGTCACGGAGCCTTTATTCCGCAACTTTTCTGTAAACTAAAAAGCTTTGATATTATTTATCTTCATTATCCTTTCTTCGGGGGAGCGGAAATCGTCTGGCTGACAAAATTGCTGCGGGGTAAAAACCCCCGGCTTTTTATTCATTACCACATGGACGTTTTCGGCCTGCCCGGCCCGGCTAAAATATTAAGCTGGCCGTCAACGCTAACCCGCAATTCCCTCTTTAAAAAAGCCGAACTCGTCACCTGCGCCAGTCTGGATTACGTTAAAAACAGCCAAATTTCCCGTTTATACCGAAGCTATCCGGAAAAATTCATTGAAATTCCTTTCGGCGTGGAAACAGACAAATTTTTTCCCGCCGCTTCTGTCAAACGAACGGGGTGTCCGCGCATATTATTCGTAGGCGGACTGGATCGGGCCCATTACTTCAAAGGCGTTAATATTCTCTTGCGGGCTCTCTCTGAATTAAAATCAAAAAACTGGCAACTGGACATCGTGGGCCGGGGGGATTTAAAACCGGCTTACCAGCGCCAGGCAACCGCAATGGGAATCGCAGACAAAGTAAAGTTTTTAGACAAGGTTTCCAATCGGGAATTACCGAAAATTTACCGTCAGGCTGATCTGCTGGTTTTGCCCTCCATCAACAAAAACGAGGCTTTCGGGCTGGTTCTGCTTGAGGCCATGGCCTCCGGCCTGCCGGTAATCGCTTCCGCCCTGCCCGGAGTGCGCCGCGTTTTTAAAGACGGCATTCAGGGTTTGCTTGCCCGCCCCGGGGATAAAAATGACTTAAGGGAAAAAATTATGTACCTGCTAAACAATGGTGAACTCAAAAAACGAATGGGCCTGGCCGGCAGAAAATTGGTTAAGAAACAATATGACCAAAAATTAATTCAAGCCAAAATAAAAAATATCTTTCAATAAAACACAAAAAACGAATGAACTATTCAAATGATTAACTAATTAACTATCTAACTAATTCAACTAATAACTAACATGAAAATATGCTTAATCAACAACCTCTACCGGCCTTTTAACCGCGGCGGCGCCGAACGGATCGTGGAAACCGTCGCTACCGGCCTGGAACAAACCGGACATGAAGTTATCGTCATCGCCACCAAACCGATAGGCGCGCGTTGCCGGGAAAAAAATGTTTATTATCTTAACTCGTTTTATTACCACCTGAATAAAATCCCCAAACCCCTGCGCCTACTATGGCATTTGGGCGATCTGTTTGATTTTGTCAGCTACCTAAAAATAAAATCAATTCTTAACAAGGAAAAACCCGCCGTCGTTATCACCAATAACCTCAAGGGTCTGGGTTATTTAATCCCCCGGCTGCTAAAAAGATTAAAAATAAAACACCTTCATACTTTGCACGATATCCAGTTATTGCATCCCGCCGGCTTAATGCTCTACGGCCGGGAAAAACAAATTAACGGCTTGGCGGCCAGGATTTACGCTGGCTGCTGCCGCCGGCTTTTTGCCTCGCCCGCTGCCGTGATTTCCCCTTCCGCCTGGCTAATGAAAATACATACGGATAAAAATTTTTTCCCGCGCAGCCAAAAAATTATCCTACCTAACCCAGCGCCGGCAATCACCGCCGTAAATAAAAATAAGCCGACAAAGATCTTCCGTTTTCTTTACGTCGGCCAAGTTGAAAAACACAAAGGCATTTTGTTCTTGATTGAAGTTTTCAAAAGATCATGCTTTGACCAAGAAAAAAATCTTTGCCGGTTAACTATTGTTGGTACCGGCACAAAAATAAAAAAAGCCAAAAAACTGGCCGCTAACGAAAAAAATATTGAAATTTTGGGCCGCCGCGACAACTCGGAAATAATTGCAATAATGTCCGCAACGCAGGCCCTAATTCTGCCTTCCCTCTGCTATGAAAATTCACCTACGGTAATTTACGAAGCCGCAGCTGTCGGCCTGCCGATAATCGCTTCCCGCCTGGGCGGCACCACCGAACTGGTCCGCGCCTTGGGCGGAATCTTATTTACGGCCGGCAACGAAGGCGACTTGATGTATCAGATGAAATGGCTGCTTGAACATCCGCAAATGAGACAAACAATCAGCCAACAGGAAAGGAAAAACATCCAAAAATTTTCTTCCCAAAATTATATAAAAAAATTAATGGAATTGGTATCATAAGGACAAATCGGATGGGAAACATTGCGGGGACACCGTGGGTACACAAAATTTTGTGTCCCTACAATGTTTTATCCCCAACAAAACAAATTTAATCAACCACTGCCTCCACTCTTTTTAAGCCTTTGCTGGCTCTTAAATCATTAATTGTTTTTTCCAGTCCTTTTTCCAAGGTGACGACCGGCATCCAGCCCAGATCATTGCGCGCCTTGGTAATGTCCGGCAAACACAGCGGCGTCATAAATAAAATTTCGTCTTTATAAACAATTTTGGAATTTGATTTTATAATAGCAATGATCTTTTGCGCCAAATCAGCGATATTAACGTTCACGTCCGAGCCGATATTCAAGGGGCCGCGTTCATTTGATTCCATCATTTTGAAAACTGCGTCCAAACAGTCGCTCACATAGCAAAAAGAGGAGGAAAAATCTTTTTGGCCGAAAATAATTAAATCTTTATTGTCAATCGCGTCCCGGATAAAATCCGGAATCATCTGATTGTCGTTAAGTTTCATCCGCGGTCCGTAAAGCCTGAACAAACGGACAATTTTCACGTCAAGGTTATGAACGTCGCGGTAATTGACCGCCATGGTTTCGGCAAATCTCTTGCCTTCATCATAAGAGCCGCGCGCCGATAGGGCGTCAACCTGACCCACGTCCTCTTCCTTAATCTTTGCGTTATCCGGCCGGCGCGGTCCGTAAACTACCGAGGAGGAAAAATGCATAAATTTTGCCTGGTATTTGACCGCCAAATCAAGCGCGTTTTTAGTGCCGTAAGAATTAGCCATCAAAGTGGCTATTTTATTTTTGTCAAAATCCTTGGGCGACATCGGACAGGCCAGATTATAGATTTCCTGAAGGCCCTGGAATTCAATTTTAAATTTCTCCAAGCCGGGCAATTTTTCCAGCTCAATCGGCTCGGTGATATCATGCCGGATAAAAACAAAATTGGGATCAGACAACAAATGATCAATATTTCTTTCGTCGCCGGTGGAAAAATTATCTAAACAAATCACTTTGCAGGTTTTAACCAGTTCATCGCAAAGATGAGAACCGATGAATCCGGCTCCGCCGGTCACCAAAACGTTTTTTTTATCAAATATTACTCTTTTGCTCATATGGTTAGGGACAAACGGCAGATAAAATTACCTGCCCGCTGTCTTATTTAAATTTTATAAACACGGAAGAAATGAACGTGGAAATTAGTTAATTAGTCCGCCGGCTGGCGGATTAGGTACTTAGGGCTTAGTGCGACTGATAAATAAGAATAAAATTGTTAAACTGCTGTATGTTGCGTGTTGCATGTTTTCTGTCGCCTGCTATCTGTCTGCTATTTTCTAAACTCTCAATTATTCACCCATATTCTCAATAATCCCCACGCTCACGCCGCCGCTGAAACTATCTTCGTAGGCATAAAAAGATTTGATGATTTTGCCGTCCATCTCAAAAATTCTGACGTGCGGGGCGCCGCCCGGACCGGCGCCGGTAACGATTTCAATCAAACCGTCGTTGTCAACGTCGCCGGCCGCCACATTTACCCCGCCGCGAAACTTAGAATCATAAGCGAAAAACTGGCCTTTAAGATTGGCGTGATCGTCAAAAATCCTGATGTGCGGGCCGCCGCCCGGACCCGGGGCGGTAATAATCTTGTCCTTGCTTCTGGCCGCCACGCTGCCTTCTTTGGCAGTCGCTACCCTGACCCCGCCGCGAAAACGGGAATCATAGGCGAAGAACTGGCCCTTGACATTGCCGGCCAGGTCGAAAATTCTCACTTGAGGACCACCGCCGAAACCGGCACCGGTGATGATTTCTTCCACGCCGTCGCCGTCAACGTCGCCGGCCGCCACGTTGACGCCGCCGCGAAAACGGGAATCATAGGCGAAGAACTGGCCCTTGACATTGCCGGCCA
>CAYNBD010000021.1:0-14134 GCA_964395755.1 uncultured Gammaproteobacteria bacterium
TTTTTCTTTTTGAATTTTTATTTGTCATTTTGCATTTTGATTTTTGCATTTTGAATTAATTTTTATATATGACCAAAACAAACAAAGAAAATCAAAATTCAGACAAGAGTATCAAGATTAAACGAGGCGAATCCAGTTTAAAAGAGTTTATCAGGCGGCCTTTGCCCACCGAGGAAGAAATAGAGGAGTTTGAAGAGATTATCGGGGAAGAGGCGCGGGAGGGCGAGATTGCAGAGGGTCTGTCGGAAATTTATCAGGACGACAAGGCTGGGGACGGGCTTGATGCCAACCGACTGGACATCAAAAAGAAGCGCGGTTTACTTTTTTGGTTTTTGAGCATTATAATTTTTTCCGGGTTTTTGGCCGCGGCCGGCTACGGTGTTTATTATTATGTTTTCAGCGGCGGTTCGGACGCTACTGCCATAGATTTTTCCATTCAGGCCCCGGAAGAGGTGGTGGCCGGCGAGGAATTTTTTTACGACTTAAATTATAAAAATGTCAGCGGCGTCGGCGTTAACAACCTTAACGTTGAGCTGACCTATCCGGATAATTTTGTTTTTTTGGACAGTTCACCGACGGTCCAGGAAAAAAATTCGTTTTGGCGGATTGACAACCTGCCGGCCCGCGGCCAGGGCGTTATCAGGATAAAAGGGAAATTGATTAATATTAAGGATTCCGATAACATTGTGCTGGCCAAAATAACCTATACGCCGGAGAATTTTTCTTCCGAGTTCGGGAAAGAAGCGTCCGCGAGCACGCTGGTCAGCGACATCGGACTGGAGACGCAAATTGATTATTCTTCGTCCGCGCTGATAGGGGAAGAGAATGAGATTATCATTCACCTAAAAGGCAAGGAGAAAAATTTTTTTCAGCAGTTTAATTTAGCGGTTGAGCCTGCCGATAATCTGGAAATCGTTGGGGTGGCCGGCGTTGCCGACAATAATGAAGCGGATAAAAAGTTGGCGGTTGAAAAAATTAAGCCGACTGTTTGGCGCATCAGCAATTTATTGACGGAGGCGCAGGAGTTAAAATTAACGTATAAAATTAATGAGAAAACCAGCGAGGAAGAGGAAATTAATCTGCGGTTTGAGCAGAACGTTGACAGCGAAAAAAATTTGGTTTTCTTTGAGAAAAACATCAAGCAAGAGGTGGTGAAGAGCGATTTGAATTTAACTTTAATAATAAACGGCTCCCGCAATGATCAGCCGGTAAATTTTAATGATCCGCTGAATTATTCTTTGGTTTACAGCAACAAAGGCGAGACCGCCATGAAAGACGTGGTGATGATGGCGGTGCTGGAAAGCGATTTTTTGGATTGGACCACCCTGAAAGATCCCAGCCAGGGCCGGGAAAAGGGCAATACTCTGACCTGGAGCAAGGCTAACCGGGAAGAATTGGCCGATCTGGAACCGGGTGAGGAGGGGACAATAGATTTTTCCATTATTGTAATTAATTTTCGCGAGACTGATTTGGGTAAAGATTTTACGGTTAAAAGTTATGCGCAGTTTAGCGTGGGCGAAGAGGAAGACTCGTCTGCTTCGGCAGAAGAGGAAGTTGACAATCGCAGCAACACGATTATCAATAAAATAAACAGCGATTTAAGCCTGAAGGAAGAAGTTAGATATTTCAACGCCGATAACATCCCGGTAGGGGATGGGCCCTTGCCGCCAGTCAGGGGAGAAACGACCAGCTTCAAGGTTTATTGGAAACTTACCAACAATTTGCACGAGTTGCAGGACACCAAAGCGGAAGTGATTCTGCCCGATTATGTCAGTTTCGCCGGCAAGGAACGGGCGGCGGTGGGAGCGGTAAGTTACGATAGCGCTAATCATAAAGTTGTTTGGCAAATAGGCCGTTTGCCGACCACGGTTTATCAGGCTGACGCCGAATTTAACATCAGCATTACGCCGCGGGAAGAGGATTTTAACAAAATTATGGTTTTATTGTCCGGCGCCGTTGTGTCCGCCGTTGACAGCGAAACCGGCGGTACTATTAACAAAAAATACAGCGCCAAAACCACTAAACTGGAAGACGATGAAATCGCCTCTTTGAGTAGCGACGGGCGGGTGAAATAGAGAGTGAATAGAAAACAGACGGCGGAATAGGAAGCAGGAATGAGGAATTAGGAAGCGGGAGGATGATAGTCCTAATTCCTAATTTCTACTTCCTGATTTCATTATTTAACAATATAGCAATGAAAATATGTTTTTCTCTTTTAATTCGGTGAAAACAATTTTAATATCTTCATTAGCGGCTGGTTTTTTGTTGTTTTCGTTGGTTGTAGTTTTGGCCGCCGCCGTTTCCCCCGATGCCATTGCCATCCGCGTTATTCCCAATCCGGAACATCATTCCATCCTCCGCTGGTACGCCGAACAGGGGTTTTCCGGCTCTCCCCAGTCCCTTTTAGTGGACGGCTACGAAGCCATTCGGGACGGGCGCACGGTTTACGTCAATGCCGCTAACGTTGACTTGGCCACCAATAATTTTTATACCAACATCTACCTGATTTCCTATAACCAGGAGGCGGAAGGGACCACCCAGGATATTTTCGGCCAGATTGTCAAGCAATGGAAATTTAACACTAACCTTGATGCTCCCGGACAATGTTCAATTGCAAATAAACTTTGTTCCTCCGAAAGTGAATGTGCGGACGGTTATCTTTGCCAGGAGAATAGATGCGTTTTGTCCGCATCCCGGGCTTGTTTTTCCGACACGGACTGTCCGCCGGATTTGTTTTGTTCCAGTATTAAATCGCGGGTAACCCGCGACACCAAAAGGTTGGCTGATTTGTCCGATATCAGGTATGATCTGGAAAATTATTTTGTTGACAACCAGAACGCTTATCCGGAATTGTTAAGCGGAACCTATTTGTCGCGCCAAACCTTGTCGGTTTGGCCCAGTTGGCAGGAAACCCTGGCCGAGGCCCTGAATTTGCAATCTTTGCCTACGGATCCGATTAACCGTATCGGTTATTGCGGAGCAGGAAATTATGATCCGGCCACCTGTTGGGACGAAACGGATAAGCGGTTCGCCGGTTCTATTCCCGATGATGTGCCGAGCGGCAGTTATATTTATATTTATAAAACCGACATTGAGAACGATAATATCGTTTCCAATCTTTGCGGCATAATGGAGTCAAGCTATGGCGCCAGCCTGTCCGAATATTCCTGTTTTTCCACGGTCGCGGAAAACCCCCCCCCGATTTTTGGCGGAATCAATTTGCCGCCGGCTTTTTCCGGCAAGCCCTATATCGGCTATATTTCCGCTTCCGATATTGAGGGTGATTATCTGGAATGGAGTCTTGATGTCTCGCCCGGTTCGCCCTGGCAGTTATGGAGCGCTCCGCCGGCGATGTATGATACTGAAGTATTAAACCAGAAAGCCATTAAAGCGGATTTGGCCGGAGTAGCCGGCAATTACGGTTTTAAAGCAACCATTGACGACGGCAAGCAGAACGGACAGGTGACCAAATCCTATACGATTAATGTCATCAACAAGAATTTGCCCATAATTCAATCGCCGGAAAACCAAAGCGTTGTTATCGGTAAAACGCTTGATTTCACGGTTGCGGCCAGTGAACTTGACAGCCAGTATCCTTTGACTTTTAATATTTCCGGTTTGCCCGGCGGTCTGTCCGGCACGGTGGTAAACGAGCATAATTATCATATTACCGGCACGGCTATTGGCCAAACCGGCGACTATAATACGGTTATTTCCGGTGTTGATCATTATTTAGGCGTGGGGGAACCGATAAATTTTATCATCACGGTTGAGAATAATCCTCCGCAGATAACTTCCAGCCCGGTGGTTGACGCCATTGCCTGCCGAGATTATGAGTATACGCTGGCCGCGACCGACCCGGACGGGCATAACGTTAATTTTTCGGTCACCGGGTTGCCTGCAAATTTAAATTTTAATTCAAGCAGCCAGGCCATTGGCGGTCAAGCTCAAACCCCGGGTACTTATCCAATTACGGTTATCGCCCGGGATCAGTATTATGACCAAACCTCCAGTCCTTATAGCGCCGAAGATGAACAAACGTATAATTTAAACGTGGTGGATGAAGTTTTTACCCTTGATCCCATTAATGATGCCGCCATTTATACCTGTCCGGCTGGTCCCTGCCCGGCCGGTGTTTACCATGGTCCGGTTACTTTTTTTGCCTCTGCCGGGGTGTCAACCGATAATCCCGTTACTTACGGTTTGGTGGATGACGTTAATTGGCTGGCGATTAATCCCCACACCGGAGAAATCCAGGGAACGCCGACCGATAACGTCAATGATCCGGGCACGCATGACATTACCGTTATCGCCACCAATTATTGCGGCGCTTCCTACAGTACTGATTTTATTTTGACCGTTAATCCCAATGAATGGTGCGGGGACGGCGCGGTCCAAAGCACTTACGGCGAACAATGCGAAAGCGGCGGGGGCGGCACCGGCGCCACTGATCAATATAGCTGTACCGTTTGCCAATGGTCCGGCGGTTGGTGCGGGGACAGCACGGTTCAGACCGCTCATGAGCAATGCGAGGCCGCCGGCAACGGCAGCAGCGCCACGAATCAGTACGGCTGCAGCAGCTGTCACTGGTCCGGCGGCTGGTGCGGGGATGGGACGGTCCAGAGCGCTTACGGCGAGATTTGTGAAAGCGGCGGGGGCGGCACCGGTTCCACCGACCAATACGCTTGCAGCAGCTGTCACTGGTCCGGCGGCTGGTGCGGGGACGGCGCGGTCCAGAGCACTTACGGCGAGCAATGCGAAAGCGGCGGCGGCGGCACCGGCGCCGGCGACCAGTATGCCTGTTCCGGCTGCGACTGGTCCGGCGGCTGGTGCGGGGACGGCGTGGTCCAGAGTATGTACGGGGAAGAGTGCGAAACCGGCGATCCATCTTGTTCCGGTTGTCAGATAGTCGCTTTTTGCGGAGACGGCATTGTCAACGGTGCAGAGGACTGTGATGACGGGAATTCCAGCAATCTGGATAGTTGTTTGAATGATTGTACTGAGGGCATATTATATGAATATCGGCATGTGGTTTATGTGGGTAATGTTTGCAGTGAACCGGAAATTCCTAATTATCACCGTCATGTCGAAGGTGCGGTTTTCAATTGTCCTGGTGATCCCGGCGGCAGCAGGAGTAATATTTGGTATATTCCTAACGGGGATGGTTTGGTCGCAAGCGATGGCAGCCCTGATAATTATGCCGGTAATTACAATAATCCCACCAGCAGTACTGACGGTTGGTATCTTTATGACGGCAGTTTAGATACGTTTCCTTTTGGTGGTACTTATAAGATAGAAGCGAGTAATCCCTATGCGACGTATTTATGCGGGGGCGCGGATAGTTGTGAATTAAGCGAAGAAGTGTCAGGCTACGCAATGGTTTTTCAGTAATTTTATGCCGCGACAAATAAAATAGTAGTAACCATATCAACTCTATGCATTTTTGCTCAAATACGATATGATGGCTATGATAATAGTCGTAATTTTATTGATGTGATGAATGGCAATATATAAGAGGAGGCAAACAATTATTAAAGTATTCAATTTATGATAAAAATTTTTTTTATGTATATATATAAATATTTTTGTTTATCAATTGTTTTTTTAACTTTGCTTTTTTTATCTGCTCATGCCCAGGTTTCCCCCGATGCCATTGCCATCCGCGTTATTCCCAATCCGGAACATCATTCCATCCTCCGCTGGTACGCCGAACAGGGGTTTTCCGGCTCTCCCCAGTCCCTTTTAGTGGACGGCTACGAAGCCATTCGGGACGGGCGCACGGTTTACGTCAATGCCGCTAACGTTGACTTGGCCACCAATAATTTTTATACCAACATCTACCTGATTTCCTATAACCAGGAGGCGGAAGAAGTCACCCGGGACATTTTCGGACAATTAATTTTTTATTGGCGCTTTAACACCAATATTGCCAAAGGCGAAACCAGCGCCGGCCAGCAGGCCGTCTGCAGCCGGGATAATTCAATCATTTGCATTTCCGACCCGGATTGTCTGGACAAAGGTTATTGCAATAGCTATAAATCCCAGCTTACCCGCGATACGATCCGGCTGGCGAGGATGAATGACGTGGATTTATTATTGGCTGATTACAACCAGGCCAACGGTTATTATCCCCAGTTAGCCGCCGGTACTTATTTGCCCCGCACCAGTCTTTCCATTTGGCCCAGCTGGCAGGAAACTCTGGGGCAGGCCTTGGGTTCGGTTTTGCCGGTTGATCCGATTAACGCCCTGGCCGCTTGCGCCGGCTATGATGCGACCACCTGCTGGAACGAGCAAAGCAAGGAATTCGCCTGGTCCGCTGATATCAATAACGGTACTTTGCCGGCCGGCAACCGGGTGTTCCTGTATCGCGCCAATGCCAGCGGCAGCGAATATAAACTTTGCGCTTTTTCCGAAACCGCTATGATTCCGGCGGAACAATCGTGTAAAAGCCAGTAAGATTACAAATTACCAATTTGACACAAATAACACAAATGATATTTGTCCCTGTTTATTATTTGATCCGCCTTAATGTTTGAATTTAATTTGTGCTATTTGTGATTAGATTTGTAATTTGTAATCTTATCATAATGTTTATCAGAAAATTAAAAAAATATAATCAGCCTCAAGCCAGGGCGTTGATGATTAAAACAGCGCGGGGAACGATTAAGACCCCGTTTTTTATGCCGGATGCCACCGCTGGATTCGTTAAACTGACCGATAACCAAAGCTTAAACCGGGCGGGGGTCAAGGCCTTGGTAGTGAATGCTCTTCACCTTTATTTGCGTCCCGGTTTGAAAATTATTAATCAGGCCAACGGTCTGCACGATTTTATGGGCTGGACGGGGCCGTTATTGGCTGACAGCGGCGGTTTTCAGATTTTTTCCTTAATCAGGCAAAAGCGCTTAAGTTCGCCTTTGGGTCGGGTGGACGATAAAGGAGTGACATTTAAATCACCTTGGGATGGATCAAAGCACGTGCTGACGCCGGAGAAATCAATTCAAATTCAGTTTGAACTGGGGGTGGAGATGATGGTTTGCCTGGACGATTGTCCGCCTAATGATTCTGATTTAGTTGATTTGGAAAAATCAGTGGCCCGAACTATTGCCTGGGCGCAGAAGAGCCGGACGGAATATGACCGCCAGGTCAAGAAAAGAAAAATAAGACCGGCCGACCGCCCGCGTCTGTTTGCGGTTATTCAGGGAGGGATGGAGCCGGATTTGCGGGCCAGGTGCGCCGTCCAGTTAGTGAAAATCGGTTTTGACGGCTATGGCTTCGGGGCCCGGCCGGTTGATGGGGAAGGAAAATTCTTAGAAAACATTCTGCGCCTGACCGCCGATTTGATTCCCCCGGATGCTTTGCGCTTTGCTCTGGGCGTCGGTTTGCCCGAAGATATAGTGCGCTGTGTTTTATCGGGCTGGGATATGTTTGATTGCGTTATTCCGACTCGGGAAGGCAGACACGGGAAGCTTTTTGTTTTCCGGGAAAAAACAAAAATGGTTTCTCCTCTTAAAAATTACAAAAATCTTTACCAGGATATAAATATCAATAACGCCGAGTTTGCCCAAGATTTTTCACCCCTGAACCAGGACAGTAAACTGCCGGAATTAAGAGAGGCAACCAAAGCTTATTTGCATTATTTGTTTAAATTCAAAGAACCGTTGGCGCAAAGATTGGCCAGTTTAAACAATTTGGAATTTTATTCTAATTTAACGGAAAAAATAAGATTGGAACTCCGGCCTTGACCGCGCATTTGCCTTTTTTTTCAATCAATGATAAAATGATGTAAGATTACAAATCTCATCACAAATAGCACAAATTAGATTAAAACGTTAAGGCGGATCAAATAATAAACAGGGATAAATATTATTTGTGTTATTTGTGTCGGATTTTTCATTTGTAATCTTATGATACTTTTTAATAATTTATGAAAAATCTATGTGCTTAAAGTGGTTAAAAAGCCTTTTTGGAGGCAAAAAGCAGGACGAGCCGGTTAGCGGCAATATGCCGGAACAACCAGCGGCCGGGATGCCGGAAAGTCAGAGCGGAGACAATACGGGAGAAGAACAAAAAAATCAATAATCATATAAACAGCTAACCCGGTGTCGGGCTAGCTGTTTATTTTTATATAATTAGGAGGCAGATAATTTCGCCGTCTAGTCGGGATTATTGTTTCTGCCTGCCCAAAGGCAGGTTTTTCTATTGTTTATTTTGTAAATTCATGTTTATAGATACTCATGCCCATGTTAATTTTAACGCTTTTCAAGCTGACGCTGATGCGGTTATTCAGCGCGCCTTGGAAAATGATACCTGGATGATTTTGGCAGCTTCCGAATACCGGACCGCGAAACGGGGTTTGGATTATGCCAACAGGTATGAGCGGGGCGTTTATGCGGCCGTGGGTTTGCACCCGCTGCATCTGGAAGAAATGGTGGCCAAGGATGAGCAGGAAGGTTATAATTTTAGAACCAAAGGGGAAGTTTTTAGTTATGACATTTATGAAAAGCTGGCTAAGTTTGAAAAAACGGTGGCGATTGGGGAAATCGGCCTTGATTATTACCATATAAATTTGTCGGCCGATGTCAGTAAAATCAAGCAAAAACAGAAAGATACATTTTTACAGCAGTTGCTTTTAGCCGGAAATTTGGGTTTGCCGGCCATTATCCATTGCCGCCAGGCCCACGACGATACACTGGCGATTTTAAAAAATTTTAAAAAAAACCACCGCGACTTGGTCCCAGCAGACAGGCCCTGGGGAGTAATTCATTGTTTTTCCGGGGATGAAGATTTAGCCTGGCAGTATTTTTCTCTGGGGCTAATGATTTCCTTTACCGGCATAATTACTTTTAGCAAACAGTGGGATAATTTAATTCGCAAAATGCCGCCGGAAAAATTTATGATTGAAACCGATTGCCCTTACATGACGCCGGAGCCTTACCGCGGCCAGCGCAATGAACCGCTATTCGTCAAATACGTGGCCAAACGGATAGCGGAAATTAAAAATTTTAGCCTGGAGAAAGTGGCGGAAATCAGCACCAGGAATGCCAGGGAATTCTTTAAAATATAACGTTTTTTTCAGTTTTCGGCCGTGGTTGACTTTTTAATGTTAATTTGTTAACATAGAGATGGTTTTTAGCCGTATGAATTAACAAAATTGTTTATAAATCTATCCCGCTTTACGCGGGATAGATTTGTGGGAAGATTTGTTAGTTTCTACGAGCTAAAACAATTTACAATTTTGTCTGCCTGCCCCCTACCTTATTTACATGAATTATGATAAAATATCATTGTGTTTAAGGGTGGAGGTTTTATTTTTGTTTGTGGACCAAATATGGGCATTGAAGACAAGCTAAAAAGCAATCAGCCCGCAGCTTGGTGGCAACCGGCTGTAATTTTGTTTGTCCGCTTTTCCGCCTGGATAGCTTTGCCGGTATTGGCCGGAGCGTTTCTGGGGAAGTGGCTGGATCGTAAATATGATAGTGAACCTTGGTTATTTTTAACTTGTGTCGGTTTGTCTTTTTTTATATCAATGTTCGGCTTAATCAAAAATGTTGTGCGGGAATATAAAAGGATTGAGAAAGAGGAGAGGGAAAAGAAAAATCAAGAGGAGAAAGGTGCATAAGCATCGTAAATATGACCAATACAAATGATACAACTGAGACATCAGTCGGGCAGGCGCCCGTGGAAACGCAAGCGGAAGTCGGCCATGAACATACTTTGTTCGCCGAGTCGGTTTTTCAGATTGGCAATTTGACCATTACCAATTCTTTGCTTAATTCCTGGATCGTGGTTTTTTTGGTGATCATAATCAGCTTAACGGTCAGATCAAGGATTAAACAAATTCCCCGCGGGATACAGAATGTTTTGGAAATGGCGGTAGAGGGTTTTTTGGATATTTTTGATTCCGTTACCGGCTCGCGGGAAAAATCGCTTAAATTTTTTCCTTTTGTTTTTTCTTTTTTTATTTTGATTTTGTTAAACAATTGGCTTGGGCTTTTGCCCGGTATCGGTTCAGTCGGCAATATCGTGCTTGAAAACGGACATGAGGTTTTCGTGCCTTATTTCCGGGGCGGAACAGCGGATTTAAATACCACTCTGGCGCTGGCCATTATCGGCGTGGTCGCCAGCCATATTTTCGGCGTAATGGCCCTGGGTGTCTGGAGATACCTGAATAAATTTATAAATATCAAGGCCTTTTTGGAAATTCCCAAAAAAATCAGAAAAGATCCGACCGTTTTGATTGTTAATCCGATTAAGGCTTTCGTCGGCCTGATAGAAATTATCGGCGAGATCGCCAAAGTGGCCAGCCTGTCCTTCCGTCTTTTCGGCAACATTTTTGCCGGCGAAGTGCTCCTGGCTTCCATGGCCGCGATTTTGGCTTTCGGATTGCCGATTCCGTTTATGTTTTTGGAAATAATCGTCGGTTTGATTCAGGCGTTGATTTTTTCCATGCTGATCTTAGCTTATCTGACTATGAATACCGCCGCGGAAGAACATTAATATAAAAAATAAGAAAAATAAGAATAAAAAGAAAAATAAGAAAATAGATTATTTCTAAATTTATTTTTCTTATTTTTCTTATTTATCTTTTTAATTTTATGGAAAATGTAATGTTAGCCAAAGCCTTGGCAATCGGCATCGGTTCAATCGGCCCGGCCCTGGGCATCGGTATGATTGGCGCCAAAGCCATGGAAGCCATCGGCCGCAATCCGGAAGCGGCCGGAAAAATTTTAGTACCGATGCTGTTGGCGGCCGCTTTTGCCGAAGCGGTGGCGATTTACGCTTTGGTTATCGCTTTCGGCATCAAGTAGATTTTTAGTAATTTGGCGAACTATCCCGGTTTAGAGCTGGGGTAGTGGTTAGATTATTAGTTAGAAAACAGTAAACAGAAAACAGGATTTTGTTTTAGATAATAAATTTTGTCGTCTGTCGTCTGTTTTCTGTCGTCTGTTTATTATGGATTCTTTAATTGAGACATTTCACATTGATGTTAAACTGCTTATCGCCCAGATAGTAAATTTTGCCATTGTTTTTGCAGTATTGTATTTTTTTGCTTTAAAACCGCTGGTGAAGGTAATGGGTGACAGGACAAAAAAAATAGCCAAGAGCGTGGCTGATGCCGAAAAAATTGAAAGAAATCTGGCCCAGGCGGAGGAAGATTATAACAAAACCCTGGCTCGGGCTAGAAAAGAAGCCAATGACATCCTGGAAAAAGCCGGCCAGCAGGCCGATAAAAAAAAGCAGGAAATGATGGTCAGGGCCAAAGAGGAAATCGGCCAAATCATTGAGCAGGAGAAAGCCAAGATGCGGACCGAAAAAGCCAAGACCCTGAAAGAAATCAAGGCCGAGATGGCCGGGCTGGTAATTGCGGCGGTGGAAAAAGTCTTGGATAAGAAAATTGACAGCAAGGCGGATGAAGAAATTATTAAGAAGATTGTTAAATAAATATTGTTAAATTATTCCATTGTTAAATTGTTAATATGAAAATTACGGTTAAACAATATGCCCAGAGTTTGTACGAAGCCGTTAAAGATAAAAAAGACAGCCAGCTTAGGGATGTGGTTAAAATTTTTTTTGGAGTTTTAATGGCCAATAATGACGTGGCCCGGTTTGATAAAATCAGCATGGAATTTGAAAAAATCTGGAATCGGGAAAACGGGATTGTGGAAGCGCAGGCGGTCAGCGCCAAGAAACTGGATAAAAATATTATTAAATTGTTAAACAGTTACATTGCTAGACTGACGGGGGCTCGAACAGTGATTTTGGATAGCGCAGTTGATAAAGATATTTTGGGCGGGATAGTATTAAAATACGGAGACAAGGTTCTGGACGGCAGTTTGAAAAGCAGGCTGGCGGAACTGAAAATCGGGATGATGAAATGATTGTAATTGGAAATGAGTAATTTGTAATTTAAAGCTATGTTTGCCGAAAAGATCATCAGCCGTGAAATAAAAAAATTTATTTTATTTAATATTAAAAATTATGAGTAATACCAAAGATTTTATAGTGGAAGAGCTGAAGAGACAGATTGCCGGTTTTAAGTCCGGGGTTAAAGAACAAACTGTGGGAAAAGTAATTGAAGTCGGGGACGGCATTGCGCGTATTTCCGGTTTGTCCGCAGTGGCGATGTCGGAAATGTTGGAGTTTCGTCCCCGTGTTTCCCAAATGAAAACGAACAAACCCGAACTCAAAAGTATATTTGGAGTAGCATTAAACCTGGAAGAAGACAGCGTGGGCGCGATTATCTTGGGCGAGCACGAAGACATTAAGGAAGGGGACGAAGTCATATGCACCAATAAAATTCTGGAAGTGCCGGTGGGTGAAAATATCATCGGGCGCGTACTCAATCCCCTGGGGCAGCCGCTTGATGGCCAGGGCGAGATAGCGACTAAAGAGTTTTATCCGGTGGAGAAGATCGCACCCGGGGTAATCGCGCGCCAATCGGTAAACCAGCCGGTTCAGACCGGCATCAAGGCGATTGATTCCATGATTCCGATCGGCCGCGGCCAGAGAGAGCTGATTATCGGCGATCGGCAAATCGGCAAAACCGCTTTGGCGATTGATACGATTATTAATCAAAAGGGCCAGAAGATGAAATGTATTTACGTGGCTATCGGCCAAAAAGAATCAAAAGTGGCCGGCATCGTGGCCAAATTGCAAGAGGCCGGAGCCATGGACTATACCACCGTGATCCTGGCCGGCGCTTCCGATCCGGCGGCTTTGGCCTACATTGCTCCTTACGCCGGTTGCGCCATGGCGGAATATTTTTTAGACAAAGGCGAGGACGTCTTGATTATTTACGATGATTTAAGCAAACATGCGGTGGCTTATCGCGAAATTTCTTTGCTTTTGCGCCGACCACCGGGCCGGGAAGCCTATCCGGGAGACGTTTTTTACCTTCACTCCCGTTTATTGGAAAGAGCCTGTAAGCTAAACGAAAAGCAGGGCGGCGGTTCCATTACGGCCTTGCCGATTATTGAAACCCAGGCCGGCGACGTTTCCGCCTATATTCCCACCAACGTGATTTCCATTACCGACGGCCAGATTTACCTGGAACCGGATTTATTTTATCAGGGGCAACGTCCGGCCGTAAACGCCGGTTTGTCCGTGTCCCGCGTCGGCAGTGCGGCCCAGTTAAAGGCGATGAAAAAAGTGGCCGGCAAATTAAGACTGGAAGCGGCCCAGTACCGCGAGTTGGCGGCCTTTGCCCAGTTCGGCTCGGATTTGGACAAAGAGACCCGGGCCAAGCTGGAACGGGGTAAACGTTTGATGGAAATTTTTAAGCAGGGCCAATATCAGCCTTTGTCAGTCGCCCAGCAGGTTTTAATATTTTTTGCGGCCACCACCGGCTTGGTTGATGACGTGCCGGTGGACAAAATGGGCAATTTTGAAGAAGGGCTATATAAATACGTTGCCAATAATGGTCGGGCAATAATGACTGAAATAGACAAAACCGGGGAATTGAGCGAGCAGTTGGAGAAAAAGATGGAGAAGTTAATTAATGATTTCAAAAGTACGATTACGCTAAATACGCCAACGGACGCCAAGATAACGCCAAAAGAAGCTCATTAACGCCAATAGCATAATTGGTATATTGGTATATATAAGGAGGATTTATGCAAAACAAAAGATTAATAAAAGATTTTTTATACGAGAAAGAAAGTTATTTGATAGTCGAAGCTGCTAGAGAGGTCTGGCATGAATTAGGTGGTTCATTTAAGGAAAAAATCGCCGATAGAGCATTTACCATATCACTAAATAAACGTAGTTTAAAAGTAGAAAATCAAAAGAGGATTAATGTTTATTTTGATAATAAATTTGTTGGCAATTATATTCCTGATATGATTATCAATAATGCAATATTAATTGAGATTAAATGTAAGCCTTTTTTGATAAGGGAGGATTATATACAACTTTGGCATTATTTAAAGGCCACTAAGTACAAATTGGGTTTTATAATAAATTTTAGCCCAAGTGGCGTTCAGTTTAAGCGGGTCATTTATGATACCGCCAGATAATTTAAAGACGCTTATTTACGATGAATTTTTGGCGTAAATTGGCGTAAATTAGCGAAATATGGCATCAACCAGAGACATCCAAAGGAGAATAAAATCGGTCGGTAATACCAAGAAGATTA
>CAYNBD010000022.1:0-8234 GCA_964395755.1 uncultured Gammaproteobacteria bacterium
ATCCCCTTATTTCCCCTTATTTTATCATAGTTTAAGAATAAAAGAAAGGGCATGTTTACATCCACCCCTCACCCTGTCTGACCAATAATTCTTTGGCGCGCATTGGTTCAGCCATGATTTCCTTGACGATTTTTTCCATTCTGACGGCCTGCGAGCCTTTAATCAGCAGCAAATCACCGGGTCGGATTCTGTTTTGGAGGAATTTTCCGGCTTCTGCCGCAGCGGGAAAATAAAATATGTAATCCCGGGACATGCCGGCCGCTTCGGCGCCGCGGGCGATATCGCGCGCCCGCTCTCCTACCGCGATTAATTTCTGCATCCCGGCTTTAAAGGCATATTCCCCCACTTCCCGGTGCCCCTGCTCCGTATACGGCCCCAACTCCATCATTTCTCCCAGAACGGCGAATTTGCGCGCTGTTGGTTTGATTTTGATTTTTTTTACCAGGTCCAAAGCGGAAATGGAAGACGGGGGCGAGGAATTATAGGTATCATCTACGATCAGGGTGCCCTTGATGCCGGCAATTAGATTCATGCGTCCGGGAGGCGAAGTATAAGCGCGTAAACCGCGGGCGATTTCTGTCAGGGGCATTCCCCCGGCTATACCCACGGCCGCGCCGGCCAGAGCGCCATAGATTGAGTTGTAGCCGATGACTTTGGGCAGGAGGATTGGCTGGACAGCGCCTTTATGATTAAGGTCAAAACTGATGCCCAAAAGATTTTTAATATCCGTTGATTTTTCAAAGCGGAAACGCAAATTACATGCCCGCATGTCCGCCCCCTCTTTAAATCCGTAAGTGATTTTTCGCCCGGCTGTGCGGAGGGCGGTTGCTTTGGTTTTCTCATCGTCAAAATTAAGAATCGCCCAGCCGTTCGGCTTTAGTCTTTGTATTATTTTTTCCTTTTCCGTCTGGATTTCTTCCAGATTACTAAAAAATTCCAGATGGTTGGGGCCAATCAGGGTAATCACCCCAATGTCGCATTTGACAATGTCGGTCAGGTATTTCATGTCTCCCGGCCGGTCAATCGCCATCTCCAGCACTAAAATTTCCGGATAATTACGGTCCAGGAAGAGAATTAGCCCCAAACCCTTAAAAAGTACCTTTAACCAGCCAAAAGTTGATTTGGCCGGCGATTTGGCGCCGATAACGGTTAAAGGCAGTCCAATTTCATTGTTATAGTTTTTAAGGTTGCGCCTGACTTTGAATTTACGCTTGAGGACCATATAAACCGCTTCTTTGGCGCTGGTTTTGCCCACTGAACCGGTTATGCCCACTACTTGCGGCTTATATTTGGCCAAAATCATTTTAGCGATAATTTTCAATTTTAATTGGATTATTTTTTTCATAATTTATAAACGCGTAACTATAAACGCGTAACGGGGAATAATTAAACATAAAATATATGATTTTGCTCCTATTCTTAATTTATCATTTTTTCCCAAAAAAAGCAAAAAACCGGCTTAAACCGGTTTTTAATCTTTGAACTATCTCAAAAATCCCAACAATCTCAAATATTTTAAACATCCTATGATATCAATCCCTTTCTTCCGGTACTTGGTAATATTGCAATAAGAATTCCGCAATTTCGCCAAAGAGCGGGGCGGAGGACGAGGCGGCGAAGCTGACATTTTTGGGGTTATCTAATTTAATCAGCATAACGAATTTCGGCTCTTCGGCCGGAGCAAAACCAATAAAGGTTTGAGTAGTGGCGGCGCTGTAACCCCGGGCGGCCTGGGAGGCTACCTGGGCCGTGCCGGTTTTGCCGGCGACCCAGTATCCTTCAACCGCGGCCAGTTTGGCATGTCCGCTTTCCACCACGTTTACCAGCATTCCGGTAAGGAGCGTGGCCGCCTTTTCGGAGATGACGCGGCCGATTTGTTTGGGCGTGACTGTTTCCCGGGAGCCGTCGCTAGGAATAATTTCTTTCACCAAATAGGGCTGCATTAAAATGCCGCCGTTGGCGACCGCCGCGTAGGCGGTGATCATTTGCAGGGGGGTAACGGTTATTCCCTGGCCGAAAGAAGCGGTGGCGGCGTAGATTTCATGAATATTGTCGCCGGATAAATTTTTAATGTCCCCCGGGCTTTCAGTTTCCAATTCAATGCCGGTCTTTTCCCCAAAGCCGAATTTTTTAACGTATTGGGCAAAAACATCCGGCCCGATTTGCTGCATGGCAAAGATGGCGCCGGTATTAAGAGATTCTTCCAGGACGGTATTCATATTCAC
This sequence comes from uncultured Gammaproteobacteria bacterium, assembly GCA_964395755.1. Classification (GTDB taxonomy): domain Bacteria; phylum Patescibacteriota; class Patescibacteriia; order Patescibacteriales; family CAYMCJ01; genus CAYNBD01. Next base: position 2,226 of record CAYNBD010000022.1, read on the forward strand.
CTCGCCGTGGCCGCCATAGGTGGCGTAATCGGAATTTTTAATCGGTTTGGGCCAGCCCGAAATCATCACCTGCCCTTCGTCATTATAGGTGGTTTCCGGCGTGATTTTTCCCTGGTCCAGGGCGGCGGCCATGGTAATGGTTTTAAAAACCGAACCCGGCTCGTATTGTTCGAAAATTATCGGATTATTGTAGATTTTTATGTCTTCAACCTCCTGATAATTATTGGGATCAAAGTCGGGCCAGGAACACATGGCGATGATGGCGCCTGATTTCGGCTCCATGACAATAATATTTCCGCTGTCTGCCCCATATTTTTCCACCGCTGTTTTTAGCTTTTGGCAAACCGTGAATTGAACTGAGCGGTCAATAGTTAAGACCAGATCACTGCCGTCAACCGGCTTGACGTATTCGCGGTCATTCACGATAATAATCTGCCTGTCCGCCCCCCGTTCGGTTTTGATTGAACCGTATTCGCCGAAAAGTTCCTGGTCGAAAAAGCCTTCCAAGCCGTATTTGCCTCTCTGTTCCTCATCGCTTTGGGTGACAAACCCCAGGATGTGCGCTCCGATTTCATTTTCCGGGTAAAAGCGGTAGGTTACCATTGAGTGCGAAATGCCAGTCAGCTTTAATTCTTCCTGGCTGTTTTTGATGATAATTTTCCCTTCTTTCATATCAAGTTCGGCGGGCAGAATTTTTCGCCCCTCCAGTTCGGCCAATTGGCTATACAGCGATTTTAAAGTATCTTCGTCAACTTTTTTTTGCAGGGGTTCATAAGGGTCGTCGGGCTTGGTCAGGGCGGCCAGGTATTTATTTATTGTCTCGTCTCGCCGGGAATTGATTTCCGCTTCTTTTTTGGTTTCGTAGAGTTCCGTATTTTCAAAATTGGCATATCTTTGTCTGACTTCCGCTTCTTTGGCGGCTTTTTGCTCCGCCGGCAGATCCAAATTGGTTAAAAAAGTCAATTCTTCCCCTAGTTTTTTTTCCTTCCATTCCGCCAGCAGTTCTGCCACTTCCTTTTCAATTTTTTCTTTATCAAAAACCAAATATAGCTTTTCCGCCGTTTCTTCCGGCCGCGTAACTTCCTGGGGTATAGCGAATACCAGGGCAAAATCTTTATTCGTGGCAAAGGGATATAAATTTTCCCCGTTTTGATTTTTGACGTAATCGCTCATGAAAATTCGTCCCCGGGATGGCTGCAGCTGGGCGGAAACCGAATGTTGGCTTGAGGCCAAAGCGGAATAAAGGTCATATTTATTTATTTGCACGTCGTAGAGTTTATAAAGAATCACCATTCCCAATAAAAAAACAATCGCAATTATTATGTTAATGCGATTATTGGAATAAATGATATCAGTATTTTTGTCTTTTTGCCAAAGTTTCATAAGCGCAGATTACAGATTACAAGTCATTGCAAACAACACAAATTAAATTGAAATTTTAATACAAATAAAATAGTAGACGGTAGCAGACAGAGATAAAACAGTATTTGTGTTATTTGTGATTAAATTTGTGCATTTGTAATCCGTAATCTTTTATTTTTTCGCCACGGTTGCATCCGCGCCGGCCAGATAATCAATTTTGCCCACTGCCACCATTTTTAATGCCTGGGCCCTGGCGTTTAAGCTGTTATAAGATTCCAGATCGGTAATTTTAATTCCCAGTTCCTTGTTTTCGCCGTTTAGGCGATTCGTTTCTTCTTTTAATGCCTGTAATTTAAAACCTTTAACCGCCAAATCATTGATGCCGATCAGGTAGTAAGCCCCGCTTAATAATATCAATATCGACAGCAAGATATTAATAATTTTAATATTGAGAAAACTTTTTTCTTTGTTAATTCGTTTCCGGGCCATAGTTATTGTTTATTATTTATTTTTGTTTTAGTAAGTTATAATTTTTCCGCTACCCTCATTTTCGCGCTGCGGGAGCGGGGATTGTTGCGAATTTCCTCGGCGCTCGGCCGCAGTGGTTTTTTGGTTAAGATTTTCAACTCGCCGGCCAATTTTTTGTCTTTGAAGAAATGCTTTACTATTCTGTCCTCCAGACTGTGATATGATATGACCGCTATTTTACCCCCTCTTTGCAGCAGGACGACCGCTTGCGGCAGAGCTTGCTTTAAGTTTTCCAGCTCATCGTTGGTGGCGATGCGCAGTGCCTGAAAAGTTCTGGTCGCCGGGTGAATGCGTTGGTATAAATATTTTGGAGGCAGCGCCCCTTTAATGATTTCTACCAATTGGCCGGTGGTTTTTATCGGCTTTATTTTACGATGTTCAGTAATTTTTTGAGCAATTTTTTTAGCATACCTTTCCTCGCCGTATTCCCTGATAATTTTTTCCAATTCCTGCCACTTCCAGTTATTAACTATGAATTCCGTATCCGTATTCGTGGCCATTTGTATTTTAATTTGTGGCCATTCGTGAATACGGCCAAAGGCCATATCTAGCGGAGCATCCAGTTGAAAAGAGAATCCCCGATTCCGGTCTTGGAGTTGAGCCGATGATAGACCCAAATCAAAAAGAATGCCGTTGAACTTATCGGTCCGTATTTCTTTATGAGTTTTATCAATAATTTTTGATAGATTCTTAAAATTTTCATGAATGTAAATTACGTTTTTATTTTTATTTTTTTGCCCGTTTTCTATTGCCAGCTCATCCGCGTCAATCGCCACCACTTTACCCCGACCGCCGATTTTGTCCGCGATAGCCAGAGTGTGTCCGCCGCCGCCCACGGTACAGTCAATAAAACGCTGTCCCGGCTCGGGATTTAGAAAATCAATGATTTCATTAAACATTACCGGCGTGTGTTTATACTCCATGGGTTTTAAATTGATTGAGCGGCTAAAATGTCGGCGGTTTATAAAACCACGGCCCGGGCGCGGGCGAAGATAATCCGCCGCAGTTGTTGGCTGTCAACCAGAGGGGCTTTGATTATTTTTACTTTAAGGTTTTGCGTTTCCATTCTCGCTTTTAGTTGGCAATCAATTTTTTGTGTCATAAATTTGTTTTTATTTTTTAATTTTTTATTTCATTGTTAATTTTAATTCATTGAGGCCGTCAATATCAAAGTGCCCTATGCCCTGGCTGATAACCAGGAATAAACTTAGAAAAATTATAAATATTATCAGGATTTTCATATTTTTATTTTTATTTTATTTTTATTAAACTCCCAATTCTCCCAGGGCTTCGGCAATGTCAGTGCTCTGTTTTTCCGCTCCGCTTTTGTATTTGTTCCAGGCGGTTTTATCCCAGATTTCCAGGCGGTCATAAAGTCCGGCAATAATAACTTCGTTTTTGAGCGCGGAAAAAGTTCTTAAGTATTGCGGAAGGGTAATTCGCCCCTGGTTGTCAAAATCAAGATCCATCGCTCCGGCCAGCATCAGGCGGGAAAAAGCCCTGGCCTTGGACTGGCTGACCGGCAAGCCGGCTAATTTTTTGGCCAGCTCATTCCATTGTTTTTTAGGATACAAGAAAAGGCAGTTGTCCAGGCCTCTGGTAACAACTGCTCCCTCTTTTAGTAAGGCGCGAAATTTCGCCGGTACCGCCAATCTCCCCTTGCTGTCTAAGTTATGCTTGTATTCCCCGATGAACATGAAGCGTAAGTTAAGTTTATATTAAGACTGAGGAGAAGCCTGATAAGAATATTGCTTATCAGACCCCTTCTTTTTCTTAATCATTACTTAGCGTCCCGTTTAGGCCCGGGACCAGCGGCCTTATCCCCATGCTTTCCACCTAAGTCGCGGAAAGTTTTTTTAGTTAGCGCTTAGTATCTTGGCTAACCGTTTTATTTTTATTTTTATTTTAAAATAACTATCTTGCCGCCGTTTATTTATTTGTCCGTTTATTCTGCTTATTATTGCTTTTCACCTCTATTCACCACTTTTCACCTCTATGATTTAATTATACACCACCATTACCCAATTGTCAATCAAGAATTTGGCGTTTAACTTATTTAATTTTATTTTAATATTAGTAAAAAAAATAATAAAAAAAATCGCCTGTTGATAAGCGATAAAATTAGTGATTTTTGGGTTTTGGATAAAGGCAGTGACTTTTCAACATTTAATCCACAAAAACCCGTAACCTATAATTAGCAACGCGTAACTTATAACTTCTTGGTGTATTCAGATTTGTGATATGTTATGTTCGGTTCTTGGTCGTAGATAGGCGGTATTATGTCAAAATCAAATTTTTTATGATTCTTTTGCGCTGTTGCGGTCCCCCGCACCGGTATACCCAAGGCATAGCCCAGGGCATTGGCCAGAACCACGCCCAGACGCAGAGCGGTAAATCCCCCACCCTGATTGGCTACCTCAATATTTTTAATTGCGGTTAAATTGATCCCGGCCCTTTTTACCAGTTTATCGATTTCGGGCAGCGTTTTTTCAGCCTGAGTAAATTTCGCTAAAAAATTTTTAGTAACGATTGTTCGCTGACCATCTCTTAGGGCGATCCTAACTCTATGGCCTTTGGTTGTGTCAATGTATAAAATCATAAAATTATTATATAACAAAAAACAGAGAAAATACAATCCCTGTTTTTTTATACTATCTTAAATTAAAATAAAATACCCATAAATCTTTTAACCACTTCTATCCTTGGCAATCTAACTCCGCTTTCTTGTTTCTCTCTTAATATTTCTTTATACACCTTAATAGTATTTTTTGTTATTTCATTCCAGTTATATAATTCTTTTACCCTTGCTCTGCCTAACCCTCCCCTTGCCTTAATTAAGGCCGGACATTTCAATAGGTAAGCTAACTTATTTTCTAAACTTCTTGTGTTTTTATTTTCAAAAGTAAAGCCGATTTTCCCAATAGCCTCTTTATTTTCCGGGATATCACTTGCTAATACTCCCCGGCCGTAAGACATAGCTTCAAGCAGGGCAATAGACAAGCCCTCTGATTCCGAAGGCTGGACAAATAAATAAGCATTAGAAAATAATTCAGCCAAAGCTCTTCCGGTCTGATTACCGGTAAAAATAATATTTTTATTGCCGCGGGCTAATAGTTTTAACTCTTCTACATAACTATCAGTATAATAACCGTCGCCGACAATTATGAGCTTTTTATTTGTTTTTAAATTCTGGAAAGCGCTTATTAAATTATGTAAACCTTTGTGGCGAATTAAACGGGAAACGGTTAAAATATAATTTTCTTTCTTAATGCCCCATTTATTTATTTCTTTAGCAACTAAATTTTTCGGTAAATTTACGCCATTAGGAATATAGCGGGTCAAGCAATCATAACTATCTTTCGCATATCTAGCCAAGGTTTTAGAAACACATATAGTTATATCAGGCAACCAGCAAATAGTCTTCTCACCCAGTTTTAAATAAGTCCTGGCAATCCTCCCCCATTTTTTATGAAGATAACATTTAGAATGAAAGGTGGCTACTACCGATACACTCGGCTTAAATATTTTTACCAGCCAGATTAAAGAAGAGGGGCCGATTGAATGGAAATGAATTATATCAATATCCATTTTGATAATATCTAAGCAGGCCAAAAAAGTATGACTAATAGCGTCTAAATGTTTAGTCGGAATATTGGGCAGACTAATTAAGTTGATTCCCTTATATTTTTTAAGGTTTTTATTGGTATAATTCGGCCTGGTATAAATATAAATCTCATGTCCGGCCTTAACTAAACGTGTTGCTAAATCTTCAACATGCTTTTCTACACCGCCAAATTTTGCCGGTATTCCTTTTTGGCCAATAAAGGCTATTTTCATAAATTCAATAAATATCAGGGATTAAGCCTGAATTAGCTTAAAAATAGATTCTAAGATATTAACAGATTATCTTGCCATATTAAAACGGATTAGTCAAGCGCCTCTACCCTGCCTTTTCCGCTCGCCAGAGTATCAAACTTTAAGTCAGTGGTAATATTTTCCAAAGCGCCCCATATTTCCTGTTCACAAAATTTATCATAAGCGCTGTATTTTATATCAGTTAATAAATCCAATATTTTCCCAATATCATTCTGGTTTGAAGAATAAATAATTTCGCCGATT
>CAYNBD010000022.1:8244-13815 GCA_964395755.1 uncultured Gammaproteobacteria bacterium
GGTATTATCTCAACCGCAAAGCCGGCTTTATAACTTCCGCTCTGTTTATCTATTTCTTTAACTGACCAGATTACTCTCCGGCCCACTTGGCCAAAATGCAGACTGCCCGCCAATAGACTTTTGTCGTCTACCCAAATTACAGTCTCCGGCAACTGGGCTTCAATACTTAGATCTCTCAGATCATTGCCGAAATTGTCAACTTCCCAGAATATCCAATAGTTTGTCGGCACATCTATTTTGGGTGGCAAAGGACCGACGCCCAACTGATCTCCCTGTGGTCCATAATAATACCCGGCGGATTTAACATTTAAGCTTGATAAAACTTTTATTTTTGGCGAACTGATTTTATATTGAATTGTTTGATCGGCCACACTATAATTAACCGCCGCTAAAATAGAAGCTTCTTGATTAAGATTTAATTTTTCTCTGACTAAATTAACCTTGAAATTAATTTGTCCACTTTGGCCAGGCTCTATATTTACCAAAGTGATAATATTTTTATTTATTGCGCAAAGATTATCGTCATCCACCAATTCAATATTTCCAATAGTAAAATCACTATTTCCGGAAATAATATTAAAAGTCGCGTTTTTGATTGCTTCACTTTCTTTATTGCTGTAGTCAAGTTTGAAATCAATTTCTTCACCGGCTTGCATTACCTTTTTGTTCGCCCCCAGAGAAACTTTAAATTTTGGAATTTTTATTTCTGTTTCCCGCTCCATAACTTGTTGCTTTAATTTATTGCTGTTAAAAATTATAAAACTTGATAACTCAACGGAAGCCGTTCCTTCTTTATCGTAAGTCAGGGCGGAAAATTCAACATCAGCTTTTTCACCGGATTTTAGTTTTTTTATAACTATCTTATTATCTTCTAAGGCGTTCTCCAGCGCGCATTTACTTTCCTTCATCTCCCAACCATCTGCCAAAGCTAGTTCAATATTTTCTAAATCATTCTCTCCTTTATTTGTTATGGTGATTTTTCCCATAAATTCCACTCCCTGGTAAACTTTAGCGGGTAGATCAATGCCTATATCCAATACCGTATCTTCAATATTATAAATTAGAGAATTCAAGACGCTCATTTCTTTATTGTTATTTTTATAATTTAAAACAAAGGATATCATTTGCTGTTCACCTACTTCGCCTAAAATCATTCCTTGCATTTTAATTTTTCCGTTAGCTCCTGGCGGCAAATCGCCCAAATAAAAAGTATGGGTGTTTTCGTTAAAAGTATCGGCAGGCATTACGCTTTTTAAAATAAAACCATCCGGTAAATTAACTGTTATATTGCTTTCCTTGAGCATGCTTTCCCCCTTATGGCTATATTCAACAATAAAAATTTCTGTTTGACCGCTAACAACCTTTTCGTTTAAATGGCTGGAATTTAAAACAATATCCTGGCTCGGTTTCCAAAAAATCAGCCCAATTAAAACGATGGCTAATCCTAGAATAATCAGCCCTAAAATAATATCCGCCACTAAATGAAAAGTACTTTCCCGGTAATACTTTGCATGACGCTTTTTCAAGGGTTGGGCGAAAATATTTAGCGTGCCAATAATAATATTACCGCCTTTTTTAACGTCTAAACCGCTCTTATCTAATACCACAGCATCATTAGCATCTTCTTTTTTAACAATCTCTAAATTGCCCCGACCTTGGCTAAATTCATCTTTTTGTTTATTGTTGTTTAAATTTTCCATAAGTTTTAAATTATTAAATTTATTATAGTTCAATATAAAGACTGTAAAAAAGTTATAACTTTTTCTGATGCTCCGCGATTACTATGCTGTTCTTCCAGCTCTCTGGCTAATTTTGTAGCCCGATAATAAAGGGCTGCTTTTAATTTTTTTCAAACTTTAAATCACTAACTTTAAACTCTTGTCTAGCTCGCGAATGGCCAAACAACTCGGGCAATCATTATTTTTGTTCAAAATAGATTTTATTTTAAATCCGTCAATTTTTAAATTATTATTTTTCTTACCTTTTTTCATAATTATCTTGCATTAATTTTTATATTATTCAATAGCGCTAACTAATATTTCATCAACGCCATTATTGTCTATATCATCTGCCATTACCATTATACCATTTCTCAAATTCTGATCGTAGGCAAAAAATTGGCTGACTAAATTTCCATCTTTAGAAAATACCCGGACATGCGGGCCGCCGCCCGGGCCAGGACCGGTGATAATTTCTTGAATTTTATCGCCGTTTACATCGCCAACCGCTACGTTTACCCCGCCGCGGAAATCTTTATCATAAGCGAAAAATCCGCCGATTAAAGGCTGGCCGTCTTTAGAAAATACCCGGACATGCGGGCCGCCGCCCGGGCCGGCGCCGGTAATGATTTCTTTGGTGCCGTCGCCATTAAGGTCAATTACCGCTACGTTTACCCCGCCGCGGAAATCTTTATCATAAGCGAAAAATCCGCCGATTAAAGGCTGGCCGTCTTTAGAAAATACCCGGACATGCGGGCCGCCGCCCGGGCCGGCGCCGGTTATAATTTCTTTACTGCCGTCGCCATTAAGGTCAGACACAGCAAAAGAAATTTCACCCTTAAAATAACCTCCATAAGGCTGAAAACTAGCTATTTCTTTACCGTCATCGTATACTGAAATTATACCATGGCCGTTAATTAATGTTTCGTTTACATTATCGCCGTCAATATCAGTCACTAATATCCGGGTATTACCGGCAAAATTGTCTTTATAAGCAAAAAAACCATTTTTCACCTGAGCTCCTTGTTGATTAAAAACACGCACAAAACTACCGTTATTATAACTATCATTTTCTATTTCAGTATTTATCTTTAAAAGTATGATGCCGTCTTGAGCCGCTAATTTAACCCAGTTTGTTTTTGAGCCGTCATTAACCCGCCTGTCTTGCGTCCCATTAATTTTTTCAAACTCTTCGCGGGAAAAAACATAGGCCTGCTCCGCGCTAGTGGAATTCACCATGGCAATGCCGTATTCAAAATCACGGCGCCAAAGGCCTGGCTTTATGGCCTTATCATTTTTATCAAGCAAATTATAGGCCTCGGATTGAGCGCGGCCCAAAACTTCATTATATTCATCATACCACCAAGTCTGGGAATGATCCTGATCACCGGAATCAAAAGAAAAATAACCGTCGCCCAGAAGAGTGCTGGCCAGGCCGAATCTCAGCTTGCGGTAGTTATCCATCACTTTAGTATTATCCGTATTGACATTAATTATATAAAGCTGCGGATCTTTATTTAAGGCCGGCAATTTATTTAAATATTGATCAATTGATACCGACCAGCTATTAGCGCCCAGCCATTTAGCCGGAAAATTCTCCATCATCACTCCATTAAGATTATCCTCATAGCTAAGAGCTATATCTAAATTAACCACCAGCGGCATCAAGCCAATTTGCGCTTTTGTTTTTTTCATTAAATCGTCCGTCCATGTCTGCCAATAACTGTTGACTGAGCTAACACTATCTTTTTGGCCGTCTTTATTAATATCAATGTTTCCTTTATTAAGCCAACTTAAATTAGCAAACACCATGTCATAAAAAACGCCATCCCAAATATCCCTGGAAATAACATCCTGCTTTACCAGATTGGTCAGATAGTCCGTCCAACCGCGGCCAATATCCACGAACTTAATAGTCGGCCAAATATCAGAAAAAGATATAATATTGCCCGAGCTGTCTCTCAGCCACCAATTTTCCGCGCTTACTTTATCATAAATCATTTTTCGAAAACGCGCCCAGCCGGATAAAACTTGGGTATTAACGCTTTGGCTCGGAATATAAGATAAAAATTGTATTTCTGGATTCTGCTGCTTGATAACAGTAAATAAAGAAGGATCAATGGTCTGGGTATCAACGTCTAATATTAATAAATCATATTTCGCCAAATTATCATATTCATCTTTAGGCACTAATGGCTCTAAGTAATAATCAACTAGCCTGGGATACTCTTCTTTGACATCAATAGCTAAAACCGGCAGATACAAACCTGACATTATAAATATAATTAAAGATGTTAAAAAAAATTTTATTTTCATTGAATTAATTTTTTATAGTTTTCCAATAATCCGATATAATGTTTTTGGCTATTTAAATTCTTAATACTAATTCTCGCCCGCTCCCCTACTTTTTTTAAATCATGATTGTCTAAATTTTTTATAACTCGCGCCAGTTCTTCGCTATCTCCAGCTTTAAACAAAAATCCGTTTTCGTTATTTTTAATTAATTCGGTCATTCCTCCAATTTGAGAAGTAATTACTGTTTTACCTATAGCCATAGCTTCCAGCAGGCTATAAGGCATATTCTCGGGCCAAACAGAGGGCATAATTATCGCTTTGGCTTTCTTAATAAAATTAATTAGCTCATCGCCGTGTTTGGGTCCGATTAGCTCCACTTTTTCCGATAATTTTAAATTTTGAATTTGGGATTTGTAATTTTTAAAATCCGGCCCGGCGCCGATAATTTTTAGCTTTACGCCCTTATCGATTATTTTTATAGAATTAAGCAAAACGTCAATCCCTTTTTCTTTCGCTATACGGCCGAAATATAATAAATAATCCTCGGTCTCGCTGTTAACACTAAAATATTTATCATCTACAAAATGTTTTAATACTTTTATTTTTTTATCCGAGATTCCGAATTTAACACAAGTGTCTTTCATAAACCGGCTGGGCGCGATAAATATATCTATTAAATCATAAGTTTTAAGTATATTATTATGCAAATACGCTTCAAGCATGCCTAGAAAACTTTTTAAATAAGAATTTTTTACGCATTTTCTAAAAAAACAATTATAATATTTAGCGCCTATGCATTTGTGACAAACTTTATTTTTAGAATATAATCTATAATTCGGACAGATTAATTTATAATCATGCAAAGTTTGCGCGATAGGAATATTATGCTTTTTTAAAACATTTATAATCGCCGGGCTAAGCTGATGGGCAATATTATGCAGATGGGCAATGTCCGGCTTTTCTCTTTTAATTAGCTCCTCCAATTTTATCACAGCCTCATAATTATAAAAAAACTTAATAATATTTTTAAAGCTGAATTTATCTAAATCAACCTTATCTATAAAATATTTATTATACTCCGTGTCCCAATTGCGCGAGTCCTGCATGGAAAAAGGAATAACTCGGTGGCCGTTTTTTTCTAAAATTTTAGACAATTCAAAAACATAGCGTTCACAGCCGCCGCGCAAATAATAAAATTTATTAATCTGCAATATTTTCATAAAGCTTTTATTTTATTCTTTAAAACCCACATCCCGGCCTTAAACCAATGCTTTTTTATAGCCGGCTTGGCCGTACAGACCATCCAGCAAGGAGCGGGACATCCTTTAACAATTTTTCTTGTTTGTTCCGCTTTTTCGCTATTCCAAATTTCTTTAAAGTTTTGATCTTTAAGATTGCCGATCTTATTTGTTAAAATATTGCAAGGGTAAATATTTCCTTCCGGATCAAGAAAAAAAGAACCATTCAGGGCATTACAGGGAAGCATTGCTTTATTGGTTTTTGCATAATGGATTAAACCTTGCGAATAATAGCATTTCCCCAATTCATTTTTAGAAAA
>CAYNBD010000023.1:0-13711 GCA_964395755.1 uncultured Gammaproteobacteria bacterium
GGGGATAAAATAAATAGAATGTACATTGCCAGAGGCGAGGCCGGTGAAACAAAGGCAGGTATAAAGAAAGCCTTTAAGAAGGGATTTATCAGTGAAAAAATTGACAGTTTTATTGATAGTAAGTATACCGAATTAATCAAGGGAATTAATGGTTATATAAATTATTTGAAAAGGATGGCGGAAGAGAAAGGAAACGGATAATAAAGAATTAATCGTAATAACATTTCGTATTCATTAGGGCTTTAGGATTGGGGCTTAGGACGAAAAAATTCCTGGTCACCAAGTACCTAAGCCCTAAGTACCTAAGCCCCAATTAAGGTTATAAGATCATTTGGACATGAAAGATAAAAAAAATATTTTAGTATCCGGCACCCTGGCCTATGACAGGATAATGGATTTTCCCGGGCGCTTCCGCGACCATATTCTGCCGGACAAGATTCACATTCTAAACGTCAGTTTTCAGATCAAGGGGTTAAAGGAAAGTTTCGGCGGCACGGCCGGCAATATCGCTTATAACCTGGCCTTGCTGGGCGAGCGGCCGACGATTTTGGGGTTAGGAGGAAGTGATTTTTCCGCTTACGCTGATTGGTTAAAAAAGCAGAAAATTGATATTACAAAAATAAAAATAATTAAAAAAGAAAAAACCGCCAGCGCTTACATTATCACCGACCGGGACGATAACCAAATTACCGGTTTTTATAACGGGCCGCTGGATTATAAATATTGTCAGGTTGTCAACAAGATAAAAGGAATAAAATTAGCCATTATCGCGCCCGAGGTAAAAAAGCGGATGCTCTGTTACGTTAGATTGTATAAAAGATTGAATATTCCTTACATTTTTGACCCGGGGCAGCAGCTTACCGATTTGACCGTTTTGGAATTAAAAACGGCCGTAGTCGGCGCCAAGGTTCTCATTGGCAATGATTATGAAATTCAGTTGATTTTAAATAAATTGCATCTGTCCCGCCGGGAACTTGAAAACCAAGTTAAAATTTTAATTATTACCAAAGGGAAGAAGGGATCGGAAATTTTCACCGAGGGCAGGAGAATAAAAATTCCGCCGGCTCAGCCGAAAAACACTTCCGACCCGACCGGGGCCGGAGACGCTTATCGGGCGGGTTTAATCAAAGGTTTGGCGGCGGGCTGGCCCCTGGAGAAAACCGGGCGGCTGGCCGGGCTGATAGCGGTTTACACGGTAGAAAAATACGGCACGCAGACGCATCGGTTTAGTTTAAAGGAATTGGGGAGGAGATATAAGAGTAATTTTGGAGAAGAGTTATTTTAATTTTGAATTTTGAATTTTAAATTTTGAGTGAATTTTGAATTATTTAATTTTTAAAACATTTAAAATTAATCATTCAATCAAAATTCAAAATTGGAAATTTAAAATTTTATGAAATACGATATTAAGAATATTAAATTATCCAAAGAGGGTAAAAAACGCATTGAGTGGGCCGAGAAAGACATGCCGGTTTTGGGTTTGATTAAAGAAAAATTCGCTAAACAAAAACCGCTAAAGGGAATTAAGCTGTCGGCCTGCCTGCACGTCACGGCCGAGACCGCTAACCTGATGCGGACGCTGAAAGCGGGCGGAGCCGATGTCGTGCTTTGTGCCTCCAATCCGTTATCCACCCAGGATGACGTGGCCGCTTCTTTGGTTAAAGATTATAATATTCCGGTTTTAGCGGTTTGTGGGGAAGACAGAAAAACCTATTACCGGCATTTGCGGGCGGCCCTGGACCACCGGCCGACCATTACCCTGGATGATGGCGCGGATTTGATTTCTTTATTGCATACCGAGTATAAAGACTGGGCCTTAAATATTCTTGGCAGTATGGAAGAGACTACGACTGGCGTAATTAGGCTGAGGGCGCTGGAGCGGGCGGGAAAATTAATGGCGCCGATTATAGCGGTTAATGATGCCAAAACAAAAAATTTATTTGATAATCGTTATGGCACGGGCCAATCAACCCTGGACGGCATTATTAGGGCGACCGATATATTGTTAGCCGGAAAATATATAGTCGTGGCCGGTTACGGCTGGTGCGGCCGGGGATTTGCCTCGCGGGCCCGGGGCATGGGCGCCAAAGTAATAGTGGCCGAGGTGGATGAAATCAAGGCGCTTGAAGCCGTCATGGACGGTTTTGAAGTGCTGCCGATGGCAACGGCGGCCCGGATCGGAGATTTATTTTGTACTTTGACCGGCGACATAAACGTGATTGACGGAAAGCATTTTCGCCTGATGAAGGACGGGGCCATGGTTTGCAATTCCGGACATTTTGACGTGGAAATAAATTTGCCGGCCCTGAAGAAGATGGCCAGAAGAATAAACAAAAACGTGAGAAATTATGTTGATGAGTATATAATAGACGGCAGACGGCAGACGGCAGACGGCAGAAAGGGGAAAAGTATTTATGTATTGGGAGAGGGCCGATTGATTAATCTGGCGGCGGCCGAAGGCCACCCGGCTTCCGTAATGGATATGAGTTTTTCCACCCAGGCCCTGGCGGCCGAATATGTCGCGCGCAACCGCAAGCAGTTTGACAATAAAGTTTATAACGTGCCGGAGAGTATCGAAAACAAGGTGGCCGGCCTGAAACTCAAGTCCATGGGAGTTGACATCGATAAATTAACACCGGCGCAGAAGAAATATCTGGAGTCATGGGAAGTAGGAACGTAATAGAAATAAAAAATAAAAGATAAAAAATAAAAAACGCAAATTAAAAATGTAAATATTATCAGTCTTTTTTCGTATTTTATATGTATTTTTTATATTTTATTTTTAATTTTTTTAACTATTATGGCGAACAATAGTAATTTGAGATTAGTGACTTCCGAGTCGGTTACCGAAGGCCACCCGGATAAAATTTGCGACCAAATCAGCGACGGAATTTATGATGAGATGCTCAAGCAGGATCCGGATAGCCATGCCGGGATTGAATGTTTTTGTACTACCGGTTTGGTTTTGGTGGGCGGCGAAGCCCGGACCAAAGCGTACGTTAACATTGAAGAAGTGGTGCGCAACGTTTTGCGCGATATCGGCTATGACCGGCAGGAATACGGTTTTTGCTGCGATGACGTCGGCGTAATTGTCACCCTGCATGAACAAAGTCCGGATATCGCCCAGGGCGTGGATGAGGGCAGCGGCGAAGACAAGGAGCAGGGAGCCGGTGACCAGGGCCTGATGTGGGGATACGCCGTCAAGGAAACGCCGGAATTAATGCCTCTGCCGATAATATTGGCTCATCGCTTAACCAAAAAGTTAGCCCGGGTCAGGAAAGACGGGATTTTGCCTTATCTGCGGCCGGACGGCAAGAGCCAGGTGACGGTTGAATATGACAACGGCCGGGCCCGGCGGGTGGAAACCGTGGTGATTGCCGCTCATCACAGCGATAAAGTCAGGACAAAAAAATTACGGGCCGATATTCGCGAGCGGGTAATTGAACCGGTATTGGGTAAATTAATGGATAAAAATACCAAGATATTTATTAACGCCACCGGCCGGTTCGTTATCGGCGGCCCGCCGGCCGATGCCGGACTGACAGGACGGAAGATAATCGTTGACACTTACGGCGGAGTCGGGGCCCACGGCGGCGGTTGTTTTTCCGGCAAATGCGTGACTAAAGTGGACCGGAGCGGCGCCTATATGGCCAGATATGCGGCCAAGAACGTGGTAGCGGCCGGTTTGGCGGATAAATGCCAACTGCAAGTCGCTTACGCTATCGGGATTTCCCGGCCGGTAGGAATTTACGTCCAGACTTTCGGCACTAATAAAATATCGGAAGATAAAATTATTGAGTTAGTGAAAAAACATTTTGATTTTCGGCCCAAGGAAATCGTCCGCCATCTTAATTTAAAGCGCCCGATATACAGAAAAACCGCGGCTTACGGGCACTTTGGCCGCCACGATAAGGATTTTACCTGGGAGAAGACGGATAAAGCCAAGGTACTCAGGAAAGAGGCGGGACTTTAATTAAATTCCTAAATTATAATTTCTAATTTCTAATAAAATGTCTAATTCAAAAATTTCTAACGCCAAAATATTTTTAATTAATTTAAAAATTGGCTGTTTGAAATTTTGCTAGGAATTAGGAATTAGACAATTAGAAATTCAGAGGTATTATATTTGATAGTTTTTTATGAAGACAGCAATGGCTTTCGGCACTTTTGACAGGCTACACCCCGGTCACCTTTCCTATTTACGACAGGCGAAAAAATACGGCGACTATTTGCTGGTAGTAGTGGCCAGGGACAAAACCGTGTTGAAAACCAAGGGCCAGTATCCTCGCCAGGATGAAAGACAGCGTTGGCGGGCGATTAAGAATCTGGATTTCGTTGATAAGGCGGTTGCGGGAGGATTGAAGGATAAGCTGGCGGTGATTAAAAAGTATAAGCCGGATATAGTTTGTCTGGGGTATGATCAAAAGGTCGAGATGGGAAAATTAAGGAAAATATTTTCCGGCAAAATTATCAGGCTGAAAGCGTATAAGAAAAATGTTTATAAGTCATCAAAGTTAAAATAAGAACGAGAAGAAAAATAAGAAAAATAAGAGCGGGGCATTAATCATTCTTATTTCTTTTATTTCTCTTATTTTTCTTTTTATTATTAATGATTAAATTTTTAAGAGTGAACAAGAGCATGGCTCTGGGTGCGGGCGCAATCATGCTGGCGGCCCTGCTTTGGAGTCTGGATGGGGTTTTTATCCGGCCGAAACTTTATACTTTGCCGGCCGCCTTGGTTGTATTTTTGGAACATGCTCTGGGTTTTATATTTCTGTTCCCGTTTATCATTCTCGGCTGGACTAAGATAAAGCTTTTGCGCAAGCAGGACTGGGTGGCGATTTTTTGGGTCAGTGTTTTCGGCGGTTTGCTGGGCACCCTAATGATTACCAAGGCTTTTTTTGCCGCCGTGGGCGGGGAAGTTACTTTTGCCACCGTGATTATTCTGCAAAAACTGCAGCCGATTTTCGCTTTGATTATGGCTCGTTTGATTTTAGGGGAAAAGCTGGCGCGCAGATTTTATTTCTGGGCCGGGCTGGCCATTTTAGCCGCTTATTTCCTGGCTTTCGGCAAAACCGGCCTGGACTTGGGTGAAATAAATTTTTTTCATAATGCGGCCTGGTTTGCTTTTCTAGCCGCTTTCGCTTTCGGTTCATCTACGGTTTTCGGCAAGAGAATCGTGAACCATCTTGATTTTAAATCAGTCAGCGCCCTGCGCTTCGGACTTACCGGCTTGTTGGCCTTGATTCTAATTTTATTGAACGGGGAGATATTCACAATCGGAGAATTAAGCGGCTGGCAATGGGGTTTGTTATTTATTATAGTATTTAGTAGCGGGGCGGCGGCGATGTTTATTTATTATTTCGGCCTGAAGAGAGTTACGGCCTCAACGTCCACGATTTGCGAGCTATTTTGGCCATTTTCCGCCGTTATTCTGGATTACTTTTTAAATAAAAATGTTTTGAATAGCGTTCAGATAGCGGCCGCCCTGGTGTTATTATTCGCTTTTTATCAGGTGGTTAAGGATGGCCGGGCCAAACAAATTAAATTTAGAGCCAGGATTATCAGCGGCTCCGGCCGGGGCAAACGTTTGGGATTTCCTACGCTTAACCTTGATAAAGTTGATTTGGATATGGACTACGGCGTTTATTCGGTCCAGGCCGTTATGGACGGTAAGCAATATAGAGGACTGTTGCATTTTGGCTTTAAAGAGACTTTTTTTGAAGCGCCTACCCTGGAATTGTTCCTGCAAGAAACCGTGTCTATCAGCGGCGAAACGGAAGTGAAGGTAATTAAAAAAATCAGGGACATTAAAAAATTTGATGATGCGGATGAATTAAAAGAACAAATTAAAAAAGATTTGGAAATGTTAAAATAAATTGTCCATTGTTACATTGCTAAATTGTTAAATTGCTTCATTTTCTTATAACAATTCAGCAATGGAACAATTTAATAATGCAAAACAAATGTTTGATTATTTACAAAAATTTAACTGTTTGCCTAAAGATTTACGGGATAAGGTGTCTGGTCCGGAGGCGATAAAAAGAATTGATAAATTGGAAAAGGAATTCGGGGTTGATTTGGCGGCGATAGTGATGAAAGTAATGGTTAAAGACGTGGCCATCAATGATTTAGCCATTTATTTGGCCTCTGAATCGGGGTTGGACGAGGCGGTGGCCCAACAGCTGGCCCGGAGGTTGAAAGAAGAGATTTTTTTCGCGGCGGCCGCTGATTTGGGTTTGGAAACCAAAAAGAAAGCCGAGAAAATTCCCCGCAAACCCTTGCCCAAAGTTACTGTGGACGCAGACATAGTTAAATTTAGGCCGCAGAAATCGTCGGCCGGGGCATCATCCTTTTTCTTTTCCCCGGAAGACGAGGAAGAGGTCAGAGAGTTGTCCGGGAAAATTATTAAACTTAAAGAGGCGGTGCCAACGGCGCACAAAATAGAAGAGCGGGTAAATAACATTATTGCCAGCGCTCAGATAAATTTTGGCAGTGAAGATTTGATAAAAAGATTTAAGCAGATAATCAGCACTTATTTGCGCGGCATCAGAGATCGGATTGAAACCAAACAAACCCTAATGAAGCCTTTGCTTGAAGGCGGTCTTGGTTTTGACGAAGAATCGGCTGATAAAGTTTTAAGGACTTCCACGGTTGGTGGCAAGAAAACCGATGCCCCCGTTTCCATCCAGCCGCCCGTAGATGTCCCCGGGCCGTTGGCGGGCGATCGGCCGGCGCCGCAGGTTAATAGACAATTTAAGATTAAGGAACCGCCAAGGGCAAAAGTTAATATCGCCAAAGATACGGTTGCCGGCCTGAAAGAATCCGGGGTGCGCGATCTTGATTATGATTTAGCCGCGCTTAAAGAAGCCGGTAAGCAAAGTCGGCCCGTCGGTAAGTTGGATGTCAAACACGAATTGGCTCCGCCGCCACCCTCCCTGCGCCCCCAAGCGCCAGGATCCGTAAGTCCGGCCCCGGCCGTTAAGAGAGAAAAACAGGCGGCTGAGGCAATGTCCGGCCAAGCGGTGGACCGCGTAGCGGTTGAGACTAAACCCAGGATTCAGATCAGAAGACCGGGTGAGGGCGGTTATAAAAAAAGAATAGAGGACGTTAAGTATATGCCGAAAATCATGGGCCCGATTGATGAACTGCGGTACCTTGACCCCGTCGGTTTCAGGCGCTTAGCCCAGCAACCCGATGAAATAACGGCCAAAATAAAAGAAAAGATAAATTTACTGGAGGAGGAAGAATACAGCAAGAGAATAGCGGGGATTCAGGCCTGGCGCCGGAGTCCGGTTAACAGATTATATTTGCAGATTGGCCGAGATAGCATTAGCCAGGGCAAACCGATTAGTGTTATAATAGAAGAGAGGAAAAACGCCGGTAAAGATTATTTGAGTAGTGCTGAGTTTGAAGCTATTATGGATTTGAATAAATCACTACGCTTTTAAAAAGTTAGAAGTAAGAAGTAAAAAGTAAGAAATTTAATTATATACGGAGGGTGAAAATTATCAGGGTATAGATATATGGACATTTAATTTTGCGGTTAGGGTGGTGAAGATGATTTTGCGGTTACCCAATAATATAGCAGCCTGGAAATTTGGAGGACAGATTATAAATTCAGCTACCTCCATTAATTCAAATATTGTTCAGGCCAGAGCCGGAATTTCCAAAAAAGATTTCATCAACCACATGAGGATATCTTTGAAGGAGGCGAAGGAAACAAAAAGATGGCTTGAGATGGTTGTGGCGGTTGGTTTATCTCATAAACGAAGGATGCAGTTACTAGCGGAAGACAACGAAGAAATAAGAAGAAATAATTTGTATATTAGTAACGATAATTAAGAATTCACAAAAATAGGCCTTGATTTAAAATAACTGACTAAATTTTTTTACTTCTTACTTTTTACTTATTACTTCAATTGTTATGCAGCAATTTACCGTTCCCCAATTTATCGATGTTGAAGATAAAATTATCGGGCCTGTCACTACCCGGCAATTTATTATTATATTGGCCGGAGCGGTATTGATCGGTATTTCATACAAAATTTTTGATTTTTCCTTATTCGTGGTTGTGGGCGTGGTTATTTTGATTATTTTCGGCGCTATTGCTTTTGTCAGGATAAACGGGCGGCCTTTTCATTACTTTTTGTTAAATTTTTTGCAAACGCTGAAAAGGCCGGGTTTGCGCGTTTGGGGCCAGGGCGGCCGGGAAGCAAGGGGCGAGCCGGCGGCGGAAGCAAGCGGATTTATAGATGCCGGCGGTAAAACCCCGGTCAAAGAACAGCCAACCGTCTCCCGTTTAAGTGAGTTATCTTTGATAGTTGATACCCAGGGTGCTTATGGCGGTGAAGACAAAAATAAGGAAGCGGAGATGGGAGTGATTAAGAGATAGTTTTTAAATTTTTAAGTATTCCGGCGTTTAATTAAAATGTGTAATTTTGAAGTAAAATATCAAAAAAATGCCTGAAAAAAGTAAATTATCCAAAAAAAAATCAACGATTTCCACCCAACAATATTTGGACATTGCGGAAATTAAGGAGGATACTTTGGTCATGAGAGACGGAACCTTGCGGGCCGTTCTTTTGGTGTCCAGCATAAATTTCGCCCTGAAAAGCGAAGACGAACAGAATGCCATTATTTCCGCTTACGTTAGCTTTTTGAATAATATTGATTTTCCCCTGCAAATTGTTATTCAGTCTCGAGAACTTGATATTACCAATTACATTGAACAGCTTAAGAAAAAAGAAAAAGAGCAGACCAATGAATTATTGAAAATGCAGACTGCCGAGTATGTTCAATATATTGAGGAGCTGATATCAATGGGCAAGATAATGAATAAGCGTTTTTACGTCTGCATTCCTTATAATCCGCTGTCTGACAAAAGCAAAAGTTTTTTTTCGTCTTTATTGGATGTTTTTCGACCCGCCACTTTAATCAAAATGAAAGAAAAGAAGTTTTTAAATTATAAGATGGAATTGGATCGGCGCACGGATAATATTTTAAGCAATTTGGGCTCCATCGGCTTGAACGCGGTTCGTCTTGATACGCAAAGCCTGATAGAATTATTATATAATACCTATAATCCGGTGACTTCCAAGAACCAGAAGCTGGTTGATGTGGAGAAGTTAAGGGTGGCGGATTAATTTAATAATACAAAGTTTAGATTTATTAATATTAAAAATTATAAAATTAAAAATTGGTTTTATCAATATTTTAGTTATAAAGTGAATAATCCCTAATATGTTTGATCCAAATAAAATAGAGAAAGAGCAAAGAATGCAGGAAAAAAGGAGCCAGAAAGAACGGACGGCGGAGGAGCGGCAGGCGGAAGAGAATGTAGAGTTGACGCAGGCGGCAGTGAGCGAGGAAAAAGCTTTTCGGCGCGGGGTGGTCTCCATTAAAGATTTAATCGCTCCGGCCAGTTTTGAAATTTTACCTGATTATTTAAGAGTGGGGGATAAATTCATCCGCACTATTTTTGTCGTTAATTATCCTCGTTATATCAGCGTGGGTTGGTTTGCTCCCATCATCAACTTGAATTCCACCTTTGACGTGGCGATGTTTTTTTATCCGGTGAGAAGCGCCGTCGTTTTAAAACAGCTAAAAAAGAAGGTCGGTGCCCTGGAAGCGCAAATAATTTCCGACGCGGAAAAGGGGGCGGCGCGCGACCCTCTGCGGGAAACCGCCTTGCGGGACATTGAGGCTTTGCGGGACGCCTTAACCCAGGGGGTGGAAAAATTTTTTCAGTTTTCACTTTACGTAACGATTTATGCCGACAGCCAAGAGGAATTAAATCAGCTTTCCGACCAGATTGAAAACATTTTCGGTTCACGTCTGATTTATTCAAAAAAGGTTTTTTATCAGGCCGAACAGGGCTTTAATTCAACTCTGCCTTTGGGCAACGACGAACTTTACATTACTTTTAATATGAATTCCTCACCCGTGGCCTCGTCTTTTCCCTTTATCTCGAGCGAGTTAACCAGTGATAACGGCATTCTTTACGGAATTAACCGGCATAATAATAGTTTGATTTTATTTGACCGTTTTAGTTTGCAAAACGCCAATACGGTTGTTTTTGCCACCTCGGGCGCAGGCAAAAGTTATGCCATCAAGCTTGAAGTTTTGCGCTCTTTAATGATGGGTACCGAGGTTATTATTATTGATCCGGAGTATGAATATAAGCATTTATCCGATGCGGTGGGCGGAACCTATATTAACATCTCCCTGGCCAGCGAGAGCAAAATTAATCCTTTTGATTTGCCGCGGGCGATCGGTGGCGAGGCCAAGCCGGAAGATATTATCAGGGGTGCGGTGATTACCATTAAAGGCTTGGCCAGATTAATGCTGGGTAATTTGAGCCATGAAGAAGATTCAATCATAGACCGGGCTTTGCTGGAGACTTACGCCAAGAAAGACATCGTGGCTGATTCCGATTTATCAACGGTGGAGCCGCCGGTGATGCAGGATTTTCAGGAAATTTTGGAAGGGATGGAGGGCGGAGCCGATTTGGCCCTGCGCCTGAAGAAATATACGGAAGGGACGTTTGCCGGACTCTTAAATAATCCCACTAATGTGGAGATGGATAATCAGCTGGTTTGTTTTTCAGTCCGTGATTTGGAAGATGAATTAAGGCCGATTGCCATTTATACGATTGTTAATTATATTTGGAATACGGTCAGGTCGGAGATGAAAAAGAGAATTTTGGTGATTGATGAAGCCTGGTGGCTGATGCAGCACGAAGACAGCGCTAAATTTATTTACGCTTTGGTCAAAAGATGCCGTAAATATTATTTGGGGGTAACCACCATTACCCAGGATGTTAATGATTTTTTAACCAGTCCCTACGGCCAGGCCATCGTTACCAATTCCAGCTTGCAGCTGCTTTTAAAACAGTCAACGGCGGCGATTGATTTACTGCAAAAAACCTTTATTTTAACGGAAGGGGAAAAGTATCTTTTGTTAGAATGCGGGGTGGGGGAAGGAATATTTTTTGCCGGCAGCAAGCACGCGGCTATTAAGGTGGTCGCTTCCTACACCGAAGACCAGCTGATTACTTCCGATCCGCGCCAATTATTGGAAATTGAAGAAGCCAAAAAGGAATTTGCCGCCAGCCTGGAGGAAGAAAAGGGGGATGATGATGAAGAAGAGGAGGAAAAGCAAGAAGTAAGAAGTAAAAAGTAAAAAGTAAAGATGGAATTAAGAATTAAGGAATAAACACGAAAATAACGAACGGGAAAAAATAAGTGAAATAAGTAAAATAAGAACGAAAAGAGAGTTGAAATTTGTAATTGGTAATTTGGTTTATTGGCTGACGGACTAGGAATTAAAATTTGTGTTATTTGTGTAGATTTGTAATTTGTAATCTTAATTATATGAACAGAAAATTAGTTGGGATATTAATAATTTTTATCGGGATGGTTGTCATAGCCGGGATTGTTTATTTTTTATTTTTTTATAATTCAGCCGCAGAAGAGGTTCTGCCGGAGCAAATTTCCACGGAAGCGAGTCCGGAAGCGGATGTTGTTCAAGAGACGGAGCCGGCGGCGGAAAAGCCAACCGGCCAAATTGAAGCGCCGGCAACGACAATCAGCGCGATGGAATTAGATAGAGCCAATTTAAGCAGGATGGCGGCTTCTTTTGCCGAACGGTTCGGCAGTTATTCCAATCATTCCGATTACGGCAACATTTCCGATTTAAAAATTTTTATGACCCAAAAAATGCAGTCTTGGGCGGATGATTTTATCGCCCAGGCCCGCATTAGCGGCGATTATTCCGGCATGTATTATGGCATTACCACCAAAGCCGTATCGCAGGAGTTTAAAGAATTTGACGAGGATACCGGCCGGGCGGTTGTTTTGGTAGAAACCCAGAGAAAAGAAAGTACCGGTACGATGAGCAACGCTTCCACGTTTTACCAGGATATTTTAATAAATTTTATTCGTGAACGCGGGGCCTGGAAAGTTGATAATGCCGATTGGCAGGAGAAATAAAAATAATGCGAATTTATCTTTATCTGCGAATATACAAATTGGATACAAATTTACAAATTACAAATATAACCAAAATACATTAAAATCACATTTGTAATTCGTAAATTTGTACTGGATTTGTAGATTTGTGGGCGTTAGCCGTGAAAATAGAAAATTTCCGTTTAAAATAAGCTAAATTTTATTAGCGCATAAGTTCTGTTATGCTTAAAATATTTAAAAAAGAGAAATTTCCCCTTGTCATTTTTATTATCGCCTCGCTGGCTAGCTTAATTATATTGGGCCTGCTGGTTTTCTTTTTTAAAGCTAATTTGTATTATAGCCAGCCAAGGAATAGTTTGGGCGGCGAGAGTTATTTTAAGATTGATTTTGCGAGCGCTGATCCTTTAATCACCAGAGTGCCGCAGTTGAGCGATATTTTAACCGGGCCGATCATCCAGGCAAGCGATCCGGTTTTGGGAGCACAAGACGCGGCGGTAACGGTTGTTTATTTTTCCGATTTCGTCTGTGCTTATTGCGGAGAGCAGGAGGCAATTTTAAGGCGGATATTAAATGAGTATCCGGCCCAGGCGCGTTTAATCTGGAAAGATTATCCCGAGACTGATGTTAATTCCGCCTCCTGGCGGGCGGCCATGGCGGCCCGTTGCGCCCAGGCGCAAAATAAATTTTGGGAATACCATGACGCTTTGTACGCAAACAATTTATATTTAGATGATGATTTAAATAATGATTTTTTCATTTCTTTGGCCGCTGATTTAAGCTTGGATAAAGATGCGTTTAGAACTTGTTTAAATCAGCCCACCATAGCCGGATTGGTTCGCGATAACATCCTGGAAGCCCAGACCCTGGGGATTAACGGCATTCCTTTTATCTATGTTAATGACCAGGAAATTATGGGCTGGACAAGCGCTGAAGATTTGAGGCGGATAGTGGAAACAGAGTTAAAAAAATAACAATGATAATTAATTTTTGTATGCCGGGAATTCAAACAATCTACGTTTGCTCTAATTGCGACGCTCAGTTCTCCAAGTGGAGTGGGCGTTGTTTAGAATGCGGGGCTTGGGGAACCTTAAAAACCCAGACCATTGATGATAAGGAAAAAATGAAAAAAGAACAGGCGGACGTCGTGCCGGCGAAAATTGTTGATTTAAGCCAGGCCGAGGATGCGGCCCGGGTGCGTTTAAAAACGGGTATGAACGAATTTGACCGGGTTCTGGGCGGCGGCATTGTGCCGGGTTCGCTTATTCTCTTGGCCGGAGAGCCGGGCATCGGCAAGTCAACCGTGGTTGCCCAGGTGGCCGCTAAAATCGCTTCTTCTGCTCCAGTGCTGTACGTTAGCGGCGAGGAATCGGCCGGGCAGGTGAAATCCCGGCTGGCGCGCCTGGAAATTGATTTTAAAAAAGTTAATTTCGCGAGCGAAACCAACGTGGAAAAAATTATCGCGGCGATGATCAAATTAAACCCCGGTCTGGTGATAATTGATTCGGTCCAGGCGGTTTATTCTTCCCTGGTGCCGGCGGAAGCCGGCGCTCTTAATCAAATCCGGGCCACCGCGGTTAAATTTTTGGAAGTGGCCAAGGAGCGGAATATAGCCATTATTTTAATCGGCCACATTACCAAGGACGGCCAGATAGCCGGTCCCAAGACCTTAGAGCATATCGTGGATGCGGTAATTTATTTGGAGGCGGAAACCGCCCACGATTACCGCCTGTTGCGGGCCA
>CAYNBD010000024.1:0-13183 GCA_964395755.1 uncultured Gammaproteobacteria bacterium
CCTTTTCTGAAAATAAGCGCGCACATACTGGATAAGCCGGTCGCGTTTTTCCATCAAGGCCTGCATTTTGGGCCGGCGCAAATCAATAAAACGGTATTTTAGCCTTAAATTTTCATTGGCCTCGCTCGCCTTTTCCTCGTCCAGCTCAAAAGGCGGGGTTTTGCTCTGATTAAAAATTTCCAGCTGGCTGACCTCCACCTCCACTTCCCCGGTTTTTAGCTTCGGGTTTACCATCTCGGCCGGCCGTTTGACTACTTTACCCTTGGCCCTAATCACCCACTCGCTTCTTAATTTATCCCCATCTTTGTGCGCCTTTTGGCTGATTTTAGGGTCAAATTTAATCTGGGTCAAACCGTAGCGGTCGCGCAAATCAATAAAAATAATCCCGCCGTGGTCGCGCCGGCGGTGCACCCAGCCGGCCAACTCCACGGTTTTGCCCACGGCTTTTTTATTGAGTTCTCCACAGGTATGAGTCCTAAGCATAGCTTTAAAAATAAGAATAAAAAGAAAAATAAGAATGACCAATTATGCTTGCTCTTATTTTTCTTATTTTTCTTATTTTTCTTCTCGTTCTTATTTTATATTACCTTATTTTTTTAATTTTCGCAAGAAAAAAGTAGCTACCGAAACTCTGGCAACTACTTGGTAAAAAAATTTAAAAAAATCAATCTTTATCAATCTTTTTGCATATAATTTTCAAATTGGCCTAAAGTACTATTGATGCTATGGCAAACATCTTTTATATCTTCAGCCAGAATTCCAAAGTCGGGTAAAATTTGCTTTACCGCCCCCCCTGTGTCTTATTAAATTTTGAGACGATAATCCCTTTAGTTCGTTTATGGCTACCTGCATTCTCTTTATTTTCTCGCGAAATCCTCCTAATACCATTTCAGCGTGAGTCTTTGGCTCCTTTTGTTTTCTGGTTCTCACCATGGTGATCCCTCTATCTTCCGCTAACTTCCTTAATGTTTTAGCTATGAAGGAGGCGGAATTTGACTCCGGGATCTTACCATCATGCTTTTCTAAAAGTTCAGTGTCATAAGCCGCGCGCAATTCTTTTTGTCTACTCTGAGGATAAGAGGCTAATTGCTGTCCTAAGACCCTGGTCATCTTACCGTGCATAACATCCGACTGTAATTCATCATCAAGCCTTAAAAGTTTAAGAGAACTTCCGATATCATTGGGCTTCTTGCCAAAACGCTCCGCGCATTGTTTTATGTTTGCTCCTGTTTCCTTAATCCACATGTGATAACCCCTGGCTTCTTCCAGAGCCGTCATGTTCCGCTGATGAAGATTGCCAAGCATAGCTCCTTCCAATAGTTCAAGCCGATCAACTGGGGTTATATTTCCTTCACTATCAATATAATACTTCATAATGGAAAAAATTTTTTCAAGCTTTGCGATTCGAGAAGCTCTTATACGGCGCTCACCATCTATCAACATAAATCCATCTTGAGTATAGGTTATGATAATCGGCATTTGTACATTTCCTCTGATTTTGATGGATTGCACCATATCATCAAATTCTTTTTGGGTTTCAAAAAACAAAATACGCGGCTGCATACTGTTCACGGCAATTTTAGACAAAGGAGCTTGCCCTAGCTTGACCACAAGCTTTTTGTTATTACCGGTGTCTTCTCCCCCCACCTCTATCTCTCTTTTTAACTCCTCTATTCTCTGAGGGTCCCAATCTTCCCCCCACTCTTCTTTTAAAATTTTATCTAATTCCTCTTCCGTATAATCCCTAAAACCTTCATCCAAACTTATTTCACTTCTTTCCGGGTTTTCTAAGTCAAGACAACCACGATCCTCTTCTCCGAGCCCGACTACAAATTCATGTTTAAGTTCATGCTCCATTGTACCACCTCCTCTCTCCTTAATTTTTATGGTTCTATGATATCAAAACATTCCGCACTTTTTAAATTGTAAAATGACCAAAATTAGCTAAATTTAGCTAAATTTTTAATGTTTTTTTATTGCTATTATTTTATCACATCCCCCTGGTTTAGGCAAAAAAAATCAGCCCTTGCTAATCGGACTGATTATTGGATTATTCTTGCTCCATCCCGGAAAGAAAACTTCGGGAGAACCGGCAAAGCAATGGACTCGTTTTCCACAAGCGGTTGTTCTTCCGAGCACCATACCGTTATGATTTTTGATACTTTACCGCCCACAATCGTAACCACCACTTTATAATGCAGTCTAATTTTGTTTCCGCTCCCGTCTTCCTGAATGTCAGAGAAGAATATTTCCCTTTCGTTATACTCTCTTGACTTCTTGACGATAGCTTTCCCCCGCTGGATTAACTTGTTCAAAGATTTTGGAGTAAAAGGCAGGGAAGTCAGCGGCATTCTTTCCCGAGCCCTGACGCGAGCATGTCTGGTAAAATGCTTACACTTTTCATCTCTTGGATGATGTGAAACCGGAATGTCAAGATCTTTCGCTTGTCTTTTACCTAATCTGTTTTTGGCCCTTCTGGCATTATGTACACTCAAAAAATCACCCTCCTTCCTCCTCTCAAAAAGGTTTGGATGTTATTTTTTATAATCTTAGCTTATTTATAAAAATTTGGCAAGGTGGAAAAAATAAAAAACCGGCTGGCTAAATTTGTAGCGCAACCGGATTATAAATCAAAGAAGAAAATAATTGGGGGTTGGTACTTCGGGGAGTTTAACTTCTGCGCACCTTTTTCTGATGTCTTCTTTATTTCTTAAATCAACTATCTCAACTCCCCCGGTAAAAATTCCTCTTAACATTGCAAAAATTTTTTTAGGGTCTTTTGAGCCCGGAGAGAAACTGGCGACACTTTCCAACTTCGGATAAGAGGGTTTTAAATCCCGCGGCCAGAACGTTTTATTACTGATTTTCTCAATCACCTTATTACGTACAGCCGCATCCTGGAAACGAATAACCATAATCTTTGCCTGGTTGTTATATAAAACAATATCCTCCAATTCTTCCGAAAGAAATATAATAATCTCCGGAGACTCCCAAAGCAACAAACGATCAATAACCTCATTATAACCAGGTATCCAGGCGATAAAACTAATTACAAAAACTTTAATTTTATCCATCCGTTCTCCCCCTGATAATTTTACTCAGTCGGTAAATCAACCACTATTCCTCCCTGCTTTTCGGTAATCTCCACCAAAGTCGTCCCAGGGCCAGCTGCCCGCGCCTTGGCTACTGCTTCCGATTTCTTTATTTTACCCAATATCTTGGGAATGCCACTTTGATGAAAAAGTTTATATCTACCCACCTTATCCTGTTTTTCCATTTCTGCCTCCCGTTAATTAAAATTATAATTGAAAAAGGCGTCAATAATTCCGGCAACTTCCTGATTTAACTTTACATTTGTTTGTAAATTCTTTAAATGAAAATGAGCTAAATTTTTATCAATAATTAATCTAAGTATTTTAATGCCATTTTCCGAAATAGTCAAACCCGGCGCATTGTTTTTCGCGCAAATGGGACAAACCAGGCCGCCGCGAGCCGGGTCAAAAAAATTACCCGCTGGCCTAATTTTGTTTTTGCAAGCCAAGCAAATCTCCAGCTCCGGCTTATAGCCCAGTCCGGCCAGCAGTTTAAGCACGAAACAATAATAAAAAAATGAATATTTTTTTTCCGCGCCCGCTTCATTCTCCAATATCGCCAGATATTGCCGCAGTAGATTAAAAAGCGCTTCGGCTTCGGCCCCGTCCCGCTCTTTGACCAATTTATGAAAAAGTCCCAGGGCCCGGCCGGCCAGCTCCAACTTTTTTAAATCATTCTTAATATTAAAATAGCAGTTCTCCGCGGTCGCGCCGCCGATATAATCAAACTGCTTGCCGCGCACTACCATCAGCCGGGATAAACTGATCGGCTCCAGGTGGGCCGCCAGTTTGGAAGTAATTTTCCTTGCTCCCCGGACCACCAATTCCAGCTTGCCTTTATCCGCGGAATAAACAGTTGTCCGGCTGTCCGCTTCCCGAAAAGCCGTTCGTTTCAATATGATCGCTTTGGTATGATAAGTTTCTTCCATATAATATACACGAAACAAACAAATGATAACGAAAGGAACGAAATAGACCGCAACCCTTATCTTTCATTCGTATTTTTCGTGTTCATTCGTTTGTCTCGTGTTTTATCTATGTTTTATCTAAATAAATCTGTAGTATTAACATAGCGGCAATAGCATCCCGCGCGGCCTTGTTTTTTTTACTGCCAGGCAAAGAGTCGGCTCCGCGGCTGGACAGACGCTCGTCAATCAAAATAACCGGCACTGCCACCGCTTTTTTGAGCGAGCTTAAAAATGCCAAAAATCTATTATCCACCTCTAATTTTGCGTCCCGCATTTTTAGGGGCTGGCCGACAACTATTTTATCAATCCCCTCCTTTTTAACCGTCTCCCTGACCTGGGCCAAATTATTAGCGACCCCCAAAGGTGTAGCTATCTTAATTTCACTGTCCCCCAGGGCCAGGCCGATCCGCTTTTCGCCCCAATCCACGCCCAGATATTTCTCTAATTTTATATTGTCATTTTTCATTTTTGCCGTATTTTAAATTGCCGTAAGTATTTCATGACCCTTATCCGTAACCGCCACCGTATGCTCAAAATGGGCGCTTAAACTTCCGTCCGCGGTCAAAATCGCAAAGCCGTCCCGGCCGGTTTTTACTTTCCAGCCGCCGGCGTTTACCATCGGCTCAATCGCGATTACCATTCCCGGTTTTAACACCACGTTCTGCATATCGCCGTCCTTAATCTTAAAATTAGGTACCTGCGGTTCTTCGTGAACGTCATAGCCGACGCCATGCCCGACCAATTCCCTGACTACGGAAAAACCCTTGGCTTCAACGAAATCCTGAATGGCGGCCCCGATATCATTTAACGTATTACCCGGCCTGACTTTTTCTATGGCCAGGGCCAACGCCTTTTCGGTTGTTTTAACCAGTTCTTCGGCCTCCCGGCTACCCTTGCCCGCGATTACGGTTTTCGCCATATCGGTATAATAACCGCTTTCGCCCGCGGGGTACCGCATGCCGATATCCACCCCGACAATATCGCCGGACTTTATTTCCCTGCCGGGCAAAGCCGGGGTGTGCACCACCTCATCATTGATGGAAATGCAAAGAGTAGTAGGAAAAATCAGCGCATCGTGCATGGCATGCCCCTTAAAAGAAGGCCTGCCGCCGGCTTTATTTATTAATTCATTGGCGGTTTTTTCCAGATACTCCGTGTTTACCCCCGGCCGTACCCCGGCGATTAATTTTTCCAGGATGGCCGCTAAAATCTTTCCTCCCTGCCGCAAAACCCTGATATCTTCTTTTGTTTTTAGCTTAATCATAAAATAATATTACTTCATGTTGCGTGTCGCATGCTATCTGCACGATTCACCCCCGCCAGATCAAAAATACGATATAACTGGCATACAAAGTTAGGAGCGTCACCCCCTCCCACCTGCCCAAAATATTTTTGCGTCCCGCGTAAATTAAAAATAAAAGCAAAATCGTAATAGCGGCCAGAATCAACATGTCAACATTCAGGGCCGGATTATAAATAATCGGTCTGATGACCGAGCTGAGACCCAGGACCCACAAAAGATTAAAAATGTTGGAACCGACAATATTGCCCACCGCTATATTGGTTTGGCCTTTATGGGCGGCCACGGCCGAGGCCGCCAGTTCGGGCAAAGAAGTACCAACCGCCACGATCGTCAGGCCAATTAAAGCCTCGCTCACCCCTAAAACCCGGGCGAAAACAATGGCGCCGTCAACAATCAATTTGCCGCCGACAGCCAGGGCAGACAGGCCGACTATAATCATCAGAGCGGAAACAAAATTATTATGTTCCTTAACCCCGTCTGCGGCCGCTTCCTTAATTTCGCCGACAGTTTTTTCTAAAACACCTTTTTTGTCCTTGGTAATGCCAAAAGTGTAATAAAGAAAAATTACAAAAAATAAGATTAAAATCAAGCCGTCAATCCTGGTTAAACTACTGGGCGTTACGCCGTCAATCAAAAAATCATTGGCTAAAATACCGACGGCCAAGACGGCCAACAGGGAAAGCGGGATTTCTTTATGCACGGTACCTTTTTTAATCGCCAAAGGAGTGATGACGGCCGCTATTCCCAAAATCAACAAAGTATTGGAAATGTTTGAACCGATAATGTTTCCCAGAGCGATGCCGGCGCTGCCCTTAAAGCTGGCCAAGGCGCTCACCACCAATTCAGGGGCTGAAGTGCCGAAAGCAACGATGGTCAAACCGATAAAAAAGCTGGAAACGCCGAATTTGCGCGCCAACGAAGAAGAGCCGTCCACCAGTATGTCGGCTCCTTTAATCAAAAACACAAAACCCAAAATAAATAAAATTATTGTTAGATACATAGGCGGAATGGAAAATAAATAAAATAAAAATTGTTACATTGTTTCATTGCTAAATGGTTACGAGTTATAAGTTACAAGTTACAAATTTTTGTCGTCCCTGTCTACTGGCAGGCAGGTGTTTACTGCCTTATTTTTGCAGCGGAATCATGGGTCGCTGACCCGTTGCACCGCCGGCCGAAGAAGCAAAACCGGCGTTACGGGGTGAGCGGGCAAATCCCTCCGGCCTTTTCTGATTGGCAAAACCAGGCTGGTCTTTATCATCGTTAATCCGGCTAAAACCGCCTGCTCCGCCCGCACCGACAGTTCCGGCTGAAATCCGATATTTATCCATCCCCGATTCTCTAACGGGCAAATCCCGCTGCATTTGCGTTCTCAGGTTGACTTTTTTTCTTGATTCCAATTCTTTTTTTTGATTTTCCGTCCGGGCTTTCCCCTCTAACTGTTTTAAGATCTTTTTTATATCCCTCCTGGTTTGCGAAGTTACGGGTCCGGTTTCTTTCCGAATTTTATTCCAGGCGCTAGCCTGCTGCAATCCTGACAAGCCGCCTCTTTTGATTGCTAACTCATAATCCCCCACTACTTTAGTAATCTTATCAACATGGGGCTCCAAATGTTTCAACCCGCCACTCAAAGTCGCGCTTTTAAGCTTTCTTTGAAAACTTCCAGCCACGCCCTTGGTTCTGAATTTTGCTCCGGGAGAAATGTCTAAAGGCATATTTTACACTGTTACATTGTCCCGAGTACTCGGGATTGTCAAATTGTTGTGCTGAAAATATAACACTAATACGTGAATAAACACGAAAGTAATGAAAAAATACGAAAATAACGAACGGGAAAAATAAGTAAAATAAGAAAATACTGTTAAAATTTCTAAATTATAATTTCTAATTTCTAATAGAATGTCTAATGCAAGAATTTTTAATATTAGAAATATTTATCATTCAATCATTTGACATTTGGGATTTTATTAGAAATTAGGCATTAGACAATTAGAAATTTAAATTCTGTTTTCTTCTGTCGTCTGTTCACCGTTAACTATATTATACCATAATTCCCCTAAAAACAAAAAACCGCCTACGGCGGCCATTAACGCCCGGCCTGTTATTTAAACTACATACCTTCATATTCGCGCATAGTCAATTGCGATTCAACCTGTTTAACCGTCTCAATCACCACTGATACCACGATCAAAAGGCTGGTGCCGCCCAGGGCTAAGGCCTGAATGCCGGTAAAGTAGCGCATAATCAAAGGCAAAATCGCGATTACGCCTAAAAACAAAGCACCGACAAAAATGATTTTATGGGTAGTATTGGCCAAATACTCGCTGGTATGGCGGCCCGGTCTGATGCCGGGGATAAAGCCGCCCTGCTTCTGCAAATTTTCCGCGATTTTGGTCGGATGAAAAATAACCTCGGTATAAAAATAAGTAAAACCAAAAACCAATACAAAGTATAAAATACCGTAAAACAACTGGTTCTGAAAAACGGTCAGCACCCATTCCGCAAAATTGGCAATCCAGACGGTTTTGGCATGGACAAAAAACTGGGCGATCATCGAGGGAAAAAGCACTACGGAAATGGCAAAAATAATCGGGATGACGCCGGCCATATTGACCCGCAGGGGCAAATGCGTGCTGGTACCGCCGTACATCCGGTTGCCACGCACCTGGCGGGCGTATTGGACCGGGATGTTACGCGTACCCTCGTTAATGAAAACCACGCCGACAACGGTGACTAAGGCGATGGCGATAAAGCCGATGATAACGAATAAACGGGAGGGATCAAAAGTGACAACCGTTTGTTGCACCACCTGGGGCAAACCGGCGACAATCCCGGCAAAAATCAGCAAAGATATGCCGTTGCCGATTTTTTTCTCCGAAATCAACTCTCCGATCCACATCAAAAATATGGTGCCGGCCGTAATCGTGGTAATAATGGCGAATAAATCAAACCTGGAAATATTACCTAAAATATCAAAAGACGAACGCTGTAGTAAGGTAATCATGCCATAAGACTGCATAGCCGCCAAAGGTACGGTCAGCCAGCGGGTCCACATATTTATTTTCTGCTGGCCGGCTTCTTCTTTCTGCATCTCTTCCAGTTTGGGAATAATCATGGCCAGAAGCTGGAAGATAATTGAAGAAGTGATATAAGGCGTTACCCCCATCATCACGATGGAAAAATTCTGCATGCCCCCGCCGGAAAAAATATTTAGCAATCCCAGAATCTGGTTGGAACTGAAAAAATCCTGCAAAGCGGCGATATTGACTCCGGGAATCGGGATGTGGGCGGCCAAGCGAAAAATAACCAGCATTGCCAAAACAAAAATGATATTCTTGCGCAAATCGCGCACTTTCCAGATTTGCAATAATTTATCAATCATATTATAAATTTTTTAGAGTAAAATTGGAAAAATGATAAACATATCAATCTCTCCCTGGTCCAACCATTAGATTCTTTTATTAAGGGTGGCCGCTGCCCCGCATTGAGGGCGAATGCTTCGCCAGCTTTGAGAAGGATCAATCTCGGCGATAAATTCTTGGCCACAAACATCACAAATGAAATTCAATTCTTCCTTTTTTTTCCTACTTTTTATTTTCATTTTATTTTTAACTTCTCAAAAATCGCAATTATCATAATAATCCTAAAAATTCTACGATAATTTATAATCTTCTTACTTCTTACTTCTAACTTCTAACTTCTCTTTCGCGCCCTCACTCATCTTCACGCCTTCAAACTTCAAACCCTTAACGGTTAGCTTTCCTTGCCCTAAAATTTTAACCGGTAACTTTATTTTAGCAATCAATCCTTTTTTTAACAATGTTTTCGGATTTACGCTCTCGCCCTCTTTAAAATTTTTATTGATAGCTTTAAGATTAACGGCCTGATTTTTAGGCTTACCGGACTTAAAGCCCCTGGTTTTTGGGGTCTGCAATAACATTTGTCTCATACCCAAACGTTTAAGGTTAGAAACGCCGGAACGGGCCTTCTGTCCTTTTAACCCCCGGCCGCTGTAGTTGCCATGGCCGGAAGCATTCCCCCGGCCCACCCGCTTTCTTCTCTTGGTGGCACCTCGGGCAGGTTTAATTGTATGTAGTGATAATGGCATATATGAAAAATAAGTAAAATAAGTAAAATAAGAACAAGAAGAAAAAATTGTTAAATTATTTCATCGTTACATTGCTAAAGGGTTATAAGTTATAAGTTTTTTGTCGCCTGTTTACTGTTTACTGTTTGCTGCTTACCATCATCCTGCTTCTTTTCCACCCGGCGCAATTTCTCCAGGGCGGCAATCGTGCATTTGGCGTTGTTGACCTTATTGCTGGTGCCCAAAATTTTACAGGTTATATTATGAATACCGGCCAATTCCAAAATAATCCTGACCACGCCGCCGGCAATTACGCCCCGGCCTTTACGGGCCGGCTTGAATAAAATTTTGGCCGCGCCGGTTTTCTGATAAATTTCATGCGGAATGGTGCCATTGACCATTGGCACGTCAATTATCTGCTTTTTGGCCTTATTAACCGCCTTGGTAACGGCAATGGTAACGTCCGTACCCTTGCCCAAGGCTACCGCCACCCGGCCTTTTCTGTTCCCGATCACCACGCAGGCCCGGAAGCGCATTCTTTTTCCGCCGGCCATTACCCTGGTAACCCGGGCCAAATCCAAAATTCTTTGTTCAAATTCGTCTTTTTTTTCTTCCCGGCGCGGTTTACCCCGGCCCATTCTTCTTTTCATCCGCTTTTCTCTACCGTAAACCGCGTTCGCCACCGCTTGGGCCGCGCCGGTACCGGTGTCTTTCTTTTCACTCTGAAGCTGAGCAGGCTGTTTGACCGCTTCTTTCTTACTTTCAGATTGTTTTTTTACTTCCATCATAATATATAAATGATATAAAAATTAAAATTTTAATCCGCCTTCCCGGGCGCCATCGGCCGCCGCTTTAACCCGGCCATGATATTTATATCCGCCCCGGTCAAAAACCACATTTTTTATTTTCTGCTTCAAGGCTTTGGCCGCAATTAATTTTCCCAATTCCAAGCCCAGAGAAGTTTTTGTCCCTTTGCTTTTTATTTCCCGGCTGTGGGCGCTAGCCAAGGTTTTACCTTTAGCGTCATCAATCAATTGTAAGTACATCGCCTGATTTGAACGAAAAACACTTAGACGGGGACGCTTGGCCGTGCCTTTTATTTTTACCCGGATTTTACTATGCCTTCTTGTCTTTCTTAAAATTTTAGCTATATTTTTATTCATATTATTCGCCTTTGACCGCTGTTTTGCCGACTTTGCGTCTAATTACCTCATCAGCGTATTTTATGCCTTTCCCCTTGTAAGGCTCCGGCTTTCTTATTTTTCTTATCTGAGCCGCGGTTTCACCAAGAAGCTGCTTGTCTATACCGGTTAAAGTGATGATATTGCCCTCTATGGCGGCTGAAATTCCGGCGGGCAAATTGTATTCAATCGGATGGGAATAACCGACGTGCAAAACCAATTTTTGACCCTGCAGGACCGCTTTATAACCGACGCCGTTTATTTCCAGTTTTTTTTCAAAGCCCTGGACAACCCCTATGACCATATTAGCTATTAAGCTTCTGAATAAACCCCAAAAGGCTCTTTCTTTTTTGTCTTCCGGATGTTTAACGCTAACGATTATTTGTTCATCATCCATATCAACTTTCACCAAATCATTAATTTTTGTTTTTAATTCGCCCTTAGGGCCTTTCACAATAATAAAACTATCCTCAATTTTTGCTTGAGTTCCGGTCGGTAATTCAATTGGCAGTTTTCCTAATCTTGACATAATAGAAAAAATATATTTATTTTGCAGCGGGTATTGATATTCTTGTTTATCTATCCGTATCAAACATTAGCATTAACGGTTTGGCGCCGGTGGTAATCCGCACAGATTCCTTGAACTAATAGATTGCACATATCACTTCGCCGCCGATGCCTTTTTTCTTTGCTTCTTTACCGGTCATTAATCCTTGCGGGGTGGAAATTATGGCCATCCCTAAATTATTTAAAACCCGCGGCAGTTTATCCTTGCCGGCGTAAATCCTTAAACCCGGCTTGCTGATCCGCTTTAAGGAAGTGATGGCCGGCCGGCCGCTTTTTTTATACTTTAAAACAATCTTTAATTGGGCAAAATTCAAAGATTTATTCTTTTTATCCCGAGAAATTTTATTTTCCAGGACTTCGGTTTTCTGCGTCCAGCCCTCGCGCTCTAAAATTTTGGCAATCTCCAGTTTAATTTTGCTCATAGGCAAAATCACCTCCGGTTTTTTAACCGCCGAAGCGTTCCTGATGCGCGTCAACATGTCTGCAATTGGATCTGTCATATTTTGGTTATTCTTATCAATTAATTATTATTTACTAAAAAAATCTATTTTCGCCCTACCAGCTTGATCTGCGGATACCGGGCAAATCGCCGTTTTCAGCCAATTCGCGAAAACAAATCCGGCACAAATTAAAATCCCGCATATAACCGCGATTACGGCCACAGCGCCAGCACCGTCTGATGATACGGGTGGAATATTTTGGTTTTCTTTTTGCTTTGGCAATTAATGCTTTTCTAGCCATAAAATATAATCCTAATTAATCCGAATTATTATCCGAATTCTCCGAATTATAATTTGCGAATTTGGTATTAAATCCCAATTCGGAGCATTCGGATAAATTCACTGGCTTCGTTAGTCAGACAAGATAATTCGGATTATATTATTTCTTAAAGGGGAAGCCCATTAACTTAAATAATTCCAGTCCTTCTTCCCTGGTTTTGGCGCTGGTCACTATGCTGACTTCCAGGCCATGGATGTTTTCCACGTCGTCGGATTTAATTTCCGGAAAAGCCAGATGTTCCCGAAAACCGACTGTTAAAACGCCGCTCCCGTCTACGCTTTTTTCGTTCAAACCGCGAAAATCCCGCACGCGGGGAAATGATATGTTAATTAATTTTTCCACGAAATCATACAAACGGTCTCCCCGCAGCGTAACTTTGGCGCCAATAATCATGCCATCCCTGATTTTAAAAGCGGACACGGATTTTTTAGCTTTGGTTAAAACCGGCTTTTGCCCGGTAATCAGGACTAAATTTTTTTCTATATTCTCAACGTAATCCTTGTCTTTGGCATGGCGGCCGAAACCAACGTTAACCACCGCCTTTTTCAAAGCCGGCACCGCTAAATTGCTCGCATAACCAAACCTTTTTTTCATTTGCGGCATTATTTCTTTTTTGTATAATTCTTTTAATCTCATATTACTTGTTTGCACTTTTGGCAAATTCTGTACTTTTTACTTTTGGCTTTTGGGGTCGCTGAACCCGGCGCGGCATTGCTTTGAACCGTTTTGTATCCTATCCGGGTCGGTTTGCCGCACTGCGGACAAATCAGTATTACATTGGATAAGGCCATGGGCGCGGGAAATTCTATTCTCTGTCCTTTTTCTCCCTGTTTGCGCGGACGCATATGCTTAATCAAAAGGTTGCGGCCCTCAACTGAAACCCGCTCGCGCAAAGGAAAAACCTGCAAAACCTTGCCGGTCTTGCCTTTGTCTTTACCTGATATTAACTTAACTTTATCTCCCTTTTTTATTTTCATAAAATTACAAATTCACAAATCTATTCACAAATTTCACAAATATTTATTTCATTATGTAAATCTATCTTTAAATCCTGCTCGAGACTAATTTTATTGTCGTCAAAAGTTATGAGTTACAAGTTATAAGTTATGCGATTTACAATACTTCCGGCGCCATGCTGGCGATTTTGAAAAAACCTTTGCGCCGGACTTCGCGCGCCACCGGGCCGAAAATGCGGGTAAACCGCG
>CAYNBD010000025.1:0-9465 GCA_964395755.1 uncultured Gammaproteobacteria bacterium
TGGGATAAATCGGCGCAAGAATATTTAAAGCTATATCGGAAACTATTAGCTTAATTTTTTAATTTACTGTCATTGCGGTAGAGCGCTTTCTCCGAGATTGCTTCAGTCGCTTGGCCTGCCTTACGGCAGTCCGCGCTCCTTCGCAATGACACTAAGGCCGGAGTGGTGAAACTGGTAGACACGCATGGTTTAGGACCATGTGCCGCAAGGCGTGGAGGTTCAAGTCCTCTCTCCGGCACGAATTATACTCATAACTCATAACTTGTAACTAATAATATTATACTGATATTGTTTTTTTATTTAATGTAAGCTAATTTTTTATAATAACGGTTGACAGATTTGTTATAATATGATATAGTTTATAAGATAAATTTGTAACTTAAAATTAATATTTGAATATAAAACAAAAACTTAAAATTGGAGGTATACAATGAAACAAAGAAAAGCATTATTTATCGCTATACTGTTAGCCGTATGTATCGTTGTATTTATACTATCCGGTACCGGAATGAAGAAAGCGGCGAATAAAGCTGAGCAAAGAATAAGAGCTGATGCTTCTTCGGGGCCCATAGTAACCGATTGGTTACCCGAAGAGACCTTTACGGTTGTCCGGGAAGCTAAAAGAGTGAATGAATTTAATATGGGGCACATAGTTATTGAACGGGGAGATGGGCTTTGGATCCCCGTTTTCGTTATCCCCATGAGGGAGATATCAATCGGAACAAAAGTAAAGATTGCCGAGGTAAAATATTCGCGTAGTGGCATTAGGGAACCCAATTTTCTGATTGTAAAATAACGAGTTTCGCTCATTTGCGGTTATTTTTATAACTTAAAAACGGAGGAGAAGGATGAAAATTACCTTAGAGAAAATTGATAGAGCAATCCCGAAAATTTCTTTTTTTATGGGTGTTGTGATGGTGGTCATCGGTTTTGCAAACTGTTTTTTCATTACCGATATTAATTTGTCTGCAACAGCCCATGTCGGCGCGCGGGAAATTGCTCATAACGCTTTATTCCCGATTATGGGCGGAGCCATTATAGTAGTTCTCTCTCGCCTTTGGCAGCACATACAATGTGATCAAAAGATTAATTAGCGTAAGCTGGTGTTTATACCGTGGCCGGATCTCGCTTGGGATCCGGTTCTTTTTTTATAAAAATATCATTGCATTTGACTTCAAGCCGGCAATGTAGCAATATATATATACGCATAGATCATGGATAAACAATTATTAATGGCACAGATCACAGAGATATATAGTTAGCGGTTTTAAAATCATTGTCTGTATATCCGTGACCCGTGTAGCAAAAATGTGTTTAATTTTCTGCATACTTTTAACCCGGAGCCGATTCTGGTTTCTTTCGGGCCGGTTAATATTTACTGGTACGGCGTTTTCGTGGTAGCCGGCTTACTGGCCGGCATGTCGGTTACGCTTAAGCTGGCCGGCTATTACCGTCTTTCCCGCGAAACCCTGTTTGACCTGATGTTTTGGCTGATTATCGGCGGCCTTGTCGGCGCGCGGCTATACCATGTTTTTCTGGAATGGCCTTATTATCTGGCTCATCCACTTGACATTTTTAAATTCTGGCGCGGCGGTCTGGCGATTCATGGCGCGCTTTTTGCCGGTTTGATAATTATCTTTTTTTTCGCCCGGCAACATAAAATTAGCTTCTGGCTCCTGGTCGGGATTATGACCCCGGGCCTGGCCCTGGCCCAGGCGCTTGGCCGCTGGGGAAATTATTTTAACCAGGAACTGATGGGTCGGCCCACGGATTGGGCTTGGGGTATTCCGGTGTCAATAATGAACCGGCCCTTGGAATACATTTCGGCGGAGTTCTTCCACCCGACTTTTCTTTATGAATCCCTGGGCAATTTATTGATTTTTTTGGTTTTAATTTCCATTCATTTTTATATTATCAAAAAAAATAAGTTTGATCAGACCCATTATTTGTTATCGGCTATCAGCTATCTGATTTTGTATTCGGGCCTGCGCCTGGGCCTGGAATTTATCCGGGTTGACCCCACACCCGCCATTCTGGGCCTGCGCTGGCCGCAAATAATCAGTATTTTAATTATTATTTTTGCACTTAGCATCCTGCTGTTGCCAAAATTGAAAAAACGTGATAATCTGATTTAAGATATAAGATAATTAACCAATTAACTAAACCAAAATGCCAAACACAAAATCAGCCAAAAAGGAATTGCGGAAAAGCAAAAACAGGCAAATCCAAAATAAAAAAATCAAGGATAATTTAAAATCCTTGGTTAAAAAAACCCGCCGGGCGATTGCCGCCGGTGACGCTCAGGCCAAGAAATTAGTGGCCGAATCTTTGCAGATGATTGATAAGGCCGCCCAGAAAGGCGTCATTAAGAACAATACCCGCGACCGGAAGAAATCGCGGCTGCAGCGCGGGCTCAATCAAATAGCGGCTAAAAAATGATTTTTGAAAATAATCTTAAATTGCAAAAACCCCGTAGTCAGCGGGGTTTTTGCTTTTAATAAGAAATAAGTAAAATAAGTAAAACAATAACAAAAACATTAACTATTTTTAGTTCTCTTATTTTTCTTTTTACTCTTATTTTACTTATTTCTTATTATGACTTTTTTGTAAATTCCATATGGAGAAACTATCTCCCGCAGAATTAAAGTAATGGCCATGGAAGCCGCCAGGGCCAGTTCCGGGTTTATAAACCGTAGTTCGTAGAAGACGGTCGCGCCCCAGAAAGCGCTGGCAACGTAATTAGAACCTCGTTTCAGGGAGAAAGGCGTGTCTCCCATAACGGTATCGCGCAGAACGCCGCCGCCAAAACCGGTCAGCATACCCAGAAAAACGCAGGCCAGGGCGGAAATTACGGTCGGATAGGCGAGGTTGGCGAAAAGATAGTCCTGGCTGACCGAAGCGCCGATAATGACGAAAGCGGCCAGGCCGATTGAATCAATCAGGCGGAAAGCTGAATAGGTTTTTTTAAAAAATTTCGGCAGACAGTAGGCCAGCAAACCGGCTAAGATGCAAATCAGGAGGTAATTTTTATCCCGCAAATAAAAGAGAGGAACGCGGCCGATAATCAAATCCCGGATCGTGCCGCCGCCGACAGCCGTAATGGCGCCCAAAAAGATTATTCCGAAAATGTTCAGTTGTCTGCCCCGGGCTTTGAAAGCGCCGCCGATGGCGAAAGCGAAAGTGCCGAGCAAATCAAGCAAATAAATCATATTTTGGCGATTAGCAAATTAAGCAAGGCGCATGCGTCGGCCTGGCCGGTTTTGAGTCGGTAATCGGTTGTCATTAGCGTGTTTAAAATATTTTTTAGGACAGCGGGCGTAAAATTACGCGCCTGGCTGATGCCTTTTTGCACCACGAAGGGATGGAGCTTCAGGGCGCCGGCAATTTTGCGGGCGGTAAAACCGGAGTCAAGCGCTTGCCTGATTTGCAGCAGGATTTTAAATTGCCTGATGATCATATTTAACAAATAACCGTCGGTCAAACCGGCTTCGTATTGATTTTCCAGCAGTTTTTCCGCCTGTTGTTTGTTTTTGGCGCTTAGTGCGTCAGTGAGGGCGAAAATGTTTTCGTCAAAACTGCCCCGCACCAATTTTTCCACGTCTTCTTCTTCAATGGCAACCGGTTCGTTTTTCCCGATCAGCCCGGGCGTCAGCCCTCTTTTGTAATTGATTAATTTATTGATTTCATTTTCCAGCTGCCAGCCTGAATTTTCCCCGGCGCCGATTAGGCCCAGCAAAGCCTGAACCGCCTTGTAGCCGATAGTACCTCCCCGCATTTTGACCTCGTTTTTTATCCAGGCAGCCGTTTCCGTATTGGATAAGAGTTTGAATTCTTGGGCATATTTCTGTTGGCGCAGATATTTAAATAATTGCGCCGGTTCTTTGGCCAGAGGTTTTTCCCGCCCCAGGGAGTCGGGCGCAACCGCCTTTCCTTTTTTATCCGTGCGGACGGAAGAGTCGCGAAAAATAACGGTGTTGTCTTCGAGCAGCGTTTTTCTGGTTTTAAACAATTCCGGAATCGCCGTGAAAATATCCTTATTTTTGTTTAGAAAAATGTCTTCAACCGCCAGCAGGCGTTTTTTAGTCAGCAAAGATCGCGGGCTGATTTTTTCATTAAGCCGTTCCATGGTAATATCCCGGCCGTCAAGCGTAATCAGGCTATCACCGGCCATATCCGCCGTGCTTAAAAACTTGGCTTTTATTTCTTTTAATTTTTTTCGGCTGCGGAAAGCGTCAGCCCCGTAAAGAAAAATAATCATTGTTTTGAT
Organism: uncultured Gammaproteobacteria bacterium; assembly: GCA_964395755.1. Taxonomy (GTDB): domain Bacteria; phylum Patescibacteriota; class Patescibacteriia; order Patescibacteriales; family CAYMCJ01; genus CAYNBD01. Next base: position 4,268 of record CAYNBD010000025.1, read on the forward strand.
TGATAATTTGATTTTTTCTTTTTTTTATCAAAATTTCTCATCAGCAAATTTTTGTGTTAATTAATTTGAATTATTGTCTCCAATCTGCTAAAATTCAAGTATGATAATTAAGTTAAGCTTATGCAAACAGCCAGGTGCCCGTTCTGCGGTAGCGACGTGGTGATTGAAGATGAAGCTTACGAAGGCGATTTAGCCGATTGCAGCAACTGTGGGAAAAGATTGGAAGTTATTTCTTTGCATCCGCCCCAGATCGCCAAAATCAAAGAGGAGGATAATGACTTTGATGAATAGGAGGAAAATTTAACGGACAATATAATAAAAGCAATTAAGACTTTATTATAAACAAAGCTGGGGTTGGCTTTGTTTTTTTATTTAGGATTACAAATTACAAATCATTACAAATAACACAAATATTATTTATTGACATTTGCTATTTTATTTCACCTAATTTATTATTTGTGAATTTGTACGGATTTGTAATTTGTAATTTTTTAACTTTTTTTTTAAATAATTTTCCCCGCTCTTTGTAATTTTGAAACATGCCGAAACTGGCGCAGGCCGGAGAAAGCAAGACAATATCACCGGCTGCGGATTTTCCCCGAGCGATTCGCACCGCTTGAGCCATACTTTTAGCCGGCCCGATGTTTTTCGCTGGATATTTTATTTTTGCTAATGCTTTTTTAATTCTGGGCGTAGCTTGACCGGCCAGTAGAACCGTGAATTTTACCCTTTTTTTAATTTGGCGAGCTAATTTTTTAAAATCAGCGCCCTTATCCGCCCCGCCGGCCAGGAGAATAATCGGGGCGGAAAACGATTCCAAATCCGCCGCGGTTGCCGTCGGCGTGGTGGCGAAGCTGTCATTATAATATTTTACCCCCCGGATATTTTTGACAAATTCCAGCCGGTGCTCAAGATTTTTAAAATTTTTAACTGTCTGTTTGCTGATTTTGGTTTTTACACCCGCCGCTTTGGCCGCGGCCGCGGCCGCAGAAATATTTTCCCGGTTATAATCGCCGACTATTTTGGTCGGCCAGTCCAGGGTGGTAAAATATTTTATTTTTCCCGGCGGGGGAGAGCCAACCAGGCGGTCTTTGAGTTTTTTGTTAATAATTAAATAATCATTTTTTTTCTGCCATTTAAAAATATTAGCTTTGGCGCGCCAATAAGCGGATAGAGTATGATGGTAATTCGGATTATTAGGATCAGCCGGAGACAGGTGTTCAGCCGTAAAATTAGTAATCACGGCCATTCTGGGGCTAACTTCCATGTCCTCTAACTGGAAACTGGATAGTTCTAAGATCACCCAGCTATTTTTTTTGATTTTATCGATAAAGGCGAAAGGCGCAACGCCGATATTACCGCCCAAGAATACTTTCCGGCCGGCTTGTTTGAGTATTCTATAAATTAAACTGGCGGTCGTACCTTTGCCCTTGGTGCCGGTTACGCCGATGATATTTTTAGTCGGGCATAACTCAAAAAATAATTTCATCGGGCTGGTAATTATTTGTAACCCTTCCCTTTTGTTTCCTCTTTTAGCCGGGAGAGGGGCGAGGCGAGATAATTTAGACAAGGGATACCCGGGCGCACGGAAAATAATGTCGTATCGTTCTAAATTTTTATCATAATCTTTATCTGATTTCCATTTTATATTTTTGGGTGGGAACGCAAAATTTTGCGTTCCTACTTTTTTCTTATCACAAATTATAATTTCGCTTTTAACCTTTTTTTTCAACAAAAACTTAACCAGGGCCTGGTTTTCAATGCCCCAGCCCAGAATACAGATTTTTTTATTTTGTAGGTTTTTAATTGTCATTATTCGTAATTTTTAATTCGTAATTGTCAATTGATTTCATCTCTCCCCAATTATTTCCCACACTGACATCCACTACCACCGGTACTTTTAGCTTAATGGCTTTTTCCATAATATCTTTAATTTTTTCAGCCGTAGCGTTTACTTCTGAATTTTTTACTTCAAACAATAATTCGTCATGCACTTGTAAAAGTATCCGCACCTCTCCCCCAGCCCCTCTCCTAATTAGGAGAGGGTGGCCTGGCCTGTCAGGACGGGTGAGGTGTTTATTAACATCAATCATTGCCACTTTAATCAGATCAGCGGCCGTCCCTTGCAAAGGCATATTGACAGCCATCCGTTCGGCCGCTTTTTTTACCTGTATTACCGAAGAATTGATTTCCGGCAGATAGCGCCGCCGGCCGAATAAAGTTTCAGCGTAGCCTTTGTCGCGGGTGCTCTTTATAGCTTGGTCAATAAATTTTTTAATCCGCGGGTAAGAAGAAAAATATTTTTCAATGAATTCTTTGGCGCGCCAATAAGGTATATCGGCTGTTTGCGCCAGCCCGTGCGGACCCTGACCGTAAAGAATGCCGAAATTAGTCGCTTTGGCTTCCCGGCGCATGGTTTTTGTAACTGCTTCCGGAGCGACCTGGTTGATTTCCGCCGCCGTGATGGTGTGGATATCAGCCCCGTCTTTAAAGGCTTTAATCATCTTGGCGTCGCCGGACATATGAGCTGCCAGCCGCAGTTCAATCTGGGAATAATCCAGGCTGATTAGCTTATTACCTTTCTCGGCCACGAACGCCTGCCGGATTTCCCGGCCCAATTCAGTGCGGATGGGTATATTTTGCAGGTTCGGCTCGGTGGAAGATAGCCGGCCGGTAGCGGTTACGGCCTGGTTAAAACTGGTATGGACTCGTTTGGTTGTTTTGTTAATTAACATTGGCAGGGCGGAAACGTAGGTAGTAATTAATTTTCTTAGTTCGCGGTGTTCCTGAATTAAAGGGATAATAGGATGAAGATCTTTTAATTTAGCCAGTTCTTCGGCCGAGGTGGACAGCCCGGTTTTGGTTTTGCCGATATTTTCAATCGGGATAGCCAGCTTTTCATAAAGGATTTGGCGCAGTTGCTGGGTGGAGTTAATGTTAAATTTAGTTCCGGCCTGGTGGTAGATCGCTTTTTCCAGGCGCTTGATTTTTGTAGTGATTTTTCGGTTGAGGGCGGCTAAAATTTTTGTGTCGATCTTGATGCCGTTATCTTCCATTTGTGCCAAAACGTTGATTAAGGGCATTTCAATGTCATCAAAAAGTTTATCCAGTTTGTGTTCCCGCAACTGTGGTTTTAATTTGCTTACCAGCCGGTAGGTGAAATCCGCGTCCTCGGCCGAGTAAAGCATTAATTTTTCCGTTTCCACCTGGGCAAATTTGATTCTGTTTCGGCCCGTACCCAGCAAGTCGTCTTTGCTTATTTTTTCGTGCCCCAGTTCGGCAAAGGTTAGAGCGTCTAAATTGTGCTGGCGCGTGCCCGGATTTAACAGGTAGGAAGCGACCATGGTATCAAAGGTAACGCCTTTGACCCGGATTCCCCGGCTTGTCATTACCCGCAGGTCAAATTTAATGTTGTGCCCGAATTTTTTAATTTTTCCGTCTTCCATAATCGGCTTTAAGCTTTCCAGCCACGGGTGCGTTTTCGCGTTTTCGCGTTTTCGCGTTTTCGCGTTTTGATAATTAAATAGAGTTTGTTCGTTGTTTGCCGTTCGTTGTTTGCCGTTCGTTGTTTGCCGTTCGTTGTCCTGAATCGCTACGTAAAAAGCTTCTCCCTTTTTCCAGGAAAAACTGATGCCCAATAAATCAGCGGTCAGGGGATCAAAAGAAGAAGTTTCGGTGTCAAAGGCAAATTGGTTTTGTTTTTTTAATTGCGTTAAGAATGTTTTAAATTTTTTTTCATCGTTAATCAGGCTGTAATTGAATTTTTTCCGGTTGCGCTCAAATTTATCTTCGGCTTCCTTGTCTCGGTCTTTGGCGGTTTCTTTTTTTTGTCCATTAATCATAGTATGCACCCGGGGCAACAGGGATTTAAATTCCAGCCGGGAGAAAAGTTGTATCATTGCAGTTTGGTCAAAGCCGGAAAAGCGGGTGGTTGCCAGTTTAAAATTTATTTTAACATCACATTTAATGGTGACGAGTTTTTGGCTTTGATAAGCTGATTTTTTATGTTCAAGCAGCAGATTCCTGATGCGGTCATTGATTTTTTGTGATTCAATGTTTTTGTAAACGCTGTCCAGGGTTTTAAAATTTTGCAGGAGGTTGATCGCGGTTTTTTCGCCGATGCCGGGTACGCCGGGAATATTGTCGCTGGGATCGCCGCGCAGAGCCTTAAAGTCAATCATCTGCTCCGGATTCAGCCCGAACCGCGCTCGAACCGCGGCCCGGTCATAGGTAATGTTGTCGGCCAAACCATGGCTCATGGTATAGACTTTGGTGTGCTCGTTAACGAGCTGGAGAGTATCTAGGTCGCCGGTAACGATTATTTTTTCCACTGCCCCGTCAACGGCGCGGGCGATCGTGCCGATCAAATCATCGGCTTCATAGCCCCGCAGTTCGTAAATTGGGATGTTAAAAGCGCGGGCGACTTCTTTGATCAGGGGGATCTGCTTATACAAATCATCCGGGGCTTTAACCCGTTTGGCTTTGTAGTCCTTATATTCTTTATGCCGGAAGGTCGGGCCTTTCCGGTCCAGGGTCAGGGCCAGATAATCAGGCTTGAATTCCCGGATGGCTTTCAGTAAAACCGTGGTAAAGCCATAGACGGCATTAACCATCTCTCCGCTTTTGGTGGTCATAGTTGGCGGCAAGGCGTGAAAACTGCGGTGAATCAGGGCATTGCCGTCGATAATTATTAATTTTTTTCTGGTTTTGTTCATAATACTATTACACCATAGAAAATAAGATAAAACAAGCGTAAATTTCCCCTCCTTTCCAAGGAGGGGTTAGGGGTGGTTTGTATTTAAACAAAAAATCGAGCCAATGGCCCGGTTTTTTAATTTTTTTGTTGTACTAGAGTTCCTCGTTTGATGACTTTGGCGGTAATTTAAGTGGACCCTAGGAGAGTTGAACTCCTTACCTCCTCGATGCAAGCGAGGCGCTCTACCAGATGAGCTAAGGGCCCCAATTAAATTATTTTTTATTGCTGATAATAAATATATCAGCAAGGTGGTAATAGGACAATTCAACAATAATAAAAAATTCAATAATAATAAAAAATTCAATTTTTTTTCTTTTTTTTGCCATTTCCGTTTTTTCCGTTTCCGTTTTTCAGGCGCAGGGCTTTATTGTACAGGCTAATGTATTTTTTCGCCGGAATTTCCCAGGAATTCGATTCCCGCATCGCCCGTACCATTAAGTCG
>CAYNBD010000025.1:9475-13128 GCA_964395755.1 uncultured Gammaproteobacteria bacterium
TTTTTATGTTTGTAGGTTTCCAGGGCTCTCACCAGGGCGCCGTAAAGGGGAAAAATGTTAAAGCGGGTAAAGCTGAAACCGCTGCCCGTATTTTTGTCCGGGTCAAAATCGGTAACCGTATCATATAGGCCGCCGACGTGCCGGACTACCGGAATGCAGCCGTAGCGCATGGCGATTAGCTGGTTGATGCCGCAGGGTTCATGGTGCGAAGGGAGCAGGAAGATGTCGGCGCCGGCGTAAATTAAGGTCTCAAATTTTTTATAATCGCGGAAAGGCAGCCAGATCATTTTTTTCGGATATTTTTTGTGGTATTTTTTTAATTCGTTAATGTAGCTTTTGTCGCCGTCGCCCATAATGACCATTTGGATGTCCAGCTGCAGAAGCGGTTCCAGAAGCTGGATGATTAATTCAAACCCTTTTTGGAAAGTAACCCGGGAAGTCAGGCCGATAAGCGGAATGTCGCGGTTGACGGGAAAATTCAATAATTTTTGCAGATGTTCTTTGTTCAGTTTTTTGCGGTGAATTTTTTGATAATTGTAATTTTTAAAAAGACTGGGATCATTGATGGGATTAAAAGCTTTGTAATCAATGCCGTTGACAATGCCGAAGAATCGGTCTTCCCGGTTTCTGAGAATCCGATGCAGGTCCTGGCCGAAACTTTTGGTCATAATTTCTTCCCGGTATTGCTCACTCACCGTGCTGATAACGTCGGTTTTTAGAATTGCCCGTTTGGCAAAGTTGACGTACTCAATGTTCGGGTCGGAAATATGGGGAATTCTTTTCCGGCCGTAGTCCTTTTTTTTGAGCGGTACTTCCCACCAGTTGCGGCCAAACTGGAAAGCCAGATTATGAATTGTAAAAATGGTGGTGGCTTTGCGCAGAGTGCGGGAATAGCGGAAATCGGTTTTAAGGTAAAAAGGAATCAGGCCGGTTTGCCAGTCATGGCAATGGACAATGTCGGCCTCAAATTTAAGCAAAGAAATTAATTTCAGGGCGGCAACGTCAAAAATCAAAAAGCGGGCGTTTTCATGAGTGGAGCCGTAAAGGGTTTTGCGCCGGGAAAAGAAGCGCCTGTTTTCCACAAAGTAAATCGGCAGGCCGTGCATTAGATATCCGCGCCAATAATTTATTTTTACCGTTTCTTCCGAGTTAAGGTAAATTTCGACATCCTGGTAGAAAGGTTTTAAGCCGTTTTTTTTCTTATCAATGATTTTGCCATAGAGCGGAGTAATGACGATGACATCATGTCCCAGGCGCTTAATGGCTTTGGGCAGACTGCGGGCCACGTCGCCCAGGCCGCCGGTTTTGGAAAACGGGGCTACCTCGGAAGAAATATGGACGATTTTTAATTTCTTCATATGTTATGTATTACGCGCGGTGTGAGCGGCGCAGATCGCTATTGCCAGGGCGTCGGCCGCATCATCCGGTTTGGGCAATTTATTTAAATTAAGCAGCAATTTGACCATTTTTTGCACCTGTATTTTTGAGGCCTGACCGTAAGCGGCAACTGCCTGTTTGACCTGCAAGGGCGTAAATTCGGCCAAAGTTAGACGATTTTGGCAAGCGGTCAAAAGCACCACCCCCCGGGCCTGGCCCACCACCAAGGCGGTTTTAACGTTGCGGCAGAAGAACAGTTGTTCCACCGCCATTAAATCCGGTCGGTATTTTTTTATTATTTTAGTCAGTTCCCGGTTAATGATTTTCAGCCGCTCAGCCAGTGCAAGGTTGGCCTGGGTTTTAATTGAACCATAATCCAGGCAGGACAGGTTTCCCGTTTTGTCTTTTTTGATTAACCCGTAGCCGGTGTCAGCAATGCCGGGGTCAATGCCCAAAATTACATAACGCATAACGCATAATGCATAACGTTTTATGTATTACCGTTATGTATTATGAGTTATGGGTTATATGGGGTTATCGGGCTTCTTACACGTTATGCGTTACGCGTTTCACATGTCTACATTTGTATAATAATCCGCTACGTCCTCGCAATTTTCCAATTCTTCAATGAATTTTTCAATTTTTTCCGCGTCTTCCGGCCCGACCGGTTGTTTTTCCTTGGCCACGAATTCAATTTCAACGGATTCGGTTTTTATGTTTTGCTCCTCTAAATATTTTTCTACCATCTGCAGATCTCCTGTCTTAGTATATAGGGTTATCCCCTCCTTTTCTTTAATAATGTCCTGTACGCCTTCATCAATTAATTCAAGCTCCAAATTATCATTAATGGAATTCTGGTTGGTAATTCTAATAACTCCTTTTTGGATAAAATTCCATCCTACTGACCCGAAAGAGCCGTTGTTTTTGGTAAAAATATGGCGGATGGAGGCGGCGCTGCGATTTTTGTTGTCGGTCAGGCTTTTGATGATGAACTGGGAATTAGCCGGTCCCAGACCCTCATAATACAATTCTTCAATCCGCTCTCCCCCCAGTTCGCCGGTTCCGCGCTTGATTGCCCGTTCAATGTTGTCTTTGGGCATGTTGGCCTGCCTGGCCTTTTCAATCGCCATGCGCAAAGCGAAATTGGCGGCCGGATCGCCGCCTTTTTCCCGCACCGCTACGGTAATCAGGTTGCCTAACTTGGTAAAAATCGCTCCCCGTTTGGCATCGGTAGCGGCTTTGGCGCGTTTGATTGTTGACCACTTGGAATGTCCGGACATAGTAAAAAATAAGAAAAATAAGAGAAATAAGAAAAATAAGAATTTTTTCGTCGCATCAATGGTTTTTGTCTGCCTTGAGCTTGCCGAAGGGAGCATAGCTGAGGGAATTTTGATGGTTAGCTGGAATAGCTAAAAAAAAGACGACATATTTTATTACCTTGACTGTCGTCTGTTTATTGTTTTCTGTTTACTAAATTACCATAAATTGAAATAAAAATCAAGATGGGATATAATGGATATATAAATATTAAAGTTAATACATCCATGATAAATCATTTTAAAGTAGAACATTTGGCTGTTCGCTCGCATAAAAAAATGAAAGAGGTGCTGATGAAACCGCAGGCGCCGGGACCGGCCAGCCATTATTATATGATTCGGGGCGGTCAGGAGCGGAAGAACATTACGGTTTGGGAAATCGGTACAATTGGAGGAGAATATATAAAAACTTACGGCCATTATCATGTCGGCGAATTGGCAGAAACTTATTGGATCGTTTCCGGCCAGGGTGTGGTTTTAATGCAAAAAAGGGCCGTGGACAAGAGCGGTAAATTTATTGATGATGAAATAGCCGAATTTAAGGCTATTCGGGTTAAGGCCGGAGATAAGATTTATTTGCCGCATAATTGGGGCCATCTGGTTGTTAATATCGGGAATACATATTTAGTTACGGTTGATGACAGCCCGGTTGATTTTGAGGATAAAGACCCGGTTGGGTTGCCCGGCCATGCCGATTATCAGCCGATTAAGAAATTACAGGGCTTTGCTTATTATGTAGTAAAAAAGAACGGTCGGCCGGCTTTAGTCCGTAATCGTCGTTATAAAAAAGTCCCGGCGGCTAAAATTGTTGGTTTAAAAAAGTAAAAGGATAATTTTTTATCATTTTAATATAAAAAGAAATCAGTATTTAAATACTGATTTCTTTTTGGTTGGTTTTATTTTATCGTACCGCCACGGGGAATCGCCCAGCACCACGTGGGGTGCTGGGCGCCATGCACC
>CAYNBD010000026.1:0-12961 GCA_964395755.1 uncultured Gammaproteobacteria bacterium
TCGCATTTTACCATATAAGTATCTTGTAGCCGGTAGCCGAACTTGCGGTAGTAATCGCGGACCCCCACCCCGGAAATTACGACAATTTTATCAAAACCGTTTTGAGCGGCTATCTTTTCCGCTTCGGCCAGCAATCTCCGACCTAAGCCGATATGCTGGATTTGGCCAGACGTTCCGACCGGGGCCAGTTCGCCATAGACATGCAGTTCGCGGACCAAGGCATTACCAGGTGTTAAATACCCAGTAGGGTGTTTAACACCAGTGTGATTTAATCTCAGCCGGCAAAAACCGTAAAGAATTTTTTTGTCTTTTGACTCATAACTTAAAAAATATTCCTGTCCGCCGGAAGCCCGGTATTTTGTTATGTTTAGTTGCGGATTTTTAACCGGTTTTTCCCCGGCTTCGCGGCAGCGAATGCAATTGCATTTTACTCCTTGGTCTTTCATCATTTGCCGCAGATTGGTAATCAGGTTGCCGGCAATGATTGATTCGGCTGGGATGTCGCGGATGAGGCGGATGATGCGGACATAAGGGGGAGTGGCGGCTTTGCATTTTATAATTAAATTGCGTAAGGTTTTGTCTGTGTAAGGTTTGTATTTTCCCTGCCGCCACCAGTGATAAAGCCGGCTGCCGCGGGTAACGACCGTGGGGTAGAATTTTATCTGGTCGGGCTGGAAGCGCTCGTCCGTAAAAAGTTTTTTAAACATTTCTAAATCTTTGGCCGGAGTGGAGCCGGGCAAGCCGGGCATAAGATGGTAAGTTATTTTAAAGCCGTAATCTTTAAGCAGCTTCGTCGCCCGGGCGGTTGCTTCGACACCGTGGCCGCGGCAATTAAGCCTAAGGATGTTATCGTCAAGCGCCTGGACCCCGAGTTCCACCCGGGTACAGCCTAAGACCCGCATTTCTTCTATTTCTTTTTCGTTGATGTAATCGGGCCGGGTTTCCAGGGTCAGGCCGATAATTTTATATTTCGCCCGCTCGTTTCGTTTCTGTTCATTTAATAATAATTTTTTTATGTCTGTTTCGGATTTTGAAATTGGAATTTGAAATTTGTTTGGAAATTGCCCGCCCCGCTTCGCTAGGCGAGGCCGAGGAAAATTGGAAATTGGAAATCCAAATTTATTTGCTCCTGCAAATAAATTTGCTATGTACCAATATTTATATTTTTTCGGCAAAACCGACCAGGTGCCGCCGATGACGATAATTTCGATTTTATTCGGCCGGTGGCCGTTGGCTTCCAGGGCCCGCAGCCGGGCCTGCACCTGGGCATAGGGATGATAATCACATCTGATAGCGCGCATTACCGCCGGTTCGTTGGAAAGATAGCTTTGCGGTACGTTTTTTTCCGTCGGACAATAAACGCATTTGCCCGGACAGGGATAGGGCCGGGTCAAAACCGCCACCGGGGCGATGCCGGACAGGGTGCGGATGGCGCGCTTGCGCAGGATTTTTTGTAATATCTGTAAGCGGGATTTGCGAATTTTGTTTCCCTTACCTAGGGCAGACAGAATAGTTGAATTTTTAATAATGCCGACATTATATTTTTTGGCGATCTTTCTTTTAACCAGCATCAAATCCGCCCGCGATTTTATCCCGGCATGGATTAGTTCGTTGACGGCTTGTTTTAAATTATCTTGAGGCATGGAAAATGGTATTTAATAGTATGACAATTTTGTGGTATAATTAGTTAAAAGGGGGATAAAATTTTATAAAAGGAGGTGAGTATTTTGCGCTATGCGATTTTGTTAATGGATTGCGTGTTTTCCAATTTGGCGGGTGTATCTTCCGGGCCCAGAAATATGTTAATCTGGCCAAGATGTTTGCTAATAAAGGAAAATACAGCAGTAGAATTAGGCGGGATATTAATGGAATTGGTAAACGATGAACTGTTGCACATTATGATAGACAAAAGGCAACAGGAAAAAATTTTTGGGCCGGATTCTAACCTGGGAATTTCTCTTTGTAAGTATAGTTTTTTATTTACCAAAGAGGACAACTATTATATTTCGGTTATTTTTTATTTTGACGCTGATAGTAAAATGGCGGCCGAAAAAATTTTTAACAAAGTCAGCCAACTTGATTTTTCTCAAAGCACCAAAATCATTTTTGTCTTAGCCAGGGACGTCTTTGAGCAAATATTCAAAAATTTGTTCCTGAAATTCGTGCAAACCTTTGATTAGGGGCTGAGTGTCATTAATCAGCCCCTAAATTTTCAGAATGATTTATGTCAATTTTCATACTTAACTAATTTAACCATAAAACTATGACAAAAACAAGACTGATAATTATTTTCTCGCTGGCCTTGCTTTTGGCTTTGCCGGTGGGCGCTTCGGCTTTTGCCTTGAAAGCGGATGACTCGGTGTACGTGGCTGAAGATGAAACCGTTGTCGGCAACCTGTATGCGGCCGGGTCAACGATTACGGTTGACGGCACGGTCGCGGGCGACGTGATTTGCGCCGGCCAGTCAATCAACATTAACGGTTTGGTGGAAGGCGACGTGATTTGCGCCGGCCAGTCAATCAACGTTAACGGCCAGGTCAACGGCAGCGTCCGGGCCGCCGGCAACACTATTAACATTAACGGCCAGGTGGCGCAGGGCGCGCAGGTTTTTGGCGCGGCTATTTTTTTGGGTAAAGACGCGACCGTGGGCTGGGATATGCTGTTAGCCGGCGCTACCGGGGAAATCCGGGGAAAAATCAACGGTGATTTGCATGGCGCCGGCGCCAAAGTGATTATTGCCGGCGAAGTCGGACGGGACGTCCGGCTTAGGCTGGGTGAGAAAGCCAGGCCGGAAAAGCAGGGCGTTAGTTTTAAGGTCGGGGAGACCAAGCCCCTAACCATTACTGCCGGGGCTAAGATCGGCGGGGAAGTGGTTTATACTTCTGCTCAGGAAGGCCAGATAGACGAGGGCGCTATGATTGGCGGCGGGGTTGTCCATAATTTACCCAAGCCGGGAAAAGCCATGAAGAAAGGTCTTTACGGCTGGGCCGGATTTAAGCTGTATTCTATTTTCGCCGCTTTGGTAGTCGGCTTGGTGCTGATAAGCTTATGGCGCAAACCAATTATCAGGTTAACTGATCGGATGCTGTCGCGGCCCGGCGTTACTATCGGCTGGGGCGCGGTCGTGCTGTTTTTAACCCCGATAATCGTGATTTTACTTTTAATTACTTTAATCGGCATTCCTTTGGCGTTCCTCTTGATAGCCGTCTGGTTAATAGCCCTGTTTATCAGCAAAATTTTAGCCGCCATTATGCTCGGCCGCAAGCTAATGGAAAAAATTTGGCCTAAGCACAAAGATTCTTTGATTTGGGCCATGATTATCGGCGTGGTCTTGTTAAAGCTGGTTATCTGTATTCCTTTTGTCGGCTGGATAATCGGTTTGGCCGCAATTTTATGGGGCTTGGGCGGAATCTGGCTACAATTTAAAAAGAATTACGAATAGCCACGAATCCGCCGGCTGGCGGACACGAATAGCCACGAATCAAACTAATACCACGAAAATAAAAAGACGGCGGTCAGATGGTGCTGATCGCCGTTTTGATTCTCGTTTTTAGGTGTTGGTTTTTAGGTATCGGAAGTTACGATATAACATTCGTCTTCATTGGCTATTTTTGGGGGGAGGATATTTATATTTGTATACCTGGGGAAAAAAATGTTCAGGGTATAAGTAAGCAGTATAGCCCCGATGGATTGCAGTATAGGTGCGATATTTTTTTGCTTTATTTTTGTTAGCCGGTGTTTGATGATGGATGTTTCTGCGTAAACGAGCCAGTTATCACCCTTCGTAGGATAACTGTGTACAAAGTCTATTTTTACGCAGATTCTCTCTGATGTACCTCCGCTTCCATCGTCATATTCAAAGGTCTTTCTTGAAATTCCTTTTTTAATTTTTTCTTCGAGTTCATCTCGCCCTTTAGCTTTTTCGGGCAGGCCATATACCCTAACAAGTAGTGTTATTGGGAACATCTGTTTTTCTCCTTTCTTGTTTATTTGGTAAGTAAAAATTAATTGGAATATTTTTATGTGGAAAGAACAACAGGTTACAATAGCAATCGAGAACAAATTTGTCAAGGATGGCTTTTGCAGGGCACAAATTTTTATTGATAGATTCGTTTTCCGTATTGCTTAAATGAAATTTTTAAGAATGTTTCCTAATAAAATAAAAAGACGGCGGTCGGGCATAAAGTCCAACCGCCGTTTGATTTTTTGAATATTATGTTATTTTTTCTGTAGTCCGAGCCTGCCAGCGATCTCCGTGGTCATTTTCCGGACAAACTTTGTCATATCCTCTCCTTCAAGAGGTCTGCCCGGCTCGGGGAATTTTTCAATGCTTTCGGGCCTAACCAGCCGGGGCGCATTCATTAGCCACTCTTTGGGAGTGACTTCAAATTCAGGGGGGAAATTGTTATTAAGGTACATGTTTTGAAAGGACTGAAATTTAAGAATATGAGCAGTAGAATCAACTATCCCGATTTCTTTTGAGCCAACCAGGCCTTCCTGAACAGCCCTTTTTAATCCGGCTAGCGCTTCTCCGCCTTGAGTACAGACGATATTGCCGTTGCGGTTGGCAATTATCATAGAGTCCATAATTTCCTGCTCGGTCACCTGAACCACAAAGACCATTTTTTCGCCAGCCAGTTTATTATATTCTTTGGCTAGGGCAATAACCCGGGGCATTGAGACCGGATTGCCGATCATAGCGGCCTGGGCGACGCTGGGTCTGACCGTGACAGGTACGAATTCGCGTTTTGTGGGGCCTTCCTCGAGGTAATATCTGTAGACCGGATTCGCGTGCTCGGATTGAACTCCGATGATTTTGGGGAGTTTGTCAATTACTCCAGCGCGGTAGAATTTTGTAAAACCGCTCATCACGGCGGTGATATTGCCGGCATTGCCGATGGGCAGGACAACGATTTTATTACCTACCGCGTAGTCAAAATCCTGGGCGATCTCGTAGGCGAATGATTCCTGGCCCAAAATGCGCCAGGCGTTTTTTGAATTGAGGAGAGCGACGTTGTAATTATCCGCCAAAGCCTCAACCACTTTCATGCAATCATCGAAAACGCCGGGAATCTCAAGTACCCTGGCTCCGCTTCCCAGGGGTTGGGCCAGTTGCTGGGGAGTAACTTTCCCCTGGGGCAAAAGAACAGCGGATTTGACAATATCGCCCAGGTAAGCGGCGTAGAGGGCGGCCGAGGCCGAGGTATCTCCGGTTGAGGCGCAGATGGCCAGCATGTCCTCGATGCCATTGACTTTGGCAAAGTAATTGATAAAACTCAAGGCGCAGGCCATGCCCCTGTCTTTGAAAGAGGCGCTGGGATTCTGCCCGTCATTCTTAAAGTAAAAATCGCAGCCGGCCATTTCCTTGAGCCGGTCATTGGCCTCCACTAGGGGCGTATGTCCCTCGCCCAGGTAGATAATATGCTCCAGGGGAATGATCGGGGCAATGAATTCATAATAACGAAAAATGCCTTTTAGGGGTTGAAGGTTTAACATCCGGCGGTAATCAAAAATTTCTTGCCACAAATTGCCGTCAATTTTATCAGGGTTAGGGTTCATATTGCGGAGCATGAGTACGCTGCCGCATTCCGGGCAAGTGTATAATAATTCGTCAATGTCAAATCCTCGCCCGCAGCCGATACATTTGTAAGCCATCAGTCCCTCTGTGTCCAGGGCAGGTATGAGATATGGCCGGATAGAATCCGGAAAATTTTTAAAGTACATAATAATTCCTCCTTTTCTGTTTTTAGGGTTATATTTCTTATTTGATTTTTATTGTTTTTTTAATTTTGATTGTTTAAATATGTTATAGCTAAATCATCCGTAAGTCAAGAGTTAGCTTTGAGCTTGTTATTTTTAAATAATTTGCTAAAATAGGAGGGTAATTATTAATTTTAATTTAATATGGAAACAAAAGCGGGAATTTTTAAAGCTTATGACATCAGGGGAGTTTACCCGGGAGAGCTGGATGAAAAAATAGTTTATAATATCGGCCGGGCCATAGTTCAATTTACCGGCGCGCAGAAAGTCGTTGTCGGCCGGGATATGAGGAATTCTTCGGTTGCATTGGAAAAAAGCTTGATTGCGGGAATAACCGCGCAGGGAGCGGATGTTATTAAAATCGGCTTGTCCAGTACGCCGATGCTTTATTTCGCCTCCGGCAAACTGGACGTTGACGCCGGTATAATCATTACCGCTTCCCATAATCCGGCCGCCTATAACGGTTTAAAAATCTGCCGGCAAGCGGCCGTGCCGGTGGGCGAGGGTAGCGGGATGGAAGAAATCAGGGATTTGGCCTTGGCCGGTAATTTTAAGGAACCGGAGAAAACAGGTGAAGTTTTCGAAAACCCGGAATTTAGGAATGAATATTTGTCCTACATGAAAAAATTTTTTGATACCAAGGTCGCCCAAAATAAAAACATAGCGGTTGATTTTGCCAATGCGATGGGAATTATTGACAAGCCGGTTTTTGAAAATTTATCCGCCTATGTTCGGGCATCTTATTTGTATGATGAATTTGACGGCCATTTTCCCCACCACGAAGCCAATCCGCTTAAGACTGAGACCCTAGAAGATTTGCAAAAAGAGGTTGTCGCCCATAAGGCCGATCTGGGCATTGCCTATGACGGCGATGCCGACCGGGTCGGATTTGTAGATGAAAAAGGGGAAGTTGTGCCTATGGATTATATTATTGCCCTGATCGCCAAAGAAATATTAAAGAAACATCCGGGGAGCTTGATTTTAATGGATCTAAGGGGCTCTAATGCTGTTAAAGAAGCGATTGAGGAAGCCGGCGGAATCGTCCATCATTGCCGGGTCGGCCATTCATTAATAAAAAAACAGATGCGGGAGGAAGGGGCGGTTTTTGCCGGAGAATTATCAGGGCATTATTATTTCCAGGAAAATTTTAAGGCGGAGATGCCGACTTTGGCGGCTTTGATGATTTTAAATTTATTGAATCAGACCGGCAAAAAAATGTCAGAGTTGATTGTTAATTTAAAAAAGTATTGGCATTCCGGGGAAATAAATTCGGAAGTTCGGGACAAAGAAGGCGTGTTTAAAAAACTTAAAGATAAATATAAAGACGGTCAGCTGAACGAATTGGACGGGGTGCGGATTGATTATCCTGATTGGTGGTTTAATGTCCGGGCCTCCAATACGGAGCCAAAAATGAGATTAAATCTGGAGGCCAAAACCAAAGAATTGATGATGGAGCAAAAAGATGAATTGTTGGCGATAATCAGGGGATAACGGTTTGATTGGGATAATGAAATTAGCGTTAACGTGGAGAGCTTGGATTAAATACGCCAATGAACGCCAAGACGACGCTAGCGGGAACCAAGTTGTGTTTTTATGTATTAAAAATATTATCTACCTTGCTAACTTTTATATTGACCTTTTTATACAAACCCTGCGGGCTTTTATCAAGATTGTCTAAAATTTCCTGAAATTGTTTGAATTTCATGGAAATTAGCATCTTATTTTCAGGCCAGATGTATTTATTATGTATTTTCCCTTGATAATACCTGTCATAATAGTCAATAAAATTAAGATGGGGCGAGCCAGTCGCCAGGGGAGCAAAAAAGGCAAGACAGGTTGGCTGGTTGGGATGAATTTTTATTTCGTTATATTGTTTATAATTCATTAGTCCGATAATTCTGCCGACTTGCGCCGGTTTTACTAAGATAATAACAATTTTAGGTTTATCCCTCGGTTGAAAATGTTTAATAACGATATGTTTGTTTTTCAGATATTCAGGAAATTTGGGTAGCGACTTGATAAACTTTTGACAAATATTTTTATTTTTGAAAACATGCTCATTTTTCACGTAAACATTGATTGCTTTTGAATCTTTTACGTTTGTTAACTTCAAAAAGTAATTTCCTCCCGGACAAAGTTGCGGGTATTTTTTTGAACCAAAAACCAATATTTTATTTTTTATAAATGCCCGGGCCAGGGCAGTACAGGCAGTATCATTGTAATACTGAAAATTTGTAGGCAATTTCTGCAGATAACTAATGCCTAAAATTGGTTTATCAATATTTAGAGTCTTTGTAAATTGTTTTAATTTTTTATTTGTCATATATTTAAATTTATAAAATAATAAAATTTGAGGGAGAAAATAAAACTTATAATCTCCCTCGTAATTTTTAGTTACCTTTTTGGACTGCAGCCGCTACTATTTTCCAGCGGGCATCCCGAGCAACTCTTCGGCATCATTTTTGTTGGATCAAGCCTGATGTTTTCAGGAATATGCCAGCAAGCGGGGCAAGAGGCCCTAGGACATCCGAACGCCAATGCGGCTTCCCCACGACAACCGCCTCTGCAGATTGAATAATATTCACAATCAAGGCAAGGCCCCACTATCCATTCATCCTGATTTTTAAAAATATCCATGCCGGGATTATCCATCATTAGAGTATCAAGCGAGTTTATTTCCAGATCACCATGACACACGGTTTGAGCACAACATGAATATATTTTACTATAGTTGTTTTTACCGAAATTCTTGATATGAATACCAGTAATAGACATGGTGCATTTTGTCCCATAGGCAGGAGGGGTTAGTACATTGTCAATAAGATCGGGAGCGTACATGCTGTCCCAGTTTTGAATTTTCTTAAATAATTTATAAACATCATCCGGCGAAGAAGAATGCGAATTAATTATTCCATTGTTTCCTCTTCTGTTTATCTCAATAAAGGGAATATATTCATTGGCCCTGCACCAGGCATGAAATCCCAGGAGATAGTCCATGAAAATGTTTATAACCACCGCCTCCGCCACGATAGTGATACCCCTTGACCTGCTCATTTCAATGTTTTTGTATGCTCTTTTTAATCTTTCAACATATCCTTTGCTTCCCACATGCTTATCCGCTAAATTTATCGGCAAAGATAAGAGGCCATGAATTACCACGGTTGTGCCTGGCAACAGTACTTTTTTGCAATATTCCATATCGGATAATCGTTCTCCGTTGGTGCACAGTATAGGCGTCATCCCTTCTTTAAGAGTCAGGTAAATAAAGTCCGGGAGCTGTGGATGAAGGGTGGGCTCTCCCCCAATGAAGACAATTTCAGAAAAACCATTTTCTCTGGCTTCTTTGATCATTCTAACGACGAATTCCCCGGGCATGGGGCTGATTTCACACCCCGGCTCTCTATAACAGTTCCCGCATTGCAATTGACATCCAGCCGTAATTTCTAAGGCAAAACTTTGATATTTACTTTTAATTCCTCGCTCACGAAATCCGTAAAAACTTTTTGTTTTTTTATCCATTTTATCTCTCCTTTTCTGTTTTAGCAACGAATTGTAAGTTATATACCTCACCCGTTATTCCGCCTATTTTATATTTTATTATTACCTCGTCTCCCGTTTTTAATTTATTACTTTGCTTCTTTAATATTGTTACCTTGGCTATCTTGTCATTAACCTTAACTTCAATGACCGGCATGCGAAATTTCTGATAACCACCTAACCAACCCACCCAAATCAAGCCCAGACTTTGCCTTAAAATTATGGTCTTTTGATACGAGCATGTCCTGGGAATTTCAAAAAAAAGGAAAGCCATAGAAACGATTACGACCAGACAGCATAAGACCATAGCAATTTTCGCCACTCTCTCTTTTTTTTCTTTATCTTTCATTTTTTACCTCCTCCTGATTTAAGTTAAAAAGTAGCGGTAATTCAATAATAATTTTAATGAACAAACAAAAAACCCTTGTCTCTTTATTCATTGCCAAAAAGCAATCAACAAAAGGACGAGGGTTATTTAGATATAACGCCCGCGGTACCACCTTTCTTGTTCTAAATCCGGGTAGACGGACTAAAAAAATCCGCCAGTAAAAACGGATTTAGGACCTCTTTTACTGACTCCTGCCTTCGCTAAAACTGCGGCAGATAAATCCGCCTGTTTATTGAAGAGACATCAGTTAGCCCATGATTACGGAGGCTGCCGAGTTTCCACTTATGCAGAAACCACCTTCTCCGGTATTACCGGAGGAAACATGCCCAACCCCCTCCGGTTTTACCGAAGAGGACATGCTTCCAAGGTTTTAAATATTGTTTAGGTTCTAAAGTCAGCTTAGCAGCTATTATAATTTTTGTCAAGACCTTGAGTTTTATGGGGTTGACAATGGGGGTGGCTTATGCTAATTTGTTTTGGCTTATGCTAATTTGTTTTAATAAATTATAAATTTATTTAACCTTTTAAGGTGATAGGAGGCAACAATGGCGACAAAAACCAACAAAAGAGAATGTCGGGTTGAAGTTTATAACCCGGCTTCGGGCAAGGAAGTGGCGGTTAAAGCCACCGGGCGAAAGAAGACAATAGTTTTGGCTCAGGCAAAGGTAAAAGCCGCTGATGAACTGCGGGATTTTAACGGCAAATTGCCTGATTTACGAAACCTGCGGGCCACAATAATGCGGCAGAGCGGAAAGTTTCGGCAGGGAAAAAGGATCAGGACGGGCAGAACTTAGTCTTTTGGATCCGGCCGCTGATATTGGTAAATCTGATAAGCAAGGAGATTTACCCAGATTATTTAAACTCTTCCCTGAATTTTTAAGGAAGAGTTTTTTATTTGATTTCTTGATTTTATTTCCCGAACATCCCCAGGATTTCCCGGATGTCTTTTAGATCCTCTTCGGTTAAATTTAGCTTCAGCCGGTTTTGGTACAATTTATACATTTCCCGTTGCCGGCTGGAATAGGAGATGCCGATGCCTTTTCTTAAATAGCTTCGGTATTTTTTTAAGAGGTCAAAAGTTAGCCGGCGGTTGGCCGCATTTAAATTGCGGTAGCGGTAGTTGTCCCGCACCAGTTTATTCAGTTTTTGCCCGAAATCGTAATCGGTTAGGTTTTGGGAGTCTTTTAGTAAATTTTTAATATCCATAGAATTATAAATACCGTTCGTTTATTTCGTATAATTTCGTTCTTTTCGTGTTTCATATACACGAAAAGAACGAATGGTTACGAAATAAACGAAAGTGTTATCATAGTTAGATTATATACCTCTAATCTTTAAGGCCTTGACCAGCCTTTCAATGGCGATGATGTAGGCGGCGGTGCGCATGTCCACGTTATGATTTTTCATATATTCCCAGACCAGTTCTGTGGCTTGGGTCATCTTTTTATTCAGATTCACCCGCACTTTTTCCAGGTCCCAGTAAAAATGCCTGATGTTTTGCACCCATTCAAAATAAGAAACGATCACGCCGCCGGAATTGGCCAGGATGTCGGGAACGACCAGTTTGCCTTTTTTAAATAATTTTTCCCCGGCCGGAATAGTGGTGGGGCCGTTGGCCAGTTCCAGAATGATATTGGCTTTAATCCGGCCGGCGTTTTTTTCCGTGATTACCTCTTCCAGGGCGGCCGGCGCCAGGACCGTTACCGGCAGCAAAAGCAGCTGGGCGTTAGTGATGTTTTTGCCATCGGGAAAATCAGCCACCGAGCCGGCAGCTTTTTTGTGGGCGGTTATTTTTTCAATATCCAATCCCCGGCCGTTGAACGTGCCGCCGCGGGAATCGGAAATTGCCACGACTTTATAGCCGTCCGCAGAGGCGATTTTAGCAAAATTCATGCCGGAATTGCCGAAGCCCTGGATGGCGATAGTAAGATTATTTTTTTTAATTTTCAGTTTTTTGAGCAGGGTATCCAAGACATAGAAGCCGCCCTGGGCCGTGGCCGTGTCGCGGCCGACCGAGCCGCCGATTTCCAGGGGTTTGCCGGTAACGACCGCCGGTTCGTTATGGCCCTTGATGTGGCTGTATTCATCCATTAACCAGGCCATAATCTGGGGATTGGTATAAACGTCCGGGGCCGGAATATCCTTGTCCGGGCCGATGAATTCGGCCAGGGCGCGGGTATATCCCCGCGTTAACCGTTCCAATTCCCCGGGGCTTAATTTTTTCGGATCCACGATGATGCCGCCTTTGGCCCCGCCGAAAGGAATGTCCGCCAGGGCGCATTTAAAAGTCATCCAGAAAGCTAGGGCGCTGACTTCGTCCAGGTTAACCTGGGGATGGAAGCGCAGTCCGCCCTTGAAAGGGCCGCGGATGTCGTTGTGCTGGACCCGGTAGCCGGTAAAAACGCGCAAGTGCCCGTCATCCATTAGCACCGGAATAGAGACTTCAATCGATCTTTGCGGCGATTTTAAAATTTCCAGCTCGTCATAGGTCAAGTCAATTACCCGGCCGGCGGCGTTGATTTGGCTGATAACTTCGCAGGTTTTTTTAAGCTGGCTTAAGCATTGTTGATATTGTTTAGGCATATAGTTAGTAAACAGAAAACAGACGACAGACGACAGGGTTTTTGTATTTTGCATTAATCTCTGTCGTCTAATATTGAGCGGGATACCAGAATTGAACTGGCGTCACCAGCTTGGAAGGCTGGGGTAATAGCCACTATACGAATCCCGCGGAATCAATTTTCAATTCTCAATTCTCAATTTTCAATTTGTTGCGAAGGCAAGGTTTATTCAAACAAAAAACTACCTTAAAGGTAGAATTATTCTCATCATAGAACTATTTTAGGGAAAAATCAAGTTAAAATTAACTGTAAAAAATTTTCCTTATGAAGTCAGTTCAAATATCTTTTTAACTAATTTTTTCCATCTTTGCCGGTTAAACATACCATAGCTGAAATTGCGGATAAGTTTCCTGGTCAAAAAAATCTAAGTTTTTATCATCCTGCCAGACAAGCTCCGTGAAATTTTCTAAATCCTCGCTATATCCGCGGCACATCACTTTTAATCTCGTAAAAGGATTAAAGCGCAAAATAATTTTTGCCAGAAACGGCGAAAGTTTAATTTCCATAGTTTTATCATTACGGTTTTATAATTACGCAAATTATACAGAAAAAATCCGAGATGGTTTGAAGTGCCAAAGTTTGCGATTAAATTATATTAGGCGTCTTGAATTCTTTTCTGGGCAATTTTTACATATTTCCCCTCTGTGTGCATCTG
>CAYNBD010000027.1:0-12658 GCA_964395755.1 uncultured Gammaproteobacteria bacterium
ATATCTGGTTCGCTCTTTATTCAAAGAGCTCACGCAAATTTCCGCCTTTCTTTTTTAGATTAATTTAATAATGAGGCGAGGCGGAAACTTCAGATGATGATGCCGATACGTTATGCGGAAATCGCTCGCTCCCCCTCCCTCCCCTCCCCTTGGTCGGGGTCGGTCGGGTCGCTCGCTCCTTTTCCGCATAATGTCTTCGGAAATAATTCCGGTTCTGCTCGTCGCTCGCTTGCGCTCGCGACATCGCATAACACGGAATACGCGAAATTGCCTTTCGGCCTTCCTCCGCTTCGCTGCGGAATGCCTCCGGCAACTTCGCTTATTCCGAAGACATTAAACGAAATATTGCTTTAAGTAAAATAATTTTTGTGGGCTCGTTTAACAAAAACATTTGGAAGGAGGTACAATAATCCATGCACAACTTATTTTGCGTTCTGGAAATAGGAGGAGTGGTTGGGGCAGCGTTAAGTATAATTTACGGTATATACTGTTGGCCAGAAATAAAACTAGGGGCACTAATCGGCGTTTTTGTATGTCTTGCCCTCAATCGTATTTCGGTTCTACTCTGGCGCGAATGGTTGTCCAGACGCACCCCATAAAACACGTTACCAAAATTTACCCGAAATGGGGATATGGAAAAACTCATATTCATATCCCCACCCACAAAAATTATTTTACTGCCACTTTCATGGCATTTTCCTTAAAGGAAAATAAAAAGTAATACATCATCTAACAACGCGATATCCGGTTACGGCTCTTGCCAGAGCCTCCACCCAAATTTCTATTTTTTCCTTTGTTATTGCTCCGCAGGATTATAACAAAAGAAAAATCAGAAACTTCGGATATCGAGAATCCATTATACGCCTAAGATTTATTTTGATTTTTTCTTTAAAAATTTTTGGGCACAGTCGCAGCCTCCTGCCGAAGACTACGGCTATATGGAAAAACTATGAATAATCACAAAACACCGCGACAATACGCAGACGATGATTATCAAAGCGTAGGAACCTTATTCAGATTGCGCGCCCCCGCTTTAATTCTCGGGCTTATTTTAGGCATTGGGATTTCTTTTGTCACTTCCAGTTTTGAAGAAGTATTATCGCGCAATGTACACGTCGCTTTCTTTTTGCCATTCATCGTCTACATTGCCGATGCAATCGGAACGCAGACTGAAGCAATTTATACCCGGGATTTAAAAACCGGCAAAGCGAAATTTAGTAATTATCTGCGCAAAGAGTTCATGCTTGGCATTATCTTTGGCCTGTTGTTTAGCGTCTTTTCGGGAATCATATCATTGTTATGGCTGAAAGATAACTTATTGTCGCTTAGCGTATCCATTGCCTCTTTTTTCGCCATTGCTACGGCCCCACTGCTCGCATTGCTCATAGCACAAAGTTTTCAATCTTTGAATAAAGATCCGGCGGCGGGAGCGGGTCCGACCGCGACCGTATTGCAAGACATGTTGAGCGTCATAATTTACGGTATCGTAACAAGTATTATTATTCTATAAAAAATTTGCCGTAGCGCTTAGCAGCCGCAGTCCCCTACCGGAGGCCGCGGCTGAACGGAAAAATTAAAATCATATGAAGAAATCAAAGTTAATAATTACAATGGTTGTAATTTTGATTGTTTTGGGGGCAGGGTATTATTTTCTAAGACTTGTTTCTGTCCCCAAAAACCCTATAGGTAACGTGCCCTGTTCAAACGAATATTGGGAAGCCATAAACAAAGCTGACGTGACAATTTGCGCATCAGTAAAAAATCTGGAATCCGAAGATAATTATTGTCGGGACAATTGTATAAAAGAGATTGCTTATCAAAAAGGAGAATCGGAACTTTGTGAATTAATTAATCCTGATGCCGATTATAATTTAGCAAAGTATAATGCGCCCGAGGTGTTAGTCCCCATAAAGGACTTTTGTTATATGCATTTAGTGGAAAAATTAGGTAATATTTCTTTATGTGATAATATAGAATCAGAGTGGGCAAAAACAAATTGTCCAATACAATAAACATTAAATATTACCACTAAATATATAACCTTATTTTTTAACCTATCCATTCCATGATTTCGCTTGAAAACTTTATCAAAGGCATTCCGAAAGCGGAACTGCATGTGCATATTGAAGGCACTTTTGAACCGGAGTTGATGTTTAAAATTGCCCGGCGCAATGACCTGAAAATTAAATATCAATCGGTAGACGAGCTCAAAAAAGCCTATAATTTTAATAATCTGCAGGATTTTTTGGATATCTACTACGCCGGGGCAAGCGTCTTAATGAAAGAGCAGGATTTTTATGACATGACCTGGGCTTATTTGGAAAAAGCGCGGGCGCAAAACGTCCGGCACGCGGAGATATTTTTTGATCCGCAAACGCATACGGACAGAGGCATAGAGTTTAGTACGGTCATCGGAGGGATAAACAGAGCGTTGCAGGACGGCCGGGACAAGCTGGGCATGAGCACAAAATTGATTATGTGTTTTTTGCGGCATCTGGACGAAGCGGCGGCCATGCGGACCCTGGCAGAAGCGCTTAGCTACAAAGACTTAATCACGGCCGTCGGTTTGGATTCAGCGGAAGTAGGCCATCCCCCCTCTAAATTTCAAAGAGTCTTTGCCCGCGCCCGGGAGGAGGGTTTTTTAACGGTGGCGCATGCCGGCGAAGAAGGCCCGGCGGCATATGTCCGGGAAGCGCTAAATTTATTAAAAGTATCGCGCCTTGATCACGGCAATCGCTCGCTGGACGATCCAGAATTAGTCCGGGAACTGGTTAACCGTAAAATTCCGCTCACGGTCTGTCCCCTGTCTAACCTCAAATTAAAAGTAGTGCCCGACCTGAAAAAACATCCCTTGCGCCAGATGCTTAACTACGGGCTCCTGGCAACGGTCAATTCCGATGACCCGGCTTATTTCGGCGGCTACGTCAATGAAAATTATTTGGCCATTGCCCGGGCATTGGATTTAACCCGCGCGGAAATCGCTGTCCTGGCTCGAAATTCGTTTCAAGCCAGTTTTCTTGGCGTTAAAGCCAAAGAACAAATGATGGCGCAGGCGCAAAAGTATTATCAGGAAAACGGTTAAAAATCATAACCGCTCTGCGGCCAGCCGTCCATCGCGGGCGATTGTGCCTAAATAAACAAATTAATTTCAATAAAAATTATGAATCTAAATTTAGAAAAACAATCTCCGGAGTCGGCTTTGCCCGGAGAGAAACAAGAACTTCCGAAGGAAGTTTACAAAAATTTACCTCTTTTGGATTTTGTGGCGAAACAAACGACTTTTATCGGCGGCGAGGTTTTGCTTGTCGGCCTGGCTCCGGAACAATCCCGGGCGGTTAAACTTTTAGCCATAGCGAATGGATTAGAAATAGAGGAAACGGAATTGACTGCTAACGAGGTTAGCGCCCTACTGAAGAAAGGCCTGGAAGTTAAATCCAAAACAGCATTGCGTCTTGGCGATACCGTGGGTTGCCAGGAAAAGCTTTTTGAGTTGTTTAAAGAGAAAAAATAGATTGTTTTTAATGACAGTATAATTTGCGGCTGATAGTCGCGGTCCCCGGCGGGAGATTGCGGCTGGATAAATCCGGATAATTTATTTATATAATTTAATTAAGCGAACCCTTATGACATTAAAACCAAAACAATTAAAAATCGTTAGATGGTCCGCACGCATCATTGCCCTGGCGGTGATTTTGTTCGGCCTGCCGTTTTATTTCGGTTACGGCAATCCTCTGCCGTTTATCAGCCCCGATTATACGGTATGGGACAATACCTGGCTCACGGTTTTTCCCCTGATGTTCATCGGGCTGGGACTGGGCTGGAAGTATGAAAAAATCGGCGGTTATCTCGTCACCATTCCCATCATAGCGGGGTCATTGCTAGGATTGATAACGGCGGGAGAGCTGGTTCCCCACATGTTTGTGCCGCTGGTTCCGGGCTTGTTATACCTGGCGGCCGGCTATGGCAAAAAAGCATAATCGGTTTTTGCGGGTAACGGGTAACAACAGGTGCGGTTTGCGCCTGCCTTTGGTACGCGGAATATCAAATAAACAATTATGGCAAAGAAAATCATGCCGCCGACATATTTTATTATTTTGTTATTGCTGTCCGCGGGCTTCCATTTTATTTTCCCTGTATTTAAGTTCATTTTTCCTCCTTATAATTATTTGGGAATAGGACTGATTATTTTTGGCATCGTAATGAATCTTTGGGCCGATTTCTTGTTCAAAAGGAAATGGACCACCGTTAAGCCCGAGGAAATGCCTGCCGTTTTCATTACGGCCGGTCCTTTTCGGTTAAGCCGGCATCCGATGTATGCGGGAATGGCGTCTGTTTTAGCGGGGACAGCGATTTTTTTGGGCTCATTGTCCCCTTTTATCTTTCCGTTATTATTCATAATCATCATTGAGAAGTTGTTTATCCCGGGGGAAGAGAAAAATTTGGGAAAAAAATTCGGTGGCGAATATTTTGCCTATCAAAAAAGAGTAAGACGCTGGCTTTAATTTTATTGTGCTACAAAACAATGAAAGCATTGGTTAAGCCCGTTGGCTATCAATTTTTTTATGCGTTTGCCCGGCCGCACTGCCGTGCAATTTCGCCCTGCATGCCTGGTTCGTTGTGCGTGCGGGACGGAACAATTTCCCGCCGGGAAGTGCGTTTTGAACATCAACGCGCTTCCGGCCCGGGCAGGCTTTATATCTAAATGCTTTCCCGCCTTTTACCGGCATTGGCATAATCCCTTATTCAGCCAAGTTTTTGCGGGGAGCAAAACTGCTGGGTTGTCTTGAGGACGGGGAAAATTCAAGCGCTGAAAACGTTTTTAATTTTATAGAACAATCCGGGAAGTCTTATCCTCACCGTGATAAATATCGGCTCTGGGGCCCGAACAGCAATACTTACATTCAGTGGGCGCTGGACCATTGTCCTGATTTTAAGGTAAAATTACCCTGGAATTATTTCGGGAAAAATTATCGTTATTGACATCAATAATTTTTTCCCGGTGAACATACCATGGTATGTTCATTGGTATGTTCACACGCTTACAAAATTTATGAAAAAAATTTATTATCCAATTAAAAGATACAAGCAAAAAGGGCTAAATTGCGGCCCGTATTCTCTGGCCCAATTATTTGATTTTTTTAAAGTTGACGTTAGACCCGCCGAGATAATAAAAAAAACGAAAATGATCAGTGGCCTGGGAACCTGGGACGCTAATTTGGGCAAGACCGCGCTTGCCTTTGGTTTCAAAGCCAAAATCACTCCGGTTAATCTTTATGTTTTTGACCCGGCTCGGCATAAATTGAACCCGGAAACATTGTTGAAAAAATTAAGCGCTAGAATCCATAAAGCCAAAGACAAATTGCTGCGTTCCGATATTCAAGCATTCATAGATTTTTTACGGGCCGGAGGCAGAATTGAATTTAAACCGTTGAGCAAAGAATTGTTGATATTAAAATTAAGAAAACATCCGTTCCTAGTCGGTCTTTGCTCCACTTATTTATACCGCGGCCGGTTAACCGCAAATCAGCAGATGGGTTATAGGCTTGGCCATTTTGTCGTTGTTAACGGTTATGAGCCGGTGAGCGATAAATTTTTTATCACCGATCCCTGGCGGGCAATCCCATTCAGCAAATCAGGGCGCTATAAAATAAAATCAGCCGAACTGATAGCCGCTATGTATTTAGGTGAAGCTACCTATGATTGTACGATACTGGAGATAGATAAATAGTTTGTTTGGCGGGCTTGGCTCTATCCCCCGTTATTTGAATTTAGATAACATATTATGTTTAAAAAAGTTATTCGTACCGTTCAGGTCTTTATCAATAGAAATCATCCATATTTCGCTCATTTATATTTAACCAGAACCTGTAACTTAAAATGCGCCATGTGCAATGTTTGGCGGTCCCCCGGCGACGAGCTTAATACGGCGGGCATGTTTAAAATAATTGACAAACTGGATAAATTAGGGGTCGTGTATATCCAGCTTACCGGCGGCGAACCGTTTTTAAGACCAGACCTGGCGGAAATTATAAATTATATCAAGCGGAAAGGGTTGTCTGTGCTGGTGTCAACGAATGGCACTTTGCCTCTTTCGGTTTATGAAAAAGTTATCAAGGCCGCTTCCGTCGACGCCATCGGCGTAAGTTTGCATTCAAATCATCCCAAAACCCAGGAAAAGATAAACGGTTCTCCCGGTTCATGGGGAAAAACAATAAAGACCATAAAATTTTTAAGGGATAAGGGAGAGAATGTTTATGTTTGCTGCGTGGTATCTTCCCTGAATTTGCAAGAAGTTCCCGCTATCGTTAAATTCTGCGAGGATAATTTAAAAGTTACCATCGGTCTTGCGCCGGCAGTTACCGCTTCCGATAACGCTTATATTTTCAGGGGCCGGGATGAGCCATTTAAAAAACTGAATTATAATGAGGTCAGAGAAGTCATTAAACGGACGCGGATTTTAAGCATGAGAAGGACAAAAACTTTTATGAAGAACGCTTTTAGAGTGTTGGCCGGCCAGCAAGTTAATTGGCGCTGCCGGGCCGGGAGGATGTTTTGCGCGATTATGCCTGACGGCAGATTCGGCATCTGCCAGGATATACTGACCCAAATAAATATCCTAGACGACGATTTCTTTGAGAAAATAAACAGCCGGGAGTTTAAAAATAAAACCGCCAACCTGGTGCGGGCCTGTGACCATTGCGTTTATTCATGCTATTATGATACCACCAATATGTTTGCCCGGCCCTGGGAAGCCCTGGCCATTGGCGCCAGACTGATGCTGTTTAGATTTTTGCGTTAAATTACAATAATTATGAATCTAAAATGAAAAAAATAAACTTCAAACCTTCATTCCTGCAAATTTTATATTTTGTTATCTATTTAATTTTGTTTTTTTTCATCATTATTACCCCGATGCTAATCAAGGGGTCTTTGGCGGTGACGGAAGAATTTATTGTTGACGAAGAAATTGTGGAGGGCGTTCTGCTCGGGGTTTCGTTTTTTTTGAGCATTGTGATTTTGAATTTATACCGGCGCGAGGTGAAAAAGCAAAAAGACCAGGTTAAAAAGATTAATCATGACAAAAAAATAACCGAAAAAAAATTGCTTGACTCATTTGATTATATCGGCCAGATAAACGTCCAAATCCAGGAAATTAAGTCAATTTTTAATGAGATTGACAAATATCCGGAAACCAGGAACGACTTTAAAAAAACTTTGTGTTTTTTAAGCGAACGCGTCCTCGGCATCGTCAACGTCAACTGGGTTTTGTTTAGGATAATTAACGGCCAGAGCCAAAAAACCATCAGCGAGCATCTGGAGACCAGACAGGGCTTTGCCTGCGCTTATCCCCATATCAGTAATAAGATGATGGTTGAAAAAAAATTCGCTTCCTCCTTGACAGCGGTAATTTCCGCACCGGAAAATTTGAATATCATTGTCGGCTGCGTTTTGCCGGCCGCCAAAATAAATAATGACCAGCGTATTTTCCTGCAGGCCATCATCAACGAGATCACCATGATGTTTATTATTTTAAATTCTTCCTATTACAAAAATGAAAATGAAATATTTGCTAAAAATAATTTTGATAAAAGTAAAAAATAATCATCTTTATCCGTTTATTATTTTAAAAAGGAGGGGTAGTAATGAGCAAAAAAGTCAAAAAAGTATTGTTTGCGACGTTTCTTTGTACTGTTAGCATGACGGTATTGACAATGTGTTTCCTATTTCATCAGCCAGTCAGCGCGGCCGGTGAATCAGGGAAGTTGGCATTGGATATTATGATACTGGTTACGGGGTTTGTGGGTTTTTATAGTTTTGTTTGGATTGTTATCACCTGGTTGTCATTGTCATATATTTTAGTGCCGCCACCGGATCCGGGGGAGGAAGAAATAATCATCAAAAACGGGGCAGAAACCACCCCGTTTTTATTATTAACAATAAGCGCTGATGAACTGAATTTGTGTTATTTGTAATTTGTAATCTTATCCCCTGCTTTGGCCAAAAAGATGCCTAGGGGCCAGGCCAGTTTTAAAATCAGGTATTGCCAGGCCGGCTGCCATTTGCGGAAGTAGGCCAGCATGGAAGCGCGAAAATATCTCTGCGCCCGGCCGCGCGGCAGCTGGGAAAAACTCCTGCCCACGTGGTCAAGGCATTGGGCTACCGGCGTATAGAATATTTTTCCGCCCACTTCCCGGAGGCGGCGGCAATAATCAACTTCTTCAAACCAAAGAAAGAAACGTTCGTCCAGTAGGCCGATTTTTTCTATCGTCTCCCGCCTGATTAGGAAAAAAGAACCGCGGATAGAATCCACTTCCGCCTCTTTATCATAATCAAAATTTTTACGCAAATATTTACGTAAGAGAAAAGGAAATAAATGCGGCAGTTTTAAAATAACGGCCAGCTGGTCCCAAAGGGCGGGAAAGCGGCGCACCTGGGGCACGGTCCCCCCGGCTTCGTTCACCAGGCGGCAGCCGGCCACGTCGGCCTGTTTATTTTTATCCATCCAGTCAAGCATCCGGGCCAAAGTGTCGGGCCGGGGGCGCATATCCGGATTGAGCAGGAGAACATACCGGCCTTTGGATTTTTTAATCCCCTGGTTACTGGCGCGGGCAAAACCCAGGTTTTTTTCATTGGCAATTAATTTCACGTCGGGAAAATATTTTTTAACCATCCCGGCCGCGCCGTCAGCCGAATTATTATCCACTACGAAAATTTCAGAAGAAAAATTCCCTTCTGATTTATGAATAGCTTCCAAATTGGCTTTTAATTTTTCCCGCACGTTCCAGGAGACAATAATAATGCTTAGATCCATATGGCAAGAAAACAGTAAACAGACGACAGACAACAGAATTTTTACTGTCGTCTGTCGTCTGTCGTCTGTTTACTGTTTATCATAAATTTTTCAATTTCTTTAATGTCCGCCCTGATCTTTAATTGTTCCCTTCTTTTTTTGATTGCAGCGCGCAGTTTCCGGAGTTTGGCTAACTCCTGCAATAAGTACTGCTCAAACAAGATGATGAAGATTAAACTTTTAAACTGGTACCAGGCGGTGGCTAACCGCACCGGCAGGGAAAAAGGCAGACGCCAATATTTTAAAATCAAAACCAATTGGTTTAGATAAGACCATTTTTTCACCTGTTTATTTTTGTTTCTGCGGTTAAGGGCAATTTTTAAATTGGTTTCTCCGGCCGGGCTGACCGCACGGTCGTGATAAGCCACGGCCGCGGGTACAAAAACTATGTCCCACCCGGCCAGGCGCAAGCGGTAGGAGAGGTCGCAGTCTTCCTTGTACATAAACATTAGTTCGTCAAAATATTCGTAATGTTTGCCGTTATAAAAAGCGACATCTCGTAACGCTTCTAAATTAAATAAAACCGCCGCGCCGGTAAAACCGAAGATGTGCGTTGGTTCTTTGCCCAGTCGGTCAATTTGGCCCTGGCCTAAATCCGAAAAGCGGTGTTCGGGCGTAATGTATAGACCATAGCTGTCAATCCGGTTGGTTTTTTTATTGTTTTCAAAATCCCATTTCAATATTTTGGGCGCCAGGGCTCCGGCCTGGTTATTTTTTTCCCGGGCCGTTATTATTTTTTCAATAAAATCAGGCGCCAGCACCATATCCGGGTTCAGGGCCAGGAAATATTCGGCTTTGTCCGCCAGCGCCCGGGCAATCAGCCGGTTATAAGCGCGGGCAAAGCCGAGATTTTTGCCGGCCCGTTCCAGGACTATGTCCAGGTCGTTATTTTTTTCCAGATAGCGAAGATTGGCTTTATCTTCCGGCCGGCTGTTGTCCGCCGCCAGTATTTTAAAATCCCGGTAGGTTTGATTAGCCAGCGAGGGCAAAAAATACGGCAAGTACTTTGCCGTTAATTTTCCGTAGGTAATGAAGCCGACGACCAATTTGTAGCGTTTAGCTTTTATCATTTTAATTATTTTATAAGTAAACAGATAAGCGGATAGCAGTTAAAAGCGGGAAGCGGGAAGAGGACAGCTCTAATTCCTAATTCCTGATTCGTGTCTATTCGTTATGTTCGCGTTTCTTCCAGAACCAATTATATATTCCATAAAACCAGCTGCCGGTATAAATTATGCTCACCAGGAATACTCCCCATTGATGATTGATAAAGGCGGTCAGATACCAAAAAGGCTGGGAGATTAATCCCAGGACAAAACCCCATTTATTTTTGCGGGCCACCAAAATAATCGCTCCTGCCCCTAAAATAAAGATGGCAAATTGTGAAATAGTATCCAGCATAATTATAAAAATTATACGTTCCACGTTACGCGTTATGCATTAAATAACCAGTTTATCTTGTAATTTCTCCTTAGCTAAATTTTGCGCTTCCAATAAGCTATCAAAAGTGCCGGCGTCAATCCATTCGCCTTGGACCATGGCCACCTCCAGTTCGCCCTTACGCAAATACCAATTATGCAAGTCGGTTATTTCCAATTCTCCCCGGGCGCTCGGTGTTAAGCTTTTGGCCGCCTCCACCACCCGGTTGTCAAAAATATAAAGGCCGGTGATGCAGTAGTCGCTTTTTGGCTTCTCGGGTTTTTCTTCTATGGAAAGCACTTTGTTGTTAGCATCAAATTCAACAATCCCGAATCTTTCCGGATCAGGCACTCTCTTGGCGAAAATTTTTCCGCCTTTTTTAAAACTTTTTATCTCTGGGCTTAAATCGTCCGCGAAAATGTTGTCTCCCAAGATCATAATCACGTTTTCCTGGTCAATAAAATTATCGCCGATAATAAAGGCGTCTGCCAGTCCCCGGGGTTTGTCCTGGACTTCATAGGTTAATTTAACCCCCAGTTCTTTGCCGCTGCCCAGGAGATTAAGGTAATCACCGGCCCTTTCCGGAGCAATAATAATTAAAATTTCCTTAATTCCGGCTTTAATCAGGGTGTTCAGAGGATAATAAATCATTGGTCGGTTATAAACCGGCAGTAATTGTTTGGAAGTTACTTTGGTACAGGGCCGCAGCCGGGTGGCGCTACCGCCGGATAAAATTATTCCGCGCATAAATTAATATTAAAAATAAGATAAATAAGTAAAATAAGAAAAAATAAGAAAAAATTTGGTACAGACGCGCCCAGGCGCGTCTGTTTTATAATTTGGTCTTGTCTAAATATTCTTTTAAAGCATCTTTCCAGTCACGGAGCGGCTCGGTTTTGGTATTAAGCAAAATTGAATAAGCCGGTCTTTTGGCCGGACGGGGAAATTTAGCGGCCGGAACCGGTTTTAAATTCGTTTTAATGCCGGCTAATCTGAATAACTCTTGCGCCGCTTCATACCAGCTGGCCGGTCCGCTGTTGGTCAGATGGTAAATGCCGTAGCCTTTTCTGTTCTTAATTAGGCTGAGAGTAGCCCGGGCCAGATCCGGCGTATAAGTAAAGCAGCTTATTTCCCCGTCAATCGCTTCCAGTTCGTTTTTTTCCCGGCTTAATTGAAGCATCAGGTCAAAAAAACTCGGTTTGGCCAGGGCGCTGGCGCCGCAGGGACCGAATAGTTTAGAAGTTCTGATCAAATACCATTTTAAACCCTGGCCGCTTTTTGTTATGATTTCCTGTTCACCCAGCAGTTTTGTTTTTCCATAATTGCTGATTGGAGCCGGCCGGTCGTTTTCCTTGTAGCCTCTTTTTTTACCGCCGTCAAAAACGTAATCGCTGGAATAGTTGACCAGGATTGCCTCATTGTCAAGCGCGGCTTCAACCAGGTAGCCGACCGCTTCGGCATTCAGGGTTTTGGCCAGCTCATATTCCCGCTTTTCAGCTTCGCATTTATCAACCGCGTTATAGCCGGTAGCGTTGATAATAACGTCCGGCCTGACATCTTTGATTTTTTTTAAGATTAAATCTTTGTCGGTAATGTCAATGTTATCCTTGTCCCAGCCAACGATCTCATCCCGGTTTTCCCCAAACGCCTTGGCCAGCTGTTCCCCCAAATTTCCCCGAGCGCCTAAAATTAATGTTTTCATAGTTGCTAAGATAACTTTTAAAGTAAAAACAGTTTTACCTCTGAACTGTTATATTTACCCACGAATATACAAATCCAGTACGAATTTATAAATTACAAATACCGATGTGATTTTAAAGTGTTTGAAGCCATATTTGTAATTTGTAAATTTGTATCCAATTCGTATATTCGTGGGTATTAACCGTGAAAGAAAAAACTTCCGTATAAAATAAGCTAATTTATTACTATCTGAAATCGCCTAAAACCAAAAAGAATATATCTTAAAAGGGTTATCTTTAGAATAGCAGAAAAATTAAAATACGTTAAACCCCTTAGATATATATTCTTTTTGAATTAATAAAAATCCGGTTTGAATTTTTATTTTTTGCCCATGATGCGGAACATAGTGGTGCCGCAGACCGGGCATTTGCCTTTCATCGCTAATCTGGTAACGCCGCCCTTGCCTTTCATTTCCACTTCTTTCGCGTCCTGCATGTTTTGCTTGGCTTTGCATTTTACGCAATAAGCTTGCACATCTGCCATAAATTTTTACGATTAGCTTTAACTTTTCCCCAGAAAATTAAAGCCAATTAAGTTAATAATTTATCTAATATTAAATAAAATAATTGAAATTTAGCTTAAATACTGATTTTATCCCCTTATTTCCCCTTATTTTATCATAGTTTAAGAATAAAAGAAAGGGCATGT
>CAYNBD010000028.1:0-9186 GCA_964395755.1 uncultured Gammaproteobacteria bacterium
AAATATCAAAAATTTCAACCCCCGGGCATGGCTTCTACCGCTCTTTCAAACTAACCCTAGCGTCCGCTTTGAATTTGAATCGGGCAACTTACCACCCTTTGTTGTCCACCTTCTCCGAAGCGGACATCACAACCCCTCGTCAAGCTAATTTTTACCCACAGCTTGACGCGGGGTTTTTTATTTTCCCTTTTTGCCCCCTCCCTGACCCTCCCCCGCAGGCAAGCTGCGGGAGAGGGAACTATGTTTTGATAATAAAACTAAATTTTAATGTTCTTCTATTTTAAATTATTCTCTATAAAAATTTTTAGTCTTTCTAAAACCTCAACTATATTATTCTCCACATCCTCGCTTTGTATTCTAAAAAATTTAATATTTTTCTTCTCAATTATTTTTTGTCTATCAACGTCATCTTCTAATTGATGCCGGTGAATTCTACCGTCTATCTCTATTACTAACTTTAATTTATGACAATAAAAATCCACGATAAAACCTTCAATAACATGCTGTCTTCTGATGCCCAGGCCTAAAAAATTATTTCTTCTTAGCGCTTGCCATAATATCCTTTCTGATTTTGTCGGCTTTTTCCTGAACTCTCTGGCTATTTGTATTTTAACCCTTTTACTCATCTCATCGTTTTTGTTTAATAATCCCCTCTCCCGCGACAACAGGAGCGGAGAATGGCCGGGGAGGAAAAACAGTTCCCTCTCCCGCGACAGCAGGAGCGGGGGAGGGTCAGGGAGGGGGAAACGTTACTCATTCATCACCTCGGAAAAACTCTGCAGTAACTCCTCGTCGCTGATCTGATCCAAGACTGCTTTGTCCATCCCGTGCTCAAGCAAAAGTTGGCGCAAGCCGGCGGCATCCAGATCACCGCCCAACAAATCATTCACCGTTTGTTCACTTCCGTCCGCAACTCCGGAACTGCCCTGGTTGCCGGACTGATTTAATATGTCATTTAAAGAACTGCTTTGTTCCGTACCCGTGCTCTCATTGTCTCCCGTGCCGGCCGGATTAGTCAGGGCCGAAGAATAGCAGTCCCGCCCCACCGGACAATTCGGATCGGTTTCATTATCAACTTCCTGCTTGTCAATAAAACCGTCGCTGTCGCTGTCTTCCAGGTAAGGGGAGGTCCCGTAAACATTAAGCTCATCCCAGTCGGAAAGCCCGTCCTTATCGGTGTCCCGGGCCTTTAATTCTTCCGCGCTCAGCTGACCGCACTCCGAGCCTTGGCAGGTGGCGCCTGATTCTGCGCCGCTACCGGGGCTTTGATAAGTAAAAGACTGGCTGATGCTTTGCTTCAATTGAATCGCCCATACCACCACCACTAAAATAGCCAATGCGCCTAAGCCGGCGACGGCGTATTTTTGGCCTTTTCCCAAAGGCCGACCGGATGTTTGTTCTCTTGCCAAAACCTTATTTTCTTCATTTTCTTCACTTTCTAAATCATTATCCGCATCATCATTAAAATTATCGTTAGCAGGCATATGTTATTAAAATTTTTAATTTTGTAATTTTTAATTTTTAAATAATTTTTAAATTAAAATTTTTAAACAAAACTTTTTAAAATCAGGCTTAAAAATTAAAAATTAGTATTTATTTACAAAATTAAAAAATTAAAAATTCTATTAACATTATAACATAAATCAATTGAAATAGACAAATAATTTAAGCCAGTCGTCAACCGACAGTTCCTGGGCTCTAATATTAGGGTTAAAACCGGCCGCTTGAAGCTTGGCTCCGGCCCGGGCCGCGCTTATCCGATAACCGGCCGCCAAATTATTTTTTAACATCTTCCGTTTGGCGCTAAACCCAAACTTAACCATTTGAAAAAACTTCTTCTCATCCATTTCGTTTTCGTTTTTTTCGTTCATTTTCGTTGCTTTCGTGTCTATCCGCAAGATAGCGCTGTCCACTTCCGGAACCGGCCAAAAATTATCCCTGCCCACGCATTCAACTATCTCGGGCCGGCCGTAAAATTGCACCGACACCGCCAATAAACTCATCTTCGGCGGCTGGGCGACAATCCTGGCCGCCACTTCTTTCTGCAGCATCAGTACCATCAACTCCAGCCCACCTCCCTCCTTGGCAAGAGCCTGTCCCGAACTTGTTGAGGGAAGGGGTTGGGGGTGGTTACTCCCCTCCTTGGCAAGGAGGGGCTGGGGGTGGTTAGCTAAAAACTTCCGCAAAAAAACAGAGGTGATATTATACGGCAAGTTCGCTACGATTTTATAACCTCTCCCCTTTTGTTCCCCCCTCCTAATTAGGAGAGGGGTTAGGGGTGAGGTCAAAATATCTCCCTGAATCACCTCTACATTATTAATCCCTCGGGCCAGCAATCCGGTTTCTAAAACCGCGGCCAGTTTATCGTCCAGTTCAACCGCGACCACCTGCTTTACCCGTTGCGCCAGTCTAACGGTTAAAAATCCTAAACCCGGCCCCACCTCTAAAACAAAATCGTCCTTTTTTAAATCAGCCGCGGCTATAATCTTATTATAAACAAGACTGTTAACTAAAAAATTCTGGCCTTTGCTGCGACTGGGCTTAATGCCATATAATCTGCACAATTCTTTTGTTTTGTTTAACAGATCCATCATAAAATAATACTGTCAGCGGATGTCTGCATCCACTAGGCGCCGGGATTAATAACCACCGCAGATATGCCGGGGAGCTGGAGCTCCCCGACCAGCCGAGCCGCTGCCGGTGGACGTCCTCGTCCACCAGCTGTTCTCGTCCACCAGCTGTTTGACTTTAATAACCGCAAGCGTGTCAGGGAATAGAAGTTTTTATTATCTTTCTTAATCAAAGCTTCTAATTTGTAGTATTCGTAGCTAATTTGTAAATTCGCGGGTATAAAAATTCTGCCCGCGGGAACGGGCAGATTTAACATCATACGGCCGGCAAAGCTGTTTGGTTTTTTTTAATAAATCCATAGCTTAATCTTTTTTGAATAAGGCCACGATGTATTCATAGGTCCGGACCAGCTTCTGCGTCCGGGAAGCCGCTGCGCTCGGAATGCCGATTACCCAGGGCTGGGCCGGACTGGAACCGCCGGCGATAAAACTCGTGCCCGCGATCGGATGCGTGCCCCCGCCTTTATACTGAAAAGCCGTAGGCACGGCCATAAAAGTCGTGCCCAACTGTCCGGATACATCCAGCTCAATATAGCCGACACAAGCCGAAGCCAATATTGCAGTAACCTCGGGACAAGACACAGCGCAAGTCGTGGGCGAGGTGGCGGGAGTATCCAATATACAGGGTTCTCTAACTAAAGTTATTTTTCCCCCGTCCTGCCAGGGCATACCCCCGGCTGCTTCGGCTACGCCCCGGTATTCCAAATAATCGGAAATACCCGGGCCGAAATAACCGAGAAAGCTCAAAAACAATACCGCTAAAATAATAAAAAATATTCTCTTTTTAGTAAACATATTTTTTGCTATAATTAACTTATACCTTAATTATAGCAAATTTTATTGAAATAGTCAGTTATGCGCAAAACCAGATTTCAAAACGACTATTATTACCATATCTTTAATCGCGGCGTGGATAAACGGAATATTTTTATGGACGAAAATGATTTCATCAGATTTATCCGCAGTATGAGGGAATTTAATCAAATTCAGCCGATCGGAAGTTTATATTTTAAAAATTTCAAACAAGGTGTAGGTGTTAAACACCCTATAGGGTGTTTAACACCTTGTCTGCCTTGCCAGCCTAGTCCACCCAAATTAATACCTAAATCAATACCAAGGCCAATACTAACACAGAAGTTAATCTCAAAAAAATCAAAATTAGTGGAATTTATCTGTTATTGCCTTAATCCAAACCACTATCATTTTTTGATAAAACAACTAACTAACGGCGGGATACCAGAATTTATGAAAAGATTGAGTGGCGGTTACACAAATTATTTTAATAAAAAATACAAACGCTCCGGTTCTCTTTTCCAGGGAACCTACAAAGCCATCCCAGTTAAAAAATACTCCCATTTCCTTAAATTAGCGGTTTATATTAACTGCAATAGCGAAGTCCACGGAATTCACCCGGCGGGAAAATGGCCCTGGTCAAGTTACCTGGATTATACCGACCGACGCCAAGGAACGTTGTGCAATAAAAATATTATTAGCCAAGAATTAAAAACTCCCACCGAATTTAAAAATTTTTGTGATCGAGTTCTGCCGAATTTAAAAGAAATTAAAAAATATCTGTTAGAATAATCATGTTCAAAAGTATGTTAAAAAAAATATTCTACATTTTCATTCTTACGTTAGCCTTGCTGCCCTTTGGAATCGCCCGGGCCGCTGAAACTCTTTCCCAACGGCTGGCCGGCTATATCCTTCTTCAGGTGGAAACGCACGGCCAGGCCTGGTACGTTAATCCGGCTGACCGGCGGCGGCATTATTTGGGCCGGCCGGCCGACGCCTTTGCCTTAATGCAAAAACTGGGCATCGGCATCAGCAACAGCGATTTGGAAAAAATTCCTCTCGGCCTGGTCGCTTATGATGACCGCGATACGGATGCGGACGGCTTGCCTGACGAATTGGAAAACGCTCTGGCTACCGACCCTAATAATCCTGATTCGGACGCTGACGGTCATGACGATAAAACGGAAATAATGGCTAACTATAATCCGAACGGGGCGGGCAAATTAAACCTTGATTCCGCTTTCACGGACGCCAACCTGGGAAAAATATTTTTACAAGTGGAGAACGCGGGCCAGGCCTGGTACGTCAATCCCCGGGATAAAAAACGCTACTTTTTGAGCCGGCCGGCCGACGCCTTTGCCTTGATGCGCGCTTTAAGCCTGGGCATCAGCAACGAAAATCTGAATAGAATTACCGTCGGCTATCTTAACGAAACTGCCCCGACTTGTTCCGATTGCCAGTCCACCGGCCCGGACCAGATTTTTGCCGCCGCCGCCGACGCCATCCGGGCCGGCAACCTGTCCGCCACCCAGTCTTATTTTACGGCCGAAATGCAATCGGTAGTGAAATACACGCTGAATTCCTTGAGCGCCGAGGGCCGCCTTATCCTCGGCAATATCCTGTCCGGCTCCCGGCTTTCCTCTTCAACGGCCGGGGAGAAAATATATTCAAACCAAGTCTATTTTTCCTTAGGCGGCTACGAAGTACCGATAGACTTCCATGTCCGCCAGCAGGCCGACGGCAGCTGGAAATTAGCCAACCTGTAAAAAAATAAGAAAAATAAGAATAAAAAGTAAAATAAGAAAGAAAATAACAAAAAGACAGGATTATTTTCTATACAAAATTACAGTAGAGACGCACCAAGGCGCGTCTCTTTTCTTGTTACACCATCCAAAAATGTACGTACATTTTATTTCCTGCCTTCCTTTTTATTCTTATTTTTCTTATTTCTCTTATTTTTTTTCTCGCTTCACTCCGCATACCTGCCTCGCTCAATTTCCTCGTCATCCGCCAAAAAATTAAGCATCAGGGAAGCCAGAGCCGCTAACACAAATGTCCATTGGATATTGAAAAAATTAGTCAGCACCAGGGCGAAAATAAGCATCAAAACTTTGCCGAACTGTACCGCCATCTCATGGATCACGGTATATTCATCCACGTAATGTCCCTGATCAGCCGCCCGTTCGTAATTTAAGGCGTCAAACGGCGTCCGGGTAAAAATTTTAGTTAAGCTATGATAAGTGGAAACAATGAAAATCTGAAAAGCGGTCAGGATAAAAATTTTAATTAACCAGCCAAAGGCGTAAAAAACCGTTCCAAAATGAAGAACCTTCTTTTTGCTGTTCATATCAACGAACCTGCCAAAAATAAGCTGTAAAACCACGGTTATGACCACGATTAAAGAGGACAAAGCTCCGACCTCAAAATAATTCCCTTGTAAAAGCTCCCAGATAAAAATCGGCCAAATCATCACTCCGACGACGTTTTCGGCGCCGTCGCCGGCATAGGCTAAAATCGTTCTCCGGCGCTTACGGGAAAAAAATTCTTTCCAGGTCTGCCTATACGACCAGCAAAACCGTTCCTTGGTTTTCGGCAGGGTCATCAAGGGAATCAGGGAAGACAGATAGACGATCACCGCGATTAAAAACAAAACGTTATAGCCGTGCCGCACCAGTATCCAGCCGGCTAATATCGGCATAAGCGCCTGCAGGGCCACGGTCGTGGCTTCAATCAGGCTCAACTGCTTGGCCCGGTTGCTTTTACTGGTAAACTTGGCCATATCGGTATGAAGCGGCACCCAGTACATTAAACGGTCCAGGGTTAAAACCGCTATGGAAATTAAAAGAAACAATATTATTTTTTCGCGTCCCGGGCCGAACCAATCCGCGTTCAACCTGGATAAAAAATAAAAAACCACGTAATAGCCCGCACCCCAGATGATGCTTATCCGCAAAGAACTCCTTAAACCGATTTTATTCAAATACTGGCACCCCCAGGCCACAGTCAACCCGTAGACCAAATGCCCGATCAGATAATAATAAATCACGTACTTAATTTCAAAATGAAAAAGCTCGTACAAAAAAATCGGCAAAAACAATCCTAATAAAGCGCTGGCGATGCGCACCACCATGCGGGAAGAAAAAATGGAAACAAAGCCGTGGGAAACCCGGCCTTTAAAATATTTGATCATAAAATTTAAAAACCATATAACAATATAGCCATATAACAATATAACAATTTATCCCACCACCACGTTTACCAACCGGCCTTTGACAAAAATCACTTTAACAATTTTTTTGCCTTTGGTCCACTTTTTAATCTTTGCGCTTTCCCGGGCCAGCTTTTCGGCTTCTTTTGTGCTGATATCGGCTGCAACTTCAATTTTATCCCGCACCTTGCCGTTAATCTGCAAAACCAGTTCAATGGTTTCGTCACGAGCTAACTTCTTATCATACTCCGGCCACTTTTGCTTAAAAACAGATTCCCTGTTGCCCAGCTGATGCCAGAGTTCCTCGGCCAAATGTGGCGCGAATGGCGCCAGAAGAATGGCAAACTTACCCAATTCGTCCCGGCCGCAACCCCGGGCTTGCGCCTCATTCACGAAAATCATCAGCTTGGCAATGGCGGTATTGTGTTTCAAATTTTCTAAATCCTCGCTTACTCCCTTGATCGTCTTGTGTAATAATTTTTGAATTTTGAATTTTGAATTTTGAATTTGTTTGGAACTTGTCTCTTGGTTATTGGTTATTTTTTCTTTCATCTTCCATATTCTCCCAATGAATTTACTCATTCCCGCCATGCCCGTATCCCGCCAGTCCCCGCCCTGGCGCATATCACCGAGAAACATCAGATACATCCGCACCGCATCGGCTCCGAATTTCTCTATATATTCATCCGGATTAATAATATTGCCTTTTGATTTGCTAATCTTAGCGCCTTCAGCAATTAATAAACCGTGCGCCCGAAACTTTTTGTACGGCTCCTCTGTCGGCGTAAAGCCCAGCTCATGCAAAACCATGTTGACGAAACGGGAATACAAAAGATGCAGAACCGAGTGCTCTTTGCCGCCGATATACATATCCACCGGCAGCCACTTTTTCGCCCTGGACTTAGCAAAAGGTTCATTACTGTTGTACGCGTCCAGATAGCGCATAAAATACCAAGCCGAATCTACGAACGGATCAGATACATCAGTTTCTCGCTTGGCTTGCCCGCCGCATTTCGGGCAGGTGGTGTTAACGAATTCTTTTATTTTATTAAGCGGCCCCTTGCCCGAACCGTCCGGCAAAAAATCATCCATCTCCGGCAGAAGCACCGGCAAATCTTTTTCCGCTACCGGTTGCCAGCCGCAAACCGGACAATAAACCATCGGAATCGGCGGCCCCCAATACCTCTGCCGGCTCACGCACCAGTCGCGGAGTTTATAATTTACTGTTCTTTTACCTAATTTATTTTTCTCCAGCCAGACAATCATCTTCTGAATAGCATCGGATGTATATAGTCCTGTTAAAAATTTAGAATTTATTGATTTACCAAATTCTAAAACACATCTATCTTCCTTTATTAATCTTTTTGTAAGCCACTCTTCGCCCTCTTTATCTCCATCCTTTATACTAAATCCTTCGTATGTTTGCCATTTATTACTTGACACTTTATTAGTAAATACAGTCGGATGTACAACATACTTGATTGGCAATTTATACTTCTTGGCAAATTTCCAATCCCGCTCATCATGCGCCGGCACCGCCATAATCGCACCGGTGCCATAATCCATTAAAACATAATCAGCCACGAAAACCGGAATTTCTTCATTGTTGGCCGGATTGATGGCCATAATGCCTTCCAGCTTCACTCCGGTTTTTTCTTTGGTTACATTTTTGCGCTCAATTTCAGATTTCTTTTTGGCCTTTTTAATATATTTTTCCACCTTGTCCCAATTTCCAATTTCCAATTTCCAATTTTCCAATGCCGGATGCTCGGGAGATATAACCATATAAGTACAACCGAACAAAGTATCCGGTCTAGTCGTGAAAACCTCTAATTCGCTCAATTTTTTTGAATTGGAAATTGAAAATTGGTTATTGTTTGAAAATTGGAAATTGAAAATTGAAAATTTTATTAATGCTCCCTCGCTTTTCCCAATCCAATTCCTCTGAATAGTCTTAACCTCTTCCGGCCAATCAATTTTTTCTAAATTTTTAAGTAATTTTTCCGCGTAGTCGGTGATGCGCCAAAACCATTGCTCCATCTCCTTTATTTCCGTTTTTGTATCACAGCGTTCGCACCGGTTGTCAATAACCTGCTCGTCTGACAAAACGGTTTTACAGCTCGGGCACCAGTTAACGGCTGACTTTTTGCGATAAGCCAAACCTTTATCGTACATCTTTAAAAACAGCCATTGCGTCCACTTATAATAATCCGGCTTATAGGTTTCCACGGTCCGGCTCCAGTCATAGGCGTTGCCGATTTGATGGAGCTGCTCGTAGAAATGCTTTTCCGTACGCGCGGACACGTCTTTAATATGCTCGCCTATTTTAATGGCGTAGTTTTCCGAATGGATACCGAAGCCGTCCAAGCCAATGGGTTCAAAAACGTCATAACCTTGCAGACGCTTAAAACGCCCGTAAGCGTCGCTATGGACAAAAGCATACATATTGCCGACGTGCAAACCTTCGGCCGAAGGATAAGGAAACATCATTAAATTATAAAAAGGCTTTTTGGCCTTATCCAAATTCGGCTGATATAGCTTTTCCTTTTCCCACTT
>CAYNBD010000028.1:9286-11963 GCA_964395755.1 uncultured Gammaproteobacteria bacterium
AAAAGCAAATAAAAAAGCATGGAATTGAAACGGGTTAAACCCGCTTAATTCCATGCTCGCCGCAAGCATCTTCTCAAGCATTTTTTTGTTTGCCGAGGGGGGCGAACCTCAATTCCCGCTGGACCTGTCCTTTACCGAATATTCCCGGATCCCAATCCGGAGCGATTCTTCTTAGTAGAGGCACAAAAGAAAT
Organism: uncultured Gammaproteobacteria bacterium; assembly: GCA_964395755.1. GTDB lineage: Bacteria > Patescibacteriota > Patescibacteriia > Patescibacteriales > CAYMCJ01 > CAYNBD01. Next base: position 9,480 of record CAYNBD010000028.1, read on the forward strand.
ATAAATAAATTCACCATCAATACACCCGTCATCCAGAATATCCAATATTGAAATGAAAAATAGCTCGGGAATAGCCGTGCCAAAAATATTGGCCAGAAAATATACGATGCCGATACTACTACAATGTTCAACCTGAATTGAACAATGAATGATGGAAAACACCCAAAAAAGAAAGCCCAGCAAACCTAAAACCAGACAAACATAATACGAAAATTTTAAAATACTCATTTTACCCCTCCTTTCAGGAGTTATCACAGTGAATACCAACACCACAACCAATGTACTCCGTACCATAAAAGGAATGTAGTCAGTACAAATGAGGCGAAGGAAAATGTGGCTCCCAAGCCTACCATCGGATCAGAATCTCTAACGAAAAATATCCCTACTGTTACATAAGTAAAAAACATCGCTGGTACGGAAAGAAAAATAGCAGCTAATTTAAAAAGTGCCCAAATCGCAGCTAAATCTGTAATTTCTGTCGGAGCAGAAAACAAAAAATAAATAAATAACAATAAAAAAATAATTATCAGGCCTAAAATATATAATGAGCCCTTGCTCCAGACTAAAACGGTATGATGACTCTTTCTAATTGACCATGGCACCACTCTTCTTCGCTCTTTTTCGTCTTTGTAATTCGTAAACTCTACTAATGTCGTCTTTGTTCCCTGGCCGAGCAAGCCCGTGTCTATGATTTTAACAGGCCCCGATACCTCCTGGATATATAATTCAGTAACTCTCTTCCAGGGTTTTATCGCTTCAAAAATGCTTCTTATATTGCCGGCTTCTCTATGAAACATATTACTGCTCTCCAATTTTAGCGTCCTGAAATAATTAATTGTACTAGCTAGCGTTATCATGGTAATTTCTCCTTTTTCTAAATGTTTATCTCTATCCCTACCGGGCAGTGGTCACTACCCGTTATCTTATTTAAAATGAACGCTTTTTTTACGTTTTTGATTATTTTAGCAGATACGCAGACGTAGTCAATCCGCCAGCCGATATTTTTCGCCCGGGCGTTAAAACGATATGTCCACCAGGAATACTCTCGCCTTTCAGGATAAAAATGCCGAAAAGCGTCAACGTGGCCGGCTTGCAAAAATTTAGTGAACCAGGCCCGTTCTTCTCCGGTAAAACCGGCGCCACCAACATTGTTTTTCGGCCGGGCCAGGTCAATTTCCTCATGGGCGACGTTAAAATCCCCAACCGCTATTACCGATTTCTGTTTCTCCAGCTTTTTTAAATATCTTAACAGAGCATTATTAAATCTAATTTTATAATTCAGGCGAGACAGTTCATGATTGGCATTGGGAAAATAAACGTTAACAAGATAATATTGTCCCAAGTCTAAAGTTTGCACCCGTCCCTCCTGATCAAACTCTTTTATCCCCAAGCCGGCTTGACAACTTTTCACTTTTAACTTTCCACTTTTAACTAACACCGCCGTCCCGCTATATCCTGGGCGTTCAGCCGGATTCCAGAATTCAACATAGTCCGGGAAATCAAATTCTTCCTCTTCTCTGGCACTGTCAGAAATCTTAATTTCCTGTAAACACAAGATATCCGGTCGGGATTTTTTTAAAAAATCAGCTAAACCCCTCTTCATTACCGCCCGGATGCCGTTTACATTCCAAGATAAAATTTTCATAAACGCTTACTTAAATTTAAAAATAATCCAATTTTTCTTATCCTTTAGCCGAACCAACACGTATTGGCCTTTGAATTTTTCGCCGGCCAAATCAAACTTCAGACTGCCTTCGTTCAAGCTGCCTTTGACCAGCTCCCATTTGCCCTGATCAAAAATTTCCACCCGGCCGGCGCCGTATTCCCCCGCCGGAATAACGCCGGCAAAGTTAATGTAATCAACTGGATGATCCTCAACCTGAACCGCCAAGCGCTTAATCCCCCTGGCCGCCGGGATGCCTTTGGGCACGGCCCAGGATTTTAATACTCCTCCCATTTCCAAACGAAAATCATAGTGCAGATTGCGGGCCTGGTGTTTTTGAACAACAAAGCGGGACAACTTTTTCTCCTGAACTTTTCCTTTTGGCTCCGAAGTTTTATTAAATTTTCTTTTGCTCCAATATTTTGTTAATGTCATAGAAATATCCGGCATTATTTAAACACTCTGACAAAATAACGGTTATTAATTAGATAGGGATAGCACACGGCAATAAACAGTAAACAGACGACAGTCCAAATTCCCAATTCCTGATTCCTGATTCCAAATTCCAGTTCTCTTTTTATTCTTATTTTTCTTACTTCTTCCCGGCTATCAGCTTCTGCAGCCCCTTCACGCTTCCGCCGCTAACCTTCATCTTCAGCTTTCCCTTGCGCGCCCGTTGTGCCTGCTTTTTACGGGCAACGTCTTCTTCGTATTCAAAATTTTGTTTATTCATATATAAATGGTATAATAATAATTACCTTGTTTATGACTTACGCGTTTGGCTTATTCCCTTTCTAAAAATTCATCCTCACCGGGGTAAA
>CAYNBD010000029.1:0-773 GCA_964395755.1 uncultured Gammaproteobacteria bacterium
CTGCAGGGTGGAATATTTTTTATTAAGTTTTATTATTTTGTCAAAATGCTTCTCGTCAAAGAATTCCCACCTCCTTGGCTTCATATGCGATTTTAATATCTTTTTGTATTCAATATTTTTAAAATCATTCTTAAAATTTTTAGCATATAAAAAGTTGTCGCTTTTTTCTTTTTGCAGAAATGTTATAGCTGTATAGGCGGTGGCGTCCTTAAAAACCTGCCAATGGTCAAAATTTATTATTTTTGTTAAATGCGGCAGGATTAAATTACGTAAATTTTTTCCGGCGGCTGAATGGAAATGTGAATTTGGGGTAATAAAGGAAATTTTTCCGTTTTTTCTCAATAATTTTAACGCTTGTTCAAAAAAGCAAAAGTATAAATCAATTGATCCGTTGGCGGCGGTGATAAAATTATTTTGTAATTGGTTTTTTCTACCGTTGAGATTTTGAATGCGAACATAGGGTGGATTACCGATAATAAAATCAAATTTTTCCTTAAAATCGTGAAAACAAAAGTCAGCCGTTATAGCGTTATATTTTGTGATTTTGTTTTTTGATAATTTTTGTAAATTTCGCTTTGTTTCTTCTGTGTATTCTTTCGCTATGTCAATAAAATAAATATTTTTCTCTATTACTTTTTTTATGGTTTTGCCTGATAATTTTGAAAAAATTTTGGCCGCTACGTAGGTAAAAATCCCTTGGCCGCAACCGGCGTCCAGTATTTTTTCTCTGCCGGTGATTTTTCGGTTTTTCAGTATTTCGCCAACCATAAAAT
>CAYNBD010000029.1:783-11687 GCA_964395755.1 uncultured Gammaproteobacteria bacterium
TCCAAGGAGGGATTGTGGATTTTGCAGTAATTGGAACAGGAGTAAAAACAATTCCATTTTGTTTTTTTGTCTCTTTATCCATAGTGTTATTATATCATAATTTCGGCGATGAGAGAATATTGCTTTTTTTAGCGCTTGATTATCAATTTTGAATGAACATACCATGGTATGTTCATTGGTATGTTCATTGGGAAATAAGAGGGGAATTTGGGCGAAGCCACATATACTTTGTTCATCGGATGTAAATTTTTTATTCCTTAAAATTTGTTAATAGGTTTTATTCAGTCAATCTATAATTTTATTTTTTTGTTTTTGATTTTTAGGGTATCACCTGTATGTCTCATTGTATACATCGTCAAGGGTTAAAAAAATGGAGGGGGCTATATATTTATATCCCCCCCTGGCGTGACGTAACACTTAAGCCGACTTTAACTGTTAATCCGTAATTAATTTAAAAATATGCATTGGATTACAACCTATTTTTTTATGCTTTATGCTTTCAGGATAAATATCAATTAGACAGTAATCGCAGTTAATTTCGCAGGAAGTTATTTTAGCCCAACTAAACCAACTGGAGGAAATTAAGATAGGAGAAGATGTAAATGACAAAAAACGTTCTTTCTTCTCATTTATTACTATAGGGTTAGAACGAGTAATAAATCTTACAAAATTATAATCTCCATGTGTTCCTGATTGCAAAATTATCACACCATTCTCTATCTTAAATGAATAAAAATGTTCTAGCAGGTCTAGGTTCTGTGGCTTTTGATTTACATGAGCATAGCAAATGTCAAGACCGAGAATATCCTTAGTAGCACAAGCGGATTTCGGAAAAATTTTTACACCTTGCTTAATGGCCTCCTTAATGATTAGTTCTTCAACTCCCGTGTTTAAACATTTTTTTGTTTTGCCATCTTCCTTTGTGTATAAGGATGTATAAACCAGAGAAGTTGTTGACTCTTTGCATATCTCCATCATTTGCTGGATAATCTCTGGGTTATCATTTTTGTTGGCAATGATGGGACGGAATAAAAGAACAACATTTGGCATTGCTTCCATTAGGCGCATATATACCCCGATCCTTTGCTGGAAAGGTATCCCTCCTTCGTCAAACCCGGTCATTGAGTAGAAAAATATAAGATTTCTTATATTTTGATATTCAGACAGTCTCTTTATTACCCCATCATTTAAATTAGATTTGGTAATAATAGAGACAGGCCCCTTGTGTCCTGTTTTTTTTAACTCCGATAATTTGTAAAAAGTATCCTCTATCTGCGCCGGAATAAAAGGATCGCCATACAAATTATTAATAGACACCGGCATGCTTCTTAAAAAGGTTTGCAATTTATCTTCATCCAAACTATCGCGGTTGCGCTTAATTTCTATTATTTCAGACATTTTATTACCCTCCTTTGATTTTGATTTTTTAACTTTTTTCGAGTAATAGCGCCGTATTGCTTATTGGCCCTTTTTAAGCAAAAAATATTTTTTATTTTAATTTAAAATAACTAAATTTTTAGGTATTTGGCAACCTCATTCCAAGAATTAACTATTATAGCACGAGATGCAACATCAGGATATTTTTCTATTTCATTTTTTGGGGATTGGTATGCTATGAGAATTGTATTTTTTGAGAAATAACTCAGCGCCTCTGGACGGTCGTCAATAAAATGGGTGATATTTAATTTTTCAGCAATTCTTGATTTGTCTTTCAATCTTGTGCAAATTTTAACATTATCAAGGGGAATATTTGTTTTTTGTAAAAAATTATGAGTTTCCATCCAGATGCCTGTAATAAATGATAGCTGATGTGATTGAACGCGAGAAATAATATAAATATTCTCCGCACCATAATGTTTAACAAGTTTTTTTATAACATTTATAGCATTTTTCATAACAGAAAATATAGAGTAATCACGTGTAGTGATGTGCGGAAGTTTATTATTTGCCAATACACCATTAATATCTATACCAATTTTAGTTTTCATATTTTGAATAAAATAACAAAAATTATTTAAGTGCAATTTTGTTTAACATATCGGCGCATCTGAATTTCCTCGTTAGCTTTTTAATGAATATATCATGCCTGTCCGCCTCGGGAGAGGTATGTTCATTGGTATGTTCATTGGGAAAATGAGAGTGGAGTTTGGGCGAAGCCAAATAGCCTTTTATATGCTGTAATAAAAAGCCGACTCCTTATAAAAATAATTTTGGCAATTTACTTTTTTCTTTCTATAATGATTGTCATTTTTGCGCCGTCGGGTCGTGTGCTGTCTGTTTTGAAAATATTATGTCCACCTGTTTCGCCTCCTAGTTTTCCTTCCCCCATCTTTTCAAGTGATTCTGGATCCATATAGGGAAAACCGCATATCTCAAAGGCTTTATTAATTTTTTCAGATCTCCAAAATTCGTCTGTTATACTTTTTTCATTTTTTGGGTCATTTTCAATGCCCATTTTTGATTCATTCATAGATTTTATATTGCTACACTCAAAATAAATTGCCAAAATTATTAATTAATTACTTGCCCGCCGAAGCCGTTAGGCGCAGGAGGGAAGAGGTTCTTTATTATTGCGTATAACAAGTTATATCCAAATTTATTATTTTTTTATTTAAAATTTGTTAATAGGTTTTATTCAATCAATCTATAATTTTATTTTTTGTTTTGGCGTAGAGGAGGAGGGGGGGGGATTAAGGAGGTGCCTGCCCGCCTAAGCTAAAAGCGTAGAAGGGGATGCCCGGAGTCCAAAACACCTTGTATATTTTGAATAGTATAATCAAGTGGCCATCAAATAAGATTTTAACTTATATTTGATAATAACTGCTCGCATGACTACAAATTATCTAATATTATCAAATAAGAGTTATACCCAATAAGGCACATATTTAGCATATCTATTTGATTTATTTTCGGGATCAAAAGGTTTTATTAACTTTTTTATTTTCGCTTCTTTTATTATCCTTGACGCAATTGCTTTGTTTTGTTCTTCTATCCCCAGTCGTTTACATAAAGAAGCGTTTGTTAAAGTGTCTTGCTCAAGAACATGCTTAATGCAGCTGTGAAAATAACAAGCCCTACATTGCTCCTCTTTCGTAAGTTGATTTAGTTCTTTGTGGGAATACAAAGTAACCCTAACCCCGTCTTCTTGATTCTCTATCTTTGGCGCTGGCAGTTGTAATAATTCAATTTCAAAAATAGCTCTATCTACACCACTTCCTCTTTTTTCACAAATTTTCATTATCCTTAGGGCGTCTGTTAATTTTTCATTTCTTGAATGTGGTGCATGATCAATAAATCTATCAGGATTAATTAGTGCTTTCCCGGGATTGAATATTTCAATTCTATTATCAAAAATTTCAATTAATGGTGATGTGCCTGAAATTGAAAAATCTTGATGTACGAGAGCGTTTGCTACAAATTCACGGATTGACTTTAAGGGATAGCCCTTGGGCATTGAACGAATCGCCCCGTCAATTTTTTCTTGCCCCGGAATTTGACTAGCTACGTATGAAATAATATTTTCAAAATCAGCCGCATATCCACTATTTCCAGTTATATCTTTTTTGGCTTCAAGTCGATTGATTCCGCTGTACGTTATAATTCTCACGGCTTTATTTTGTAGTTTAGAAAATTTTTTTAAATTTTGCGCTAATAGCATAGCGCCAAGATTAGAAATGTGAATTTTACCACCCTTTTTAATTAAGAATTTTTCTTCAAGGAATTTTTCAATTATTCCTGATTGATCTTTAGGTCTTGCTTCTTCGGTTAATCTGTAATACTGGTCGTAGTTTAGAAGATCCACAACCATAGAATTTGAAACGTTTTCAATAGCTATCTTTTTTTCAAATGGAGTTTTTCTATCCCAGATTATTGCTTCTTTTTCAGGATATTCATCAAGATTTTTTTTATAACTATCAATTCTGATCCATTTTTTATCTAAAAATTTTATAGGACCCGTACTTGCCGGTTGAATAAAAAATATTACAACCCTCCCTTGCGGATGTTCTACTTCTTTTATCTCAAATTCTACTTTTGGCTTTAAATTTCTTTGTAGCCATGGGAGCAAATTTTCAGCGCCCTTTCCTTTTGTTTTTCTATAATTAAAGGATGTACCAACTATTTTATGTGTTTTATCCTCAATCCCAAACACTAAAAACGCCTCATCAACTTGATGCAAACATGCTGAATTTGATAGGGCAGAAATATATTCGCCAATTTTTTCTGGGGGTTGATAATTTGATTTAAATTCAACCCATTCAGTTTCTGATGGCAGTTGTGTTAGTTGGTTTATTAGCTGTATTAGATCTTTAGGCATATATTTTGAATAACTCATTTTCGTAGCCCCGCTATTCAGCGGGGTAAACTCCGCGGAGAAAACACCCTACCTGCCCGCCGTAGCTTTACCGAAGGCGGGTTTCCCCTCATTAAATAAATAAAAAACAAAAATTAATTCTTTTTATTATTGCAGAGCTTTTTAAATTAGTATTTGACTTTAATTTGTATATTAGCTAATATAAATTTAATTTGAATACAATATTTAAGGAGGTGATCATAATGATTTCAAACGAAATTTTGGCTTACGTTGATACAGAAGAGAAGTTGGAAATGTTGTTCGCAGCATTCGGCTTCACTAAAATTGAGGGAAAAATTGAGTTTATTGAGAAAATAACGAATCATAAAATTGGTAACTGCGGCGTACGTTCACAGGACCTGGAGGATACTAAAGACTTTTTTCTTAAGCATGAATGGCAGGGGTTCGCCTAATTTTGCGAACAAACCATGTTCGTAATGAGGACTGACAAGCTGGTTAGTCCTTATTTTTTTATAATCTTTGATTTTACGGAGAAGTTCAAAGTAAGCCATCAGCATTTAATTTTGTCAGAATAATAGATTTTATTTCTTTAATTGTTTTGTTGGTTGTATCAATTATTAGATCTTCATTTAGAGGTTTAATCTCTTTTTCAAGTTTGGAGATTATTTTTTCACCTTTATTTTTTGCTCTATTTTTATCTCTTTTAAGCAAGGTTTCTTTTGAAGCAGTTATAAAAATTTTAATGATATTATAATCAGATTCTTTAAGAATTTGTATGATTTTATTATAGTAATCTTCCATGAAGATTTCTTCCACAACTATATTAAAATGATTCTTTATTAATTGTTTTAGAAAGAATGAGCCGACGTTATGAGCGATAGTGCTTCGAACATTACTTGAATCTTTAGAAATAATATGCTTAAACTGGTCAATATCCAAATGAATTAAATTTGGAATATCATTTTTTAATTGATTTGATATTTCGGATTTTCCTGCTCCTGCAGGACCCCTAATAATAATTGCAATACTCATATAACATAAAAATTAATTCTTTTTAAGAGTTAGGCGTTAGTCTGTTGGCAGATATGCCAACAAATAAAATACTTTTAGAAGAAAGGCGGATTTATTTAAGATCCGCCACTCCTGAAAATTTGAAAAGATTTTACTTTACTTCTTCTTCGCATTCATCAGAAGGTAGCTTTATGGCAATGGCATGGGACACCAAGAAAAATACTGGTATCCAAAAGATTATTGGGATGTTTAGAATCTCGGGGTACCAAAACCATATTTTTAGTGTGCCCCACAACGTTTCTAATAAGAATATTATATTTTCCATTTTAACCCCTCCTTTTTTTATTTACCACTCTTCTAAAAGTATTTTATTTAAAGAGCAATATTTCCGATAATGTTGCCCGATGAAGCGAAGTTTTGATTTCTCCTTATATAATTTATAATAAATCAAAATTTGGGAGAGGATATTTTTTACTCCTTATTAATATAATAAAGTAAAAATCTCTGAACCGCTTATCGCGGTGTTAGGTGATGTAATTTATTTTTTATTTTTTATAAATATTCCGCACAATAATAAAGCAACTCCTATTGTTATTAATGTTCGCGCACTATGCGTGTAAAAATAACTGATTTTAGCCACCTCGTTTGCTTTAATTGTCAGTTCAATAGCTCTAAAGTTGCCTTGTGCAAAATTTAATCCATTATAAGTAATAATCATTGTACTAATAATAATAAGAATATTACTAACTAGGGGTTGAAGTTTTTTCATAGATTTAAAAAATAAAAAATAAATTATTTCAGCTAACAAGTTATATCTGAATTTATTGTTTTTTATTTAAAATAGGTTAAAAAAAATGTTGGGGTTATGTAAAATGGTATGTTTTTTGGATAAACCCCTTGATATTTTCATTATAACAACCCAACCACTTCCTGACAAGGAGCCGATTTTTATTATTTTTGGATTTTGTGGTATAATAAATTTAGAATTGATGTGTTGTAAAAGCGAGCATCTAAAATATCATTCCTGCGGCTAGCCAAATTTTTAGATAAGGTATAATCCGAATCTACAAATTATATCCGAATGTTCCGAATATCTCCAAAAAATTATTCGGAGCATTCGGATACTAATTCGGATTATTCGGATTATATTTTTGTCGGTTTTACCCCGGCGAGGATGAATTTTTAGAGAGAATATGCTAAACGGATAAATCTTAAAATTTATGGACTACGGCTTAACTCAAGCGGAAAACGTTTATTATCCGGGCACGGATTTTATCAGTACCGGCCTGGTTTTTTTGTTTTGGCTGGTAATTATTTTTTTGGCCCTGGTTGTAATTAAGCGGCTCGTTAGGATGCTGGCCAACCGCAGCCGCTATCTTGACCATGCCATCTTTTTGGTGCGCCTGCCCAAGGAAAAGCCGGGGGACAAGGATAAGGAATACGACGTCCAGCATTTGCGGGAGGAAATCGCGCGCGGAGAAACGGTTTTTGCCAGTATTGGCGGTTTGCGGGCGCAGCGCGGCCTCCGGTCCTGGCTTTTGGGCCGCAACGACCATTTTTCTTTTGAAATCGTGGCCAGGCAGAAAAAAATCTCTTTTTACGTCGCCGCCCCCAGGCAGATGAGCCGCTACCTGGAGCAGCAGATTCACGCCCATTATCCGGCGGCGGCCATTGAGGAAGTGGAAGACTATAATATTTTTTCCCCGCAGGGCAAGACCATGGCGGCTTTCTTGCGTACCCGGCGCAATTTTATTTTCCCTTTAAAAACCTACAATAAAATGGAAACCGACCCGATGAATTCAATTTTGAACGTGATGTCAAAATTGGATCATGACGAAGGCCTGGCGGTGCAGTACGTGGTCAGAAGCGCCCGGCCGGGCTGGCACTCCAAAGCGGCCAAAATCGTCCGCGCAGTCAGCCGGGGAAAAACCATGAGCGAGGCCTTGCGGCTGAACAAGCTGAGCCGGGCCGTAGCGGCTTTGGGCGACCTGGCCAAGTCAGCCAAGCCGCCGACCAGAGAGGAAAAAGAAAAGCAATTTGCGGCTCCGAAAAAAATGTCGGCCATGGAAGAAGAAATGCTCAAAGGCATCGAGGAAAAAAACGCCAAGGCCGGCTTGGACGTTAATTTGCGCATAATAGTCAGCGCCAAGAACGCGGGCCAGGCGCATGCTTACCTTGATAACTTAGCCAACGCTTTCGGGCAGTACAATTATTATGAATACGGCAACAGTTTCAATCCGAAATTAAGGCGCAGCCATGAGAAAAAACTGATTAAGGATTTTATTTACCGCAATTTTAACCAGGCGCTTAGCTTCTTGCTCAACACCGAAGAGCTGGCCGGCCTTTTCCATTTCCCCCTGCGGCAGGCGGAGACGCCCAATATTTTGTGGCTGACGGCCAAGCACGCGCCCGCCCCGGCCGATTTGCCGGAAGAGGGCATTATTCTGGGGGAAAATTTTTATCGGGGCATAATGAAGCAGGTCAGGATTAAACGGGAAGACCGGCGGCGCCACACCTATATCATCGGCAAGTCAGGCGTGGGCAAATCAGTGCTTTTGGCCACTATGGCGATTCAGGACATCGTCAACGGCGAGGGGGTCTGCGTCATTGATCCGCACGGGGATTTGATCAGCGACATCCTGGAGCGCATTCCGCCGGAGCGGGCCGAGGACGTTATCCTGTTCGCGCCGGCCGACATTGAGCGGCCCCTGGCGCTTAACCTCCTGGAATATGACCCTAAATATCCGGAGCAGAAAACTTTTGTGATTAACGAACTGATCAGGATATTTGACAAACTTTATGATTTAAAGCAGACCGGCGGGCCGATTTTTGAGCAGTACATGCGCAATGCCATGCTCCTGGTGATGTCCGATCCGGCTTCGGGTTCAACTTTGATGGAGATTCCGAAAGTTTTGGCCGACCCGGATTTTCGGAAAATGAAGCTGGAGAAATGTTCGGACCCGACGGTGGTGGATTTCTGGCGCCAGGAAGCGGAGAAGGCGGGCGGGGACGCGGCCCTGGCCAACGTCGTTCCCTATGTCACTTCCAAGCTGACTTCCTTTATTTCCAACGATACCATGCGGCCGATTATCGGCCAGCAGCATAGCTCGTTTAATCTGCGCGCGGTTATGGACGCGGGGAAAATACTGCTGGTTGATTTGTCCAAAGGCCGGGTCGGGGAGATGAACGCCTATCTTTTGGGTATGATTTTGGTGGGCAAGATTTTAATGGCGGCTTTGTCGCGCACCGACGTTCCCCGGGAAAAAAGGCGGGATTTTTACCTCTACATTGACGAGTTCCAGAATTTTACCACCGATTCCATCATTTCCATTTTATCCGAAGCCCGCAAATACAGCCTGAATCTGATTATTGCCCACCAATACCTGGGGCAGCTGGTCAAAAATAAGGATACGGCGATTAAGGAAGCGGTTTTCGGCAACGTCGGCACCTGGATTCTTTTCAAGATCGGTTCGGAAGACGCGGAAGTGATGGAGAAAGAATTCGCGCCGGTATTCAACCAGTATGACTTGATTAACATTGAAAAATTTACGGCTTACGTCAAGCTTTTGATTGACAACACGGCCTCGCGGCCATTTTCCCTGAAGAGCGCCTGGCCCCTGCCGGGCCAGCCCCGGCCGGAAATAGCAGCCAAAATAAAATCCTTAAGCCGGCTCAAATACGGCCAGGAGCGAAGCATGATTGAGGCGCTGATCAGGAAGAGAATTAAATTAGAATGAATTTTGAATTTTTAATTTCGAATTTTGAATCAATTTTAAATTTTAAATTTTTAAACATTCAAAATTAATCATTCAATCAAAATTCAAAATTTAAAATTAAAAATTGATGACTTGTTTGCAGAAAAACGGAAAAGGTTGTAAAATGAGATTACAAATCAACAAATCAACACAAATATTACAAATATTATTAATTTTACGTCCATTTTTATTACATATATTTATTATATAGCCAAAGCGGTTTATTTGTGTTATTTGTGAATGATTTGTAATTTGTAATCTTATCAATAAAATAAATATATGGCAGACAAAAACCAAAACAAAGGCACCGGCAAGGAAGAAATAAGTTATCTGGGCGATGACCTGGACGAGGACAAGGAAAACCGGGAGACGGACCAAAAACCGTCGGCCAAAAAGCAAATAACCATCGGCCGGACCAAGCTGGTGCTGGTAAAAAAACTGCTGGAAAACATCAAGGAGAACAACGAGCGCTTGCTTGCGCTTTTGGGCGGCTTGGCCGGGGATGAGGACGAGGCCCGCATCAACATCGGGCAACTGGGCGAGGATGAATTCCGGGCGGAAGGCGAAGAAGACGAGACGGCTGATCCGGACGCCAAAATCATTGAAGGGGTGTTTGACGGCGAGAATATGATCGGTCCGGACGGCAAGCAGTACAACGTTCCGGCCAATTATGCCTCCAAATCCAAGCTGGTGGAAGGCGATATCTTGAAGCTGACGATTACCGGCAGCGGCACTTTCATCTACAAGCAAATCGGGCCGATTGACCGCTTGCGCAAGGTGGGGGTGCTGGAAAAAGACAGCGAGGGCCGTTTTTTCGTCAATGCCGAAAATAAAAAATGGCGGGTGTTGCCGGCCAGCGTTACTTATTTCAAGGGCCGGGTAGGGGACGAAACAGTGATATTAATACCCCGGACCGGGGAAAGCAAATGGGCGGCAGTGGAAAACATCGTTAGGAATAATGAATGAATTTTAGTAAACAGAAAACAGTAAACAGACGACAGAATTTTTGCTGTTTGTTTACTGTTTTTTGTTATTTTCAGCCAGCTTGATTTATTGTGATAAGATGGTAAGATATATTTTGTAGGGACAGAACAATGTTCTGTCCCTACAAAATATATTTATGGCTACCTTATACCGCAAATACCGTCCGACTAATTTTATGGAGGTGGTCGGGCAAAGCCACATCAAAATAACTTTGCAGAACGAGATTCAGACAGGCAAAATCGCCCATGCCTATCTTTTTTGCGGCCCGCGGGCGGTCGGGAAAACCACCATTGCCCGGGTGTTCGCCAAAACCGTCAACTGCCAGAACCGGAAAAATAATGAATTTGAACCCTGCAATCAATGTGAAATTTGCCGGGAAATCATGTCCGGCCGCAGCTTAGACATTATGGAAATTGACGCCGCCAGCCACACCGGCGTGGAGAACGTGCGCGAGAACGTCATTGCCGCCGCCCGCACCGTCCCGTCGCGCTGCCGCTATAAGGTTTTTATCATTGATGAGGTCCATATGCTCTCCATTTCCGCCTTTAACGCCCTCTTAAAGATCATGGAAGAGCCGCCGGAGCCGGTGATTTTCATTCTCTGTACGACCGAGGTGCACAAAGTGCCGACCACGATAATTTCCCGCTGCCAGCGTTTCGATTTCAAACGGATTAATACCAGCGATCTGGTGAAAAAATTGAACTACATCGTCAAAAAAGAGGGGATTAAGATTGACAAGAAAATATTGGAAGACATCGCCCGGCACGCCGAGGGCTACATGCGCGACGCCGAGAGCATGCTCGGCCAGATTATCAACGTCGGCGGCCGGGAAATCACCCGCG
>CAYNBD010000030.1:0-11661 GCA_964395755.1 uncultured Gammaproteobacteria bacterium
TATTGATGTTGGTGGCCACATCTTCCCGGGACGGCTGATGCAAAATTTTGCCGCTCAAATCAACAACGTTAAGGTTAAGCCAGCCGGGAAGAGTAACTTTTTGCGGGCGGGACAAACGCTCGCTTAAATCCTTGAACATTTTTTTCTGTCTGTCTTTTTTCCTGACGGTAATAACGTCCCCGGTCTTAAGCTGATAGGACGGGATATTGACCCGCCGGCCGTTAATCTCAAAATGGCCGTGGCCGATAAGTTGCCTGGCCTGGTTGCGGGAAGGGGCAAAACCCAAACGGTAAACCGCGTTATCAAAACGCATTTCCAGCAAACGCAAAAAATTATCCCCGATATTGCCGGTTTGTTGCTTGGCCTTGGCAAAAGTAAGCCTGAACTGCTTTTCCAGCATATTATACTGCTTTTTGGCCTTCTGCTTCTCCGCCAACTGCAGGCCATAATCACTCTGCCGCTTCTTTCCCTTCGGCCCGTGGAATCCGGGCGGATAATTTCTGCGCACGATGGCGCACTTCGCGGAAAAACAACGCTCGCCTTTGAGCATCAGTTTCTCCCCGGCGCGCCGGCATTGTTTGCATTTTGAATCTAAATCTCTTCCCATAAATTGATTGGCGATTGACGATTTGCGATTGACGATTGCGCTAATTTAAAAATCAACAATCGCAAATCGGAAATCGAAAATTGAAATTTTACACTCGTCTCGGCTTCCGCAAACGGCAACCGTTGTGCGGAACCGGCGTTATGTCCCTGATGGCGGTCACGATTAAACCGTTGGCGTTCAGGGCCCTGACCGCCGACTCCCGGCCGGTACCGACGCCGCTGACGAAAACGCTGACTTCCTGCAGGCCGTATTCTTCCTTGGCTTTAGCGCAGGCAATCTTGGTGATAATCTGGGCCGCGTAAGGCGTAGCTTTCTTGGGCCCCTTAAAACCGGCCATGCCGGCGCTGGCCCAGGAAATAACGTCGCCGGCCGGATCGGTTAAAGTAACGATCGTGTTATTATAGGTGGCTTTAATGTAAGCCTTGCCGGTTTTAACGACTTTTTTCGCGTCTTTTTTCCTTTTTTTGAGCTGCTTTTGTTTCGCTCTTTCAATTTTCTTTTTTTCCAGCTTTTTCTTTATTTCCTCCGGCAATTCCTCGTCCTCGCCGGCTGTCTTGTCCACATTATTGATTTCTTTATCCAAATCCAGGCGGCTGTCTGCTTGTGGGGAAACAGTGGCCTTGGTTTCCGTTTCCTTTTCTGCGGCCATTTCTTTTTTCCGGGCCTTGGCTCCGGTTTCGTCTGGCTTGCCCCGCTTCACCCCTTTATTCCCGCTCTCTCCGTTTACAGCCTGCTTTTCCGCCACGCTAATCACGACGGCCTTTGCGTCCGCTTTTTCTTCCTGTTTCTTATTTTTATTTTCTTCAGTCATAATCAGTTAAGTGGTTGATTGGTTCATTGGTTGAGCAGTTAACCGGTCGGGTAATTAAACGATAAACAGAAATAAATTTATTAATTTATTGGTTTATTGGATTCAATAAATTCAATAAACTAATAAATAGCGCAACGATAATAAACCAATCACCTGCTTCCTAATTCCTAATTCCAAGTTACGTTTTCTGCGCCGCCGGCCTGCGGCCCGAACCAATGGTTTTTCTGACGTTGCCGCGCACCGTGCGGGAATTGGTCTTGGTTCTCTGCCCCCGGACCGGCAAACCTTTGGCGTGGCGGCTTCCCCGGTAGCTGCTAATTTCCTTTAAACGCTTAACGTTGCCGATAATTTCCCGCCTTAAATCGCCCTCGACCTTATATTTTTTCTCAATGATGTTTCTTAATTTATTTTTTTCTTCCTCGCTGATGTCTTTGACCCGCTTGTCGGGATTAACGGCCGCTTCCGCCAAGATTTTTTTGGCCGAAGAAACGCCAATGCCAAAAATATAGGTCAAAGCGACCTCAATTCTTTTATCATTTGGAATTGTCACTCCCGCTATTCTTACCGCCATGTTTGTCAATATAAAATATTAAAAATAAAAAATAAAAAATTTTTTATATTTTATATTTTATTTTTTATATTAGCGCCAGCGCTTAACCCTGCCGTTGCTTGTGCCTGGGATTCTTGCATATCACCCGCACCCGGCCTTTTCGCCGGATGGTTTTACAATCTTTGCAAATTTTTTTGACACTGGCCCTGACTTTCATAATAGCTAAAACTAATTTTTAATTTTTAAATAATTTTTAAATCCAAATTTTTAAACAAGCCGCTTATTATCGGGCTTTAAAAATTAAAAATTATAAAATATCCGCGGATTTCAATAAAAATAATGTCTTTCTTTCGTAATTTACAGTCTATAGGTAATCCGCCCCTTGGTCAGATCATAAGGGCTGATCTGCACTTTGACCTTGTCTCCGGGAAGCAGTCTGATTTTATTCATGCGCATCCGGCCGGATAAATAGGCCAAGATTTCATAGCCGTTTTCCAGCCGCACCTTAAAAGTAGTGGCCGGCATTAACTCCAGCACTTCTCCCTGTGTTTCAATAAATTCTTTAGCGTCAACCGCTTTGGTCTCCGCCCGGGAATTGGATTCGTTTTTATCTGTCATTAATTAACGCAAAAAAAATGGCAAAATTTAAAAACTTTACCAAAATTCTTGGTAAATTTAAATAATTAAAAACGATGTTTTTATTATCTATAATCGTAAAGTAATTATATATACCTTTCGGGCAAATGTCAAGCCAAAGGGATAATATTATCGATTTCCGATTTAGAATTATAAATTTATCTCTAATATTAGAAAAATTTCTTAATTATAAGATACTATAGCCAGATGATAATTTCAAATTTTGAATTTTTAATTTCGATTGAATAATTAATTTAAAATGTTTAAAAAATTAAATAATTCAAAATTCATTCAAAATTCAAAATTTGCAATTTGAAATCTGCTCATCCCAACACCGCTTTTATCCTTCTCACTCCCGCGCTTGAACTCTGTTCTTTCTGAATCCTAAAATGTCCCAACTCGGCCGTATTGTTTACGTGCGGTCCCCCGCAAATTTCGCGGGAAAAAATTTCTTTTCCCTCTCCGACAGTATATACTTTCACTTGCTCGCCGTATTTATGCTCAAACACGCCCATCGCCCCTTTGACTTTGGCCTCCGCTACCGACATCTCCTCGCAACTGATCGGCAGTTTCTTGGAAATCGCCTCGTTCACCAGCCGCTCCACTGCCTGTTTCTGCTCTTCGGTCAGCTTGTCCGGATGGGAAAAATCAAAGCGCAAGCGTTCGGCCGTGATATTACTGCCTTTCTGCACCACATGCTCGCCTAAAACTTGACGCAAGGCCGCCAACAGCAAATGAGCGGCCGTATGCAGTTTTTTGGTTTCTTCCGAAGCATCAGCCAGTCCGCCCTTGAATTTTCCGGCCGAGGCGGTACGGGAAAGTTCCTGGTGTTTAGCCAATTCTTTTTGAAAACCATCTTCATCAACGGTCATGCCTTTTTCCGCGGCCAATTCCCTGGTCATCTCAATCGGAAAGCCGTAGGTCTGATACAAATCAAACGCCTTCTTCCCTCTTACTCCCCGACTCCCATCCGGCAATCGAAAATCGGCAATCGAAAATTGTTTCAACCCTCTCTCCAGCGTCTTACTAAACTTCATCTCCTCTTCAGCTATCTGCGTGATAACAAAATCCGTATTCCGGCCCAGTTCCGGATAAACTCCCGCATAATCATTAATAACAATCCGAGCCAGCTCTTTCGTCCAGAACTGCTCCTTAATCACCAGCTTGCGCCCATACCTAATCGCCCGCCGTATCAGCCGCCGGACAATATAGCCTTGGTCAGTATTGGAAGGCGCGATTCCCCTATCGTCGCCCATGATAAAGGTGGCGGCCTTAAGATGGTCGGAAATGATCCGCATCGCCCTTGTCACTTCCTCGCTCTCGCCGTATGTTTTCCCTGATAATTTTTCGATCTTATTAATGACATTTTTGAATAATTCGGTCCGATAATTATCATCCAATCCGTTTAAAACCGCCAGCGCCCGCTCCAGGCCCATGCCGGTATCAACGTTTTTCTGTTTTAACATTTGATAACTGCCGTCCGTCCGCTTATCATATTCCATAAAAACGTCATTCCAGATCTCCACCCAGTTATCATCCTCGGGGTCAAATTTCTTCGGCGCCGGCCCCCGGCCCGCCCAATAAAACATTTCCGTATCCGGCCCGCACGGCCCGATTTCTCCAGCCGGCCCCCACCAGTTATCCGCCTTGGACAGCTTGGCAATCCGGGCTTTGGGCAGGCCTAAGCTTTCCCAGATTGAAAAAGATTCTTGGTCAAAGGGAGCGTCGCTATCGCCGGCAAAAACCGATATGGCAATTTTATTTTTGTCCAGCCCCAGCCACTGCGGCGAAGTTAAAAATTCCCAGCTCATTTTTATGGCTTCTTCTTTGAAATAATCCCCCAGGGACCAGTTGCCCAGCATTTCAAAAAAAGTATGATGAACCCGGTCCCCGACTTCGTCAATGTCGGTCGTACGAATACATTTCTGTATGTCAACCAAGCGTTTACCCCCTGGATGTTTCTCGCCCATCAAATACGGCACCAGCGGATGCATGCCGGCGGTGGTAAACAACACGGTCGGATCGTTTTCCGGAATTAAGGAAGCGCTCGGGATAATAGCATGCCCCCTAGCTTTAAAAAAATCCAAATATTTTTGACGTAATTCTTTGGCGGTCATAAAAATTTTGTTTATATTATTTTAAATCACTTGCCATTTTACTTCTGGGTCTGGGTCTTAAGAATATTATTTACTCCTTTGCATCCAAAGACTTGATCCAGGTCATAGCATTTCCACCCTCTCCGTATTTTCCAGGAATATAGCCGCATCTGTGAGCACCCATTTTGTCATAAAATTCCCAACTCTCTTGATACCTCGGACCGCTGTTAATCAAAAGATGGACCCTGCCCTCAGTTCTAACCCGGTCACAAATTGCCTGGAAAAGTTCCTCTACCCGAAACAAAAGCATTGAGTAGCTCTGCGCAATCTTTGGCGTCTACACCCTGTTTTTTAAAATGTTCTTCCATCATCTTATCGGATCGCAAGGCATAAGCCATACAACCTAGTACTTCTCCATCTTCACCTTTGGCCACTAAGTAAATTCTCTTCCTGCCGTCATCATCTTTTTCGCCTAGCATATATCTTTTATACTTCTCTATCTCATTTTCTAAAATCTCGCCAGTGTCTCTATCTCTGACATGTTCTCTTAAAATCGGCTCTAGATGTTCAATATCTTCTTCATTAAGATTATTAATTTTAACCTCGATCTTTTCTTTTTTGACTTTTTCAAACTTAAACATATGATTTTAAAAATCCTAAGTGCCTCGATCTGCACAATAAAAAATATGCTTGGCTGGGAGACCAGGATTCGAACCTGAATTGACGGGACCAAAACCCGCTGTCCTGCCGTTAGACGATCTCCCAAATATTAAACCAAAAACCACCTTTAAGGTGGCAATTTTATCATAATACAAATATTGTAAAAAGTAAATAATTAACCGCTAACAAGATATCCAATTCGTAATTGCTAATTCGTCATTGCTAATTGATTACACCCGCGCATATACTTTGACCGCGATAAAACTGGCTAAAATGTTGATGGCGGCGATACTGGCAAACTCCAGACCGAAAATCCGGAAAACATTGGCGGTAAAATAAGAAACAATGTTAATGTCATAACCGACGAAAAAAACATCCAAATAGGGCTGCAGTAAGCCCAAAAGAGGATAAAAAACCGCCGCCACTATTGCCAGGCCGACAAAAGTATAAATCAGGCTGGAAAGCAGAAAAGGTATATAAATAAAAGCGTTGGAAGCCCCTACCAGCCGCATAATTTTTATTTCCCGGCGATGGGTATAAATCGCCATCCGAATGGCATAATAAACTACCAGTAAAGTCGTTAAAACAAACACCAAGCTGATGGCTAAACCGATTTCGCTCACCTTCCTGGTCAGACTGTTGATTTTTTCCAGGATGAGTTCGTGGTCGGTAAAATTACGCGATTCAATAATGTCGCTGTCAATTTTGTTTAAACTGTTAATCAGCTCTTTAACCGCTTCCGTATTTTTGGGCTTGATCACCAGGCTGGGGCTCAGGGGGTTCTGGCCCAGCTCGCGCAGGGCCTGCAAAATTTCGGGATTATTCTGGTTTTTTTCCCGAAAGAACTCCAGGGCCTCAGCCTTGGAAATATAACCTACTTCCTTAACCGGCGCCAGGCCGCTGACCTCGGCTTTCAGGGCCATAATTTCATCCTCCCCGGAATCGGGCTTAAGATAAAGGCTGATGTCAACCTTGTCCTTGACCGAGGCAATGGCTTTTTCGCCGATAACCCGCGTTACCAAGAGCATATTGATGGAAATCAAAGCCAAAACTAAAATAGTAACCGTCACGATTGACAGCCAAATGTTGCGTCCGATGTCCTGCAGGCTGAATTTTATAATCCGGGCGAAAGAAAGCAAAAACATAATTAATTAATTATCAATTTTCAAATTTTAAACTTTCAAACAATGATTAAATGTTTTAATGATTTAATTGTGAAATTGAAAATTGAAAATTCATTGAAAATTGATAATTGAAAATTGAAAATTACAGTATGTATTTTCCCCGCTCCTGGTCGCTGATTACCTGGCCGTTATCCAAAGTAATAACCCGGCGTTTGAGTTTATTGACGATTTCACGGTTATGGGTGACCAAAACGACGGTGCGGCCGAATTTATTGATGCGCACCAATAAATCAATGATTTCATTGGCGTTGATTGAATCCAAATTGCCGGTCGGCTCATCGGCCAAAAGGATTTTCGGCCGGTGGACCAGGGCGCGGGCAATGGTGGCCCGCTGCTGTTCGCCGCCGGAAACTTCCTGGGGATAACGGTGCTGTTTGTCTTCCAGACCGACGATCTTCATCACCTGGGGCACGATTTCCCTGATTTTGCGCGGGGTCTTGCCGCAAACCTGCATGGCGAAAGCTACGTTTTCGGCCAGGGTTTTCCGCGGCAACAGTTTAAAATCCTGGAAAATAACGCCGATTTGCCGCCTTAAATACGGCACCTCCCGCTGGCCGATATGGGTAATGTCCCAGTCGCCGATGATCACCCGGCCCTTTTCGGCCCGCTCCTCGCCGGTTAAAACCTTCACCAGGGTGGTTTTGCCGGTGCCTGACTGCCCCACCACCGACACGAACTCGCCCGGCTTAATATGTAAACTAACCCGATCCAGGGCCTTAACGTCAGGCGGATAAATTTTAGAAATATTCAATAATTTTATCATAATACGTTCCGCGTTACGCGCTCCGCGTTATGCATTATGCATTCCACGCTCCACGTTACAAGTTACACGTTACAAGTTACACGTTACAAGTTACAAGTTACGGGTTACGGGTTATGGGTTATGGGCTACGGGTTACGGGTTACGGGTTACGGGTTACGGGTTATGGGTTATGGGCTACGGGTTGCGAGTCGCCGCCGCTCCGTACCGCATCAAGTCCTCGGTTTCCGCAAAGCTGATGTCCCGGCTGGCCGCCCCCATGGTAACTACAATCAACTGCTTGCCGCCCGCTCGGAATCTGGTCATCAAGCAATAACCGGCCTCATCCAGATATCCGGTTTTGGAACCGGTGATCTGATATTGATTGCTTGCGATTAACTGGTTGGTGTTTCTTAACAGATGGCGTTTTTTGGTGTTAACGATATAAAATTCATATTCCGGCCTGATGCTGGCTTTCTGAATAATGGGGTGTTTAAATACCTCTTTGGTTATTATAGCATAATCCCGAGCCGAACTCACATTTTTCGGGGACAGGCCGGTGGGTTCAATAAAACTGGTGTCTTCCGCACCCCAGTCGGCCACTGCCGCGTTCATAGCGGCGATAAAAGCGCTCCGCTCAAGGCCGCTGACCCTGACCAGGGTTTCCACCGTGTTATTGGCCGAGCCGACCAAAGAGGAATAAATCAAATCTTCCACCGTCAAAGTATCGCCGTCACTAAGACTTACGCGGGCCGATTCCCATTTATTGCAAAATTCATAATTGTATTCTTCGTCCCGGACGCTGTAAGTCACTACTAGGTCCAGGCTCGGCCGGGTATCCAAAAAAACTTTAATCGCCACCAGTTTGGTTAAGCTGGCCAGGGGCAAAGCGGCGGAAGAATCTTTTTCCCATAACACCTCTCCGCTGTCCTCGTCCATCACAATAGCCGCCCGCACGGAAATGTCCGGTTGGGTGGTCGCTCCGGTCGCCTTGATGCCCAAAATCTGGCCGCGCGCATCCGGGGCTACATACAGAGGCTCAACTCTGACACTGGCCAGGCCGTCACCCAAAGCGGCAATCCGGCGGAAAGCCGCTTTGTCCAAATCCAGTACCCGGCCGGGGTGCAAATTCCTGTCCGGGCCGTAATCATTAACTTCCACGTCCACGAATTTATCGTTGTCCTCGTTATAAACCCTCAATCTTGAACCCGGGGGAAAATCCGGCGAAGCGGCGAAATTACCGCCGCGATAAGCATACCAGCTGGCCTGGCCCCGGGTCAAAATGTTAGGATGGGACAAAACCGCAATCCGGGCAAAAGGCAAATGGATTAAGGAACGAACGAATTTCTCCCGCGGATAATCTTTGGTCGGCAAGGGCCGCCAGCTGCTGTAATTTTTATCATAAAAAAACACCTGTTTGTAATCAGCGCTCGCTTGATCGTAACTGAACTGAATGTAGAAAGGCCGGTCATCATCGTAAGCGGCTTTATTGCGGAATTCAAACTGGTAAATCTTGCTTAAACGGCTTAAATTCCACGGGATAGGCATCTCTTCGTCAATTTCCATAACATCCACTCCCGTGGCCGCGTCCAATATTCCGGGCGTTAAAGACAACTTAAGATTACCGGCAAACGCCTGGACCGTATAACCGCGGGCAATGGTGTCTTTGTCCAAATGAATATAATAAGGACTGTTCTCCCCGGCCGCGGCAACCGCGCCCCCGCAAAAATAAATAAAATTACCAGCCAACAAGGCCAGTAACACGATGATTGTTTTCAGTTTTTTTAGCGGTTGACTTTGCTTTTCCATAACAATATAATTATAGCATAAATAAAAATCAATGAACAATTACAAATTACGAATTAACGATTAAAATTGAAAATTGCTAATTGATAATTCGTAATTGATAATTAATTGGCGGGTATAGTATAATGGTAATACGTGACCTTCCCAAGGTTAAAGCACGGGTTCGATTCCCGTTACCCGCTCCGAGTTTAAACATCAGCACTATGGGTCCGCCATGCACCATAAAGGTGCCTGGCGCCCAGCACCCTACGTGGTGCTGGGCGATTCCCGTTACCCGCTCCAGCCTTCGCTAAAGCTATACGGATGGCAAGCCACTCAACTTCCTTGTATTTTTTGAGTCTTGCCCGCTTGCCCCGCCAATGAGCGCAGCGAATTATGCGGGGTTACCCGCTCCATAAATAGAAAACAGACAACAGACGACAACCCAAATTACAAATTACGAATTACCAATTTCATTCGCCAACGTAACGCCGATATAGCTCAATTGGCAGAGCAATTCCTTCGTAAGGAAGAGGTTGTCGGTTCGACTCCGACTATCGGCTCCGATTTAAAAATGAAGGCGGGGTTTGCGAACCTCGCCTTCATTTTTGTTTTTGAAAAAAAGAAAATAAAAAGAAAGCGACACGCCAACTCGCCTCGCTGTAGCTGGCGAAGCGGGCGTGTCGCTTTCTTTTTTTACCCGGCTATCCTTAATCGGCTAAAACCAAAATTTTTAAACCTTTGGCCGTCCGGACTAAATAACTTTCTAAATCAACCGCCTGGATAAAAACAAAACTGATTTTGCCGCCTTTATTTTCAAGTAAATAATAACCCGAACCGGCCGCGATAATATCGCTTATCTCCCCCGCGGCCAGCTTATTCGCCTCCGCCTTAAGGGCCGCATAATCCTGGCTGGCGCTAAGATAGCCGGCCTGATCAACCGACCGATTATCAAAATTATTAAAAATTTCTTCCCGGCCCTGTTCCTGGTCTTGGCCGGCTTCGGTCAGCGCCTGCTTAATTTCCATCAGCCTCATCCGGGCGACTCTATTTATTTCCTGATCGCGGATTACGTTTTCATTAAGTTTTTCCGCTAAATTTTCCGCGTCCGTTGCCAGCCCATATTTACTGACTAAATCAGCTAAAATCATCTCGCGAACAAACTTTGCCTTAACCGCCTCTCTGGCCCCTTCATAACTTTCGTATTTCCGGGAATAATCAGCCATCGTCTCCTGATATTCAAAATACCCGACCATGCCCAGCCGGGTAATTAAAGCCGGCACCGGCGCATATTCGGTTATTTTCCGGGCCAGTTGATTATTAAAGTTAAATTTAAGCACCAGCGTTGCCAATAAAAAATAACTCGCTAAAAATAAAACAACTAAAAAACCCAAACTGAAAATCACGGTTTTTTTCCAAGACTTAGGAGTGGCGGCTTTTAAAATATTTTTTAAATTCATGGCTAAACGCTTTCTTCTCTCCCGGCGCCGCGCCAACCGTTTGGCTTTTTTTCTTTTTTTGGCGGCCATTGCCCGTCTTCTTTTTTTATCCGCGCTGATTGATTTTACCGCCGGCTCTTCCGCCGGCTCTGTCCGGCTTTCTTCCGCAACCGTTAAAACCGGCTTTAGGTCAAGCCGGGAGACTTCTTCTTGTTTTACCTCTTCTTTTTTAATTTCCGCATCTCTCCTGTTTCTGAAAGAAAAAGCACTGTCAAGCGCTTTTAAACTTCCCTTTTTAACAAAAAAAGCTTCTTTTCTTTCCCGACGCTCATTTTTATCCCTGCCGAAATCCAGCAAAATTCTTCTGGGCCGGAGCGAACCCTGACTGCTTATTTTTTCTATACCGTCTAATTTTTTACTCATAAATTTAATAGCTATTTTCATTAGGGACGATATTATAATAAATATATGTATAAGTATTATTGCTTCTGACTTTGCCGTAGCTTCTATCGTCCCCGCCATCCACAATATTATCAACCAGATTAAAATAAGTTGCACAATCGGTCGTGCAACTTGCAATTCCTATATTAACTCCCTTGCAACAGCCGGTATCTCCCTCAAGTAAAGTATCGCCGTCATTATCATAATTATAAAAACCATTTATCGGCGGACTAGGTATTTTAACAAAATCAGATAAACCGCTAAAATCGCTTAAGTATATACTTTTTTCTCCTTCCCGCCACCAGCCGCTTCGGTTTTCCTCGTCCAAAAGTAAATACAAAGCTTTTTCAAAACTTTTAAAGTCGGCGACAATCTTAGTGGCTTTGGCGCTGGCCCGGGCATTATTTAAAGCAACCACCGCTACCGTAGCTAAAAAACCAATGATGGATATAATTACCAGCAGTTCAATTAGGGTAAAGCCAAAAAAATTTTTTAATCTGGACATATGTTTGGCACAATGTTAAATAGTCGGGCAGTTAGACAGCAAATAGCAAAAAACAGACGACGCTCCCAATAATCATAACAATCCTAAACATCCCAATAATCCCAAATTACAGTTCCCTTTCTTGTTCTTATTTTTCTTTTTATTCTTATTTTTTTTATTTATCAATCGCCCCAAGCCCTAAGTACCTAATCCGCCAGCCGGCGGACTA
>CAYNBD010000031.1:0-11070 GCA_964395755.1 uncultured Gammaproteobacteria bacterium
GCCAATTCCTGCGAGCCGATATATAATACCTGCCAGACTTTCAGGAACGGCCAAAGCGGCGCGACCGCGTCTTATTTGGAAAATACTTTGGCATATTGCAGTGAAGATAACGTCGGTTGCCAGGCCTATTGCGCCGATTATGATTATGCCAGCGCAGATTGGACCTGTAATCAGAGTACGGGTGAAAAAATTTATCTAAACGCCCGGGCGGAAGACTGCAACGAGGAAAACGAAGGCTGCCATGAATTTATCAGGTTAAAAGCCGGCGCCGGGGCCAATATGATCGCCAATTCCAGTTTTGAGGATGATTTGGGCCGCGGTAACCTGGCCGGAGTCAGCTGGGATGATTTCGGTTCGGTCAGCTCGGACAGTTATAGCGGCGCGCATTCTCTGCAATTGGAGAGCGATATTAACGCCTTAATTGTCGTTGACGCTTCCGGCTATACTTTAGGCGAAGAAGAATTCACCCTCTCATTTTACTCCAAAAATTGCGCCGGCGGCAGTTTCGGTCTTAACAGCGCTACCGCTGATTTGGCTGCTGACGGGGATTGGCAGTTTAATAGCACCAGCCGTATTTATAATGAAGGCGATACCACTAACAATATCAGGATTATTATTACCAGAGCGCCCGGGGATAATGATTGTTTAATTGACGCCGTTAAACTGGAAAGAGGCGGAGAAGCTACGATTTACAGCGATTATCGGGCCAGCGGCCTGGTTTACGAAAAATTGGCGCCGGCCTATTTAAATTGCACCGGCGGGGACGATGATCCGGCGGCTTGCGATCAATTCACCCGCGGGTGTTCGGCCGCGGAAGTTGACTGCGAATTATATACTTCCCGGACGGATGGCGTGAGCATTCCGGCCAAAGTCAGCCCCGATGATTATTGCGACGCCGAATGTGTCGGCTTTGATACCTATATTCAGGCCGAGACGATTTTTGATTCAAGGCGCGACGCTTATTTTATTCCGGATACGGCCCGGAGATGCAGCGCGGCGGCAGCCGGTTGTGATGAGTTTACCAACCTGGATAAAGTGGAACAGGGCGGGGAAGCGCGCGAATATTATACTTATCTTCGGCAGTGCGTTAAGCCGGGTGAGCCGGGAGCCAATTGCGCCGAGTTTTATACCTGGGAAGGATCGGATGAGGAAGGATTTCAGTTAAGGGTTCATAGTCTGCAGGCGGACGGGGAAGAACCGGCCGTCACCACGGATGACAGCACTGAATGCAACGCCGCTATTCATAATCTGCCGCCTTCCGACCCGTTTTATAATTCCGATTGCCGCGAATTTTATAACCGCAATGGCCAGGTCTCATATCATTTGTACACCCGCACCATCAGCTGTAATGATGATTGCCATCCTTATAGAAGGACGGAGAAGAACATTGATCCGGAATTGAATGCTTCCACCTGTAACGCTACGGGCAGCGGTTATGCCGGGACCAGCAACGAACAATATCACTGGGACGCCGCCTTGGAAATTTGCTATTTCTGCAAGAACAACGGCTATTGGGATGATGATCACGGCGCCTGTATTTATGACGCCGTTCCCGCGGAAGGCACCGAATGCTCCCAGGCGCAAAGCGGTTGCCGGGAATACAGCGGTAATACCGGCAATAACGTGGAAGTGGTTTTAAATAATAATTTTGAAGACGGCACCAGCCAGGGCTGGAGCGGGGAAGGGGCGACTACCGTTGCCAA
The DNA here is from genome assembly GCA_964395755.1 of uncultured Gammaproteobacteria bacterium. Classification (GTDB taxonomy): domain Bacteria; phylum Patescibacteriota; class Patescibacteriia; order Patescibacteriales; family CAYMCJ01; genus CAYNBD01. The sequence goes on from CAYNBD010000031.1 coordinate 1,704, forward strand.
CAGCAACGAGTCAATTATGATTGGCGGCCATTCTTTGAGCGTGAGCGGCGGTAATTTTACGATTGTTAAAGCGGCAGCCGGTTTGGTGCGGCAGGATAAATCATATGCTTTAAGTTTCATTGCCAAAGCAACCGCCGGCGGCCAGCTAAATTCAATCAGGCTGGTTAACGGTTCTGGCCAGGCAGAAGATTTTCTGGACGAGCCGGTTGTTTTAGGGGCTGATTGGCAATTGTACGAATTTAACATCGCCAACCTTGGCCAGACAGTCAGCGCTGATGAAAGTTTTATCATTACCGCCAGCAATGCTTTTTACCTTGACGATATCAGATTAACGGAAATCGTTGACCGTTATTATTTAATTAAGGATTCCTGGGTGACGCCCGACTCCTGCAACCAGGATACGGAGGGCAATCCTTATCCCTTGTTTGATTTGGGTTGCGATGAATATTATGACCGGGATGATGAGACGCATTATTTGCGCCAGTTCAGCCGGCTGTGCGCCGAATCGGCCGTGGGCTGTGAACTAATGATTGACACCCATAATTACAGCGATTACGAGGCCGGGGCCTGGAATGACGGCGGCGACGGCAGCTGCGGCGCGGGCGACGGCGATGATTGTGAGCAAATCAGCCCGGATAACTTTACTTTCGTGGTTTATGACCAGTACAAGACCTGCGGCCAAAGCAACAAAGGCTGCCAGCGCCTTGGGGATCCTTATCAATACGAAAACCAATTCGTTTATAGCGATATTTATTTAAAAAATAATCCGGACAGTTACAGTTCAATTCTTTGCACCGATGATGCAACCGGCTGCCAGGCCTGGACCTCTAGCGGCGGCCAGAGTTATTTTAAAGATCCGGGCGATATGGTCTGCGAGTGGCGCCAGCCCTACGGGGAAGAAAATTTGGGCTGGTATAAAAAGCAAGTTAAGAGATGCGATAGCAACAACAATGGCGTTATTGATCAAAGCGTTGAAAATACGATTTGTCTGGGAGATGGCGATTGCGCCGGTGCGGGCGGTTGTGTGTTTGATGAAAATGATTATCCCTGTCCCCTAAGTCCGTTTAAGACCTTTGGCACCGGCGGCGCCGGCAGCGGTATTTATCAGCCGACGATAGACGGGGACGGGAATAATTGGGCCGGCCTTTGCCCGGCCGTTCAGTCCGGCTGTACGGAATATATTGATCCGATTTCCGGCTTTAGCACTAACTTTATTTTTAACGCTGATTTTTCCCAGGACGTTGACGGGAATAACCTGGCTGATAACTGGAATGCCGATCGAACCCAGGATATTGTTTTGGCAGCCGGCACTTTGTATGTTTTGGCCGCGGAGGGAGCAAACGGCATAGAAATTTCCACCACGGACGGGACTTTTTACGTCCTGAACAGCAATAACGCTTTATCTGCCGGCATCAGTGCCTTGGCGGTTAATTCCAGCGTTGGTCAGCGTTTCAGTAAAATTTTTTACGCCCAAAACAACGGAGCAGAAGCCAATATTGACGTCCGGGTAAGGGTTAATAATATCAGCGTCAATAACGGCGGTAAAGTTGAACTTAAGCGGGTGGTGGTTGACTACCAGTTAAAGTCAGGCGTTGACAGTACGGCCTGCAACGGCATTATTAATTCCGCCGAGGGCTGTATTTTGTTCAACGAGCGCGGACAAAGCGGCTCCAGTTTGGCCGGATTGATTTGGGACGCTGATTTAACGGTAGCTGACGATAACGGCGTTTCTCCCCTGGAAGGCGCGGTCGTCGAAAGGGACGCTAATGTTTTACTTAAAGTTTCTCCGGATCGGGTCTGCGACCAGTGGCTGGCCTGCCGCAGTTTCGTCAAAGACGAGAGCGGCAATAACGTTTGTTTTGACATCGGTTTATGCAACCGCGTGGATAATAACGGTAATTGCAATAATTTTGTCGTCTCCAAAAAATTTAACAATATTTATCCCAGCCCAGTGGGCGTTGATGCGATCGCCGATATGTCCGGCTACGTTAAAGTCGGCTATGGCGCGGATAATTCTTTGCGGGCCGATTATTATCCCCTGGGAGCGATGGAACAGGCAGGGGAGGTGGCCAGGGTCGCCAACGGCAGTTTTGAAATCGCCGGCACCAATGGTTATCCCCTGGGCTGGATTTATGAAGGCGGGGCCTGGAACGCAGGGGTATTTAAAGTTATTGACAACCCGGTGGAAGCCCAGACCGAAGGGATTGACTATCCGGTAGAGGGCGGTAATTTCTTGAAGTTAGGATCAACTTTTAATGCCACAAGCGAATTTATTGACGTGGAGCCCGGGGTTGACTATATCATTACCGCTTATATTAACACTCTGAATTTATCGGCCGGCAAAGCCACAGTTGACATCCGTCAGTTTAAAGCCGACGGCTCCGAGTCTTTAACGCCGCTGTTTGATAACATTTTAGAGCTGCCCAACGGCAACGCCTGGACGTTTAAATTAAAAGGTTTTAAAACCGCCACTGACGCCAGGCGGGTAAAAATAATTTTGGGTTCGGAATATAATGCGGCTTCGCCTCCGACCGGTAATTATTATTTTGACAAAGTGGAAATTGAGCCGGCACTTAATTCCAGGTGGAATACGGCCGCGGGCAACCAATGGTATACCACTCAGTCCTGCCGGCTTTACCCGCAAAGCGATTCGCTTTCCTGCGATTACTTGGATGCTTCCGGCATCAGACAGAAAGGCTGGCCCGGCTATTGCCTTGAATACGACCGTTACCCGGGTTCGTCTGACGCTTGTTTGTTATGGTATCCAGTTGATAAAGTCAAAGGAGACGGCATAGAAGAGGGAGCGGGCTATAGCGGCAAGTTTCCGGTTTATTACAGTCTGGAAGGCAGCCCGGAGATAACCTATGAGTACCGACACGCGATTTATATAGGCAATGCTTGTATTGCGCCGGTAATTTCTCATTATAATTATTACCCTGTGGGAGCGGTTTTTGATTGTCCGGGTGATCCGGGGGGTAGCAGAAGCCATACCTGGTACGTTCCCGATGGGAACGGTTTAATCGCTTCCGACGGTAGTCCTGATAATTATTTAGGTAATTATGTTAATCCTACCAGTGAAAATGACGGTTGGTATTATTATGACGGTAGTCTGGAAGCATTTCCTCTTGCTGCTACTTATAAGATAGAATCCGATAATCCTTACGCGTATTATTTATGCGATGGCGCTGACAGCTGTGAAAGCAACACAGAACTTCCGCGGGCACGTTTGTATGCCACCAAGATCGCCCAAACCGTTACTTCGGTGGGGCAGAATAAATATTGGTCAGGCCGGGTTTATGAGGGGAGTGATTATAAAATTCCGGTTTTGGGCTATCAATACAGCACGGCCAACACGCCTTTTGGATCAATCGCCGCTCCTTATCCGGCCAATAATCCTTTTGAGTGGGACGGTAATGATAACCTGGATTTAATTCAGCCTTTAGCCCGTGATTTTAAGAATGCCGCCAATGCCGGCCAGATTTTTAAATGTTCAGATGTGGATGTGCCGATAGTTGATGATTCCGTTAGTGAGAATTTATATCCTTACGCCTATATCAATTTGGTTGGCGGGTGCGCTGACGTTGCCGACGGCATTGATTATGTTAAACGTATTTTCGCGCAGGGTTATGGCGCCTGGGAATGGCAAAATTTCGGTAAAATATGCAGCGGCGGCATTAGCGAGGGCGGGGCTTGCGTTGATAACACTGATTGTCCGGGCGGACTTTGTTTCCCTGTTTCCCGGTATGTGCCGATTAACGGCGGGAGTTGGGGACCGCCGGAAATAATCTGTGCCGGGGGAACCAGGCCGGCGTACGTCGCCGGTTCCAACGCCGATTATTGCGCTCTGCCGCCCGAGATCACGGGGATTAAGGTGGACGGCAATTCCGGCGGCGGCAATATAGTCGTAAATAAAAATCGGTTTGTCAATTTAACTTTTACCGCTGACGCGGACAACGAGCAGCTGCCGATGGTAATGTACGCGGTTGACTGGGGAGACGGGGAGCAGACCGTGGTTACGGGCGTGGAAATGCGCGACCGGCCCAACCCGGACAATCCGCATTCGCTTTATCATTTATACAGCTATTGGGACCTGAAAGCCAAGCAGGCCGGCGGCGTGGCCGGCATTACCTGCCAAAGCGATTGTTCCGCCGGCTACGGCGTGAGCGGCGCCTGCTGCGCGGTCAAGCCGAAAGCCAAAGTTAAGGATAACTGGGGCTGGTGCAATAACGGCGTTAATTATGATACCTGTCCGCCCGGCGGCTACGAGCCGTTTGGCGGCTGGGTGGTAGTTACAGAAAAATAAAATATAAAAAATGCAAATAAAATATGTAAAAATTATATCAAAAATCAAAATGCAAAATAACGGAAAAATAAAAAATAAAAAATAAAAAACACAAATAAAATATGTAAATATTTGCCAAGGAGTGTATGAATGATAAAATTGATAAGAATAAATTAAAGCAGGAATTTAAGTTGCGGCTCTATCGGTATATTATTCGGTTATTAAGATTTTTAACGGAATTATCCAATGATCCGGTTATTCAGACAATCAAAAAGCAGGCAACCAGAAGCGGTACATCTGTGGGAGCCAATTATTTTGAGGCCGAGGCCGCTAGCAGTAAAAAGGATTTTCAAAATTATTTTCATATTAGTTTAAAATCAGCCAATGAAACAAAATTTTGGTTAGCCATAATAAAAGATACTAATTTATGTCCTCAAGAGTTATTACCGAAATTAAAATATTTATTAGAAGAGACAAAAGAAATAGCCAATATTTTAGCCAAGAGTTTAATAACCATGAAAAATAAAAAGTAAATAATTTTTATATTTTTGCGTTTACATTTTTTATTTTTTATATTTTATTTTTTATATTATAGTATGCCGGAAGCAAATACAACTATGATGGACAGCGGCATTGACGAGCAATTGTTGGCCGGGCGGATGCGGGAGGCAAAGAATCGGGCGAAAAACGGAACAGCCGGGGAAGAGGAGCCGGAAGCCGGGGCGGAAGCTGCGTCTCTGCGGCAGAGGGTGATGGCTGCCCGCCAGGCCTTGGATATTAAAAAAAGAGCCGCGGAAAAGCTAAAAGAAAAAGTAATGGCGCCGTTAAAAATGGGAACCAGCCGTTTATTGCAATGGGCTTGGGGCGTTTTAATACCGAGCTGGGGATTGTCTTTGCTTTATATCAATATGCACGTTTTTCTGCGCTGGGTTTTTCCGAGCGCCTTCTGCAAATTAGGCGAAGAATGGCTGCCGAAAATAGTTACCGGGCACAGCAAAGACAATATCGCCGGCACGTCTTTCGGGATAGTGGAAATAATAGCTTTGTTTTTCCTTGATCTTATCGCGGCGATGATAATTATTGCGATTTTGGCGTTTATTGTAATGATTGCCACCTGGCTGGGCGCCAGCTGGACCGAGAGACTGGGAATGATTTGGGATTTAATGAAATCATTGGGCTGGGCCACTATGTCCGCCCTGCAAGGTTTATTTAAATAGTTTTAACAATGAATAGATTAATTAAGAAAAAAATAATTTTGGTGATAATATTTTTGTGCGTGGTATTTTTAATTTTGCCCGCTAATTTAGCTTTTGCCGAGACAACCAATACAAAATTTGGAGTTGCCGCGGAGGGTGTATCTTATGGAATAATTATTCTTTTGGGCTGGATTTTTACTTTTTTCTTTTATATATTGGGTTTGATTTCAACCTTAATTATTGATATTTTGGTGCAAGTGGCCAGTTATAGCCAGCTTATAAACGTGCCGGCGGTTACCACCGGCTGGAAAATGGTCAGGGATTTATGCAACATGTTTTTTGTTTTAATTTTGTTAGTAATCGCTTTTGCCACTATATTAAGAGTGGAAACCTATCAGTGGAAAAAAGCCCTGCCCAAGCTTTTAATAATGGCGATTTTAATTAATTTTTCCAAAACCATTTGCGGGCTTTTTATAGATTTTGCCCAGGTAATAATGCTTACTTTTGTTAATGCTTTTAGCGCCGGCGGCGGCAATTTGGTTGATACTCTGCAGATTCAAAAATATACTTCCATCGGCGGAAAGCTTAGCGATGTCGGCGCGGTCGGTGCTTGGAACACGGTTGGCTCTATGTTTGCCGCTTTGTTTGCTCTAATAATAAGTTTAATTGTTTTAATAGTTTTATTGGCGGTTTTGGTGATGAGGGTGGTGATGCTTTGGATTTACGTTATTTTGTCGCCGCTTGCTTTTTTAGCCAGCGCTTTTCCCCAGGGGCAAAAATACGCTTCCCAGTGGTGGGGCGAATTTTCCAAACAGGTTATAGTCGGTCCGGTCCTGGCCTTTTTTATCTGGCTGGCCTTGTTAACCGCTAATCAATCCGGTCAAGATTTAATTTCTTATGGCGCTAAAAGCAGAGAAGTTTTGGGCAAAGAAGAGGAGTTATGCGCCGGGCTTACCTCCTTGTTTTGCAGTAATAATTTTCAAACCTATATTATCACCATCGGCCTGTTAATCGGCGGCCTGATGGTTACCCAGCAGGTGGGGGGGATAGCGGGGAGTATTGCCGGCAAGGGCTTGGCTTGGGCGAAGAAAGCGCCGATGCTTATGGGTAAAGGAATATCTGGATTTGGCGCTTGGGGAACGAGAAAAATCGCCGCTGCCAAACATGGTATTCAGCTTAACCCTTTTGAAATCGGCCGGCAGATTAAAACCGGCTTGGAAATTAAAAAACAGAAAGACCTTCAGAAGGGCAAAACCAGGGGCAAACAGCTTTTGGAAAAAGGCGGGATCAGGGGCCTGGTGGGAGGATTGGGAGCAGGCGCGGATTGGACGGAGAATTATATTGGCGGTGTTGCCAATTGGAAAGGATTTAAAGAAATGTTTAAAACTGTCGCGCCCGGCGGCGGGATAAGATCGCGCGAGAAAAAGTTTGAAGAAAGAGCAAAACTTGAAGCGCAACTTAAGGAACTGGGGGATGTTTATAGAAGTGACGAAGAAAAGCAAGCCGATAAAGATAGAATTGAAGACGATTTAGAGATTTTAAGAGGAAATAAAAAAAGAATTTCAGATGAAATTGACAATCGGGGCAATCTCGGTTTAAGCGACGAGGATGTTAAAAAACGGGAAGAGGAATTAAAGAAGAATGACGCAATGATAGAGAGTAAGGGAAAAGAATTAGGGGCAGTTGAGGCTAAAGGAGTGGACGCGAAAAGATTAGATCTTGAAGTAAACATTAAGAAAATTGATGAGGGCTTGGAAAAAAGAATGCCGCCCCGGGGATTTGAGGGCCGGGCCGCGGAAAGAACTTTAATCAACGAGGAAAAAAAGAAAATCGCCGATATTACCCATGTTCCCCAACTATTAAGTTATTTGCGCAGCGCTATGGCCTCTAAGGATAGACATAAAGCGATTGCCATTATGGAAAAAATGACTTCTGATGCTAACGAAAATGAATGGCTAAACGCTTTTGGTTACGACAGCACGGCGGTTGGACTGCATAAGTTTACCCAAGAGAAATTAATGGACGAATTGGGGATGGATAAGCAGGAAGCATTGGCAGTACAAAGCGACATCGGCGGTTTGGCGGAAAAGACCGGGCATTGGGAAGTGGCCAGGACGGTCGGCACCAAAGCCGATGGCAGTTTAACCAGTCTTATTAAAGGAAAGGAAGGTAATTGGGACGATTCTGCCCACGCCCAGGAATCTTTTGCCGAAATTATGAAAATGGATCCGCAGGTTATTGCCCGCGCTTTAAATCGGCTGGCTTACGGCGGGGAAAGGCCCAGAAAAGACGGTAGCGGCCGTGATTTTATGGTTACCAGCTTGGGCTTAATGCTTAGCCGGGCCCTAGGCGATACGTCTGACTTTGTAGCAAAGCATGCAAACAGGTATGCCATCAATTCCGCCCAGAATTTATCCACAGTGACTGATGAGCTGAGGAAGGCCGGGGTAAGCGAAGAATTTATTGAGATGGTTAAGAGGATAGGTTTTTCTAAAACCGGATTAAGGTTATCTCCGGATGAGGTATATAAAGCTGTTACAGGGCAAAATTAAAATTTTTGGTTTAAAAAATTTTGTGAACAGAAATAATAAGATATTTAAAAACAGAAAGTAAGACATTTATGGATAAATACGATTTAAATGATTCAAAGGTAATAGAAGGCTTCCAAAACGAGCTTAAGTTTATCATTACCAACAACGAAGTGGGTAAAGCCCATGATTTTTATTTTTATTTAGAAAAACTTTTGGCCTTGCCTGAAGTTACAAATAGACTGCCCCAAGATTTAGTTGAATTTTACGAGCGGATGGTTATTAAAGCGAAATTTATCGCTTTGCCTATCCTGAAAGAAAACGATATTTATGATTTGTTATCCAAAAATTTTGATAAGATTTTTGGTATTGAGGGCTATGATATTAAGAACAAGCTTGAGCATTATCTATTGACTTTGTATTCCCTGGAGGCGCGGGATAATTTTAAGGTCAGGGTAAGAAAGATTTTATCCGCCAGCCAGATCAGGATAACCAAAGAAAAAATTTCTTTAGACAATAAAGAAGTAACGCCGACTATTGGCAACTGGCTCAATGATTTTCGCAGCCAATTCGGCGAGGAGGGTTTTACGGACGCGATGAAGCTAAGCCAGTATTTGGCCAGCAATAAAAATATAGCGAAACTTTCAGCTAGGGAAAAAGGAAATATTGATGTTATTTTCAATTTATACCAAAGATTAAAGCTGTCATCTTTAACCAAAGAAGGCCTGGAGGAAACCATTCCCGTGATTAAGCCGGACGGCCAGTTAGGCGTTATCAAACAGGGGAAGTATGAAGCGATTGATAAGCGGACAAAAGATGTTTACCAAAAAATTGCCGGCGTCCTACGGCCGAGGCCGGAGGTAGAGAAAGAGACCAAAGCCGTTGGCAGCGGGGTGGATGAGCTAAAAAAGCTCGCTTCCGAATACCCGCCTGGGTCTTTGGAAAGGAAAGCGGTGGAGGAAGAGATAGCGAAGTTAGAAGCGGGAATAAGGAATAAGGAATAAGGAATATTTTATTATGGAGGTTAAAAATGGTCTTATTAGGGCTTAGGTACTTAGGGCATAGGAAGAGATTATAGGTGTTAGATTGAGGTAATAATTTACGTAAAATATAAATAAAATATTAAAAAATAAAAAATATGGATACAAAGAGGAGGGGTTTGGAAACTTTGGAGATTTATAAATTAGCGGAGAGATTAGAAATATTTATTTATAAGGCAACAGCAAAATTTCCCCAAGATGAAAAATATAGAAGCGTAGATCAATTAAGAAGGTCATCGTCGTCAGTCACGGATAATATTTCTGAGAGTTACAATAGGTATTCTTAGGGGGATAAAATAAACAGAATGTACATTGCCAGAG